>CALWKX010000022.1 GCA_944381375.1 uncultured Lachnospiraceae bacterium
TCCCCCGATAAAATATTGTTCGCTCCCTGATACGCGGCTTATAAATGGTCAGGATCACAAATATTGTTCGCTCCCCGATATGCGGCTTACAAATGTTCGGGATTCAAATGTTTGTGACGCCCTGTCGAAAGGCAGGGCGTCACTTTTGTATAGGAGGACACCTTGATGCCACGGGCGCAGCTCTATTTTCTATCTAACGAGTATTATCAGGACTTCCCGGATGACAAATTGATGCAGAACAAAGATACCATTGACGGCGTTCCACACAGCCGTCCGTGCTTCTTTGCGTTTTCGGATGCACGGATACCCGAAATTTACTGGATCGTTCCCATTTCATCCAAATACGAGAAATATAAGCGCATCGAACAGGATAAAATCAAGAAGTATGGTCGATGCAATACCATACGCTTCGGCACGGTTCTTGGCAGAAACACGGCATTCCTGATTCAGAATATGTGTCCGGCAACCGAAAAATATCTCACTCCATACATAGACAAGAACAAGCAGCCCATTCAGATTGATGGCCGTGTGGCAGCTGATGTAGAGAAAAACGCCCGCAGTGTACTGGCTTTGGCTAAACGTGGGGCAAAAGTGATTTTCCCGGACGTATTCACGATTTTCAAAGGTTTGGAACAGCAGCTCCAACAGGCAGAGGCAGAACACTCATCCTTGTCGGCAGGGCTGGACAAGCCGAGTGTTCCGGCTCAGCTACACCGCCCGACAGAGCGGACAGAATATCCGGCCAAGCATCGCACCAGCCCCGACAAGGATATGAATGGGCGTTAAAAAGGCGCACCTTTGGGAAAGGTAGTTCCGATAATCATATACACAGAAAGCCTACGCCTCCGGTTCTCTTTCCGGCTGCGTGGGCTTTTTTAATCATCGCTTATTTCTTGTTCAGCTGTTCTTGGGCTTCCTGCTGGACGATCAGCCCCGCAGAAAAGCCATACTTGAAGTGGCTTTCGCTTTCCTCGCACTGGGCGATAGCATTCTGCGCCCGGAGTTCCTCCACCAGAGCATAGTCCTCTTCTTTCGACAGGAGAGTATAAAAGCACACCCATTAGAACTCTATGCACATTAATAGTGAAGAGCGATTTCACGATCAAAATTGTTGCAAATTATATTTGACCTAATTTTAGAAATGGCAACTTCACAACAGCCAAAGTTGTTCTGCCCTTCCGGGGCAATATAAAGTCTTTGTCCAGAAGCATCAAGAATTGTACTTTTTCCTAAAAAATCTGCATCTATATCGGGGATAGATTCTTCTCCAATTCGATTGCACAGTATTAGAGGAGTCAAATTCTCAATGGCTCGTATTTTTGAAATATGGTACGTTGTTTCTCCACCAAAATTTGCCAATACACATAAAATATCCGCTCCCATGCGAAGCTGCTCTCTGGAAACCTCCGGGAACCACAAGTCAAAGCATATCTGAACACCTATTTTTATTCCAGCCACTTCGAAAACCAAATTTTCAGTTCCCCTGTCAAATAGCTTTTTTTCGAAATCTGTTAGGTGTATTTTCCTGTATTTACCAATAAATTTACCTTTGCTGACAATCACAGCGGTATTATAGATCTTACCGTTTTCTTTTTCAGCAAGTCCAAAAACAATAGTACAAGAATATTCTTTTGACAAGATAATCATACGCTGTGTAGATGCTCCTGCTGGAACTGTCTCTGCACACTCAAGAAGTGCATTTCGATTGTTAAACAAATACCCACACAGGGATAGCTCGGGAAGAATCAGTAATTCACAATTCTGTTTTTGCAAAGTTGATATTATGTAGTCAAAATTTTTCTCTGTATTATGTACAACATCATATTGTAAAAACCCCACTTTCATGGCGTTACCTCCGCTAATTACACTATATTTAATACTACTTTATCATAAGAGTGTGAATAAATCCACCACCAAACAACGAACCCGCCTGAACAGTTTCTCTCTGATCAGGCGGGTTCGCTTAGCTATTTTTCTTTCTTGTGGTGCATCTGCTCATAGGCCTCCTGCTGGACGATCAGCCCAGCCGAAAAGCCATACTTGAAATGGCTCTCACTTTCCTCGCACTGGGCGATAGCGTTCTGCGCCCGGAGTTCCTCCACCAGAGCATAGTCCTCTTTGCTGAGCCGCTGGGATAGTTGCTCCATCAACTCTGCACAGGTTTGGACTGCCTTGCGGTATTCCGGGGATGTGGGAACGACTGTTTCACAGGGATAAAACTCCCCGTTATACATGGCTTCTAAAATCATGGCGTTCCCTCCCTCAGCAGTAGACCAGCTCAGCCAGGACAATTTCCTCGGCTCTGTTGTGGATAGAGTTCATGGAGCGCACCCATGCCATCTGGTCGGCATCTTTCAGGGCTTCTGTGACGCCCTCTTGCTGCATCATGGCTTTTTCGATAATTTCCAGCCGCTTCCGACAGGCGGTGTCGATTTCCTCCAAATGGGGAAACAGTTTTTCAGTGACAATGAGATCGGTATACAGAATGGGCCGGTGTTCTTTTAAGTAGGCACGGCGCAACCGGCCATATTTCCCGATATGGTACTCTTTGGTGTCCGATAACACAAGGTCGGGAATGAGATAATTGCCGCATTTGGTGTAAGTCAGTTCCATACAAGGCTCCTTTCGTGGGAATGTGGTTGACAGTTACGGTAGGTTCGAGGGCATCCCTCCTTTATCATAACTGTCTTTTCATTCGCCACAAATGAGCCGCCAGTCATGATGTAATGTTTTTTGGTGTAATCCACCCTCTATACATTACATCATGATGTAAAATGCGGTTATTTTGAGCAGTTTAAAGTATAAAAAGCGAAGCGGGGCGCCTGCGCATTTCCCGCTTGCGAGAAATTGCAAAGGCGGAGCCTTTGCTTCAAATAAAGCCGAAAATCGGCTTTATTTGGCGCAGGCGCCCCGCTTTGTTTTTTATTTACTCCTCAGCTTGTTAACTGCGGCTATTATTGTCTCCGCAGCAAATTCAATTTCTTCCGCTGTAGTATATTTGCTCAAAGTAATGCGTGCGCTCGCGCCTCCCTTATTTCTGCCTATTGCCTTAATAACATGCGAATCCTGGATCGTTCCAGCCGCACAAGCCGATCCCGCGGATATGCACAGTCCGTTTAAATCGCATGCATAAAGCAATTCATCCGTTTTGATCCCGCTTATATATAAATTCAGGTTATCCGCAATTCTGCTTTCAATACTGCCGTTTATTTTTATGCCATCCAATGAATCAAAGAGTCTTTGCATAAGAATTTCACGTAATTTTATTATCTTTTGCTCGGTTTCTTTTCTTGAAGACAACTCGATTTTTACCGCCTGAGCCATGCCTGCAATTAAAGGAGCGTTAATCGTACCCGAACGCATTCCCCTCTCCTGACCGCCTCCCACTATAAGCGGCTCTAATTGAATACCTTTGCGCAAATACATAAATCCAATGCCTTTAGGTCCGTGAAATTTATGAGCTGATACACTCATCATATCTATATTCATTTCTTTTACATTTATCGGAATCTTTGTAAAAGACTGTACCGCGTCCGTATGAAATGCGATACCACATTCTTTGGCAATAGTTCCTATTGCAGCAATATCCTGAATACTGCCGATTTCATTGTTTACATGCATCGCCGAAATAAGAATTGTATCATCACGAATGGCTGCCTTTATATTTTCCAGCTCAATAATACCCTCTGAGTTTGGCTCTATATAACTTACTTCGAATCCTGTCCTTTCAAGCCTCCAGCAAGCTTCAAGCACAGCATGATGCTCTATGCTGCTGGCAATTATATGCTTACCCTTGTCAGAATTTTTCCATGCGTAACCAACTATAGCCATGTTGTCTGATTCCGTGCCGCCAGAGGTGAATATAATTTCGTCCGGCAAGCAGTTTATGGCTTTAGCACAGATTTCTCTTGCCTCCTCGACATACGACAAAGCCGTCTGTCCCATCAAATGTACGGAAGATGGATTTGCATAAGCTTCAAGCATCACACGGTTTATCAACTGCGTTACATACTCATCCTGCCTTGTAGTCGCTGCGTTATCAAGATATACATTCATCAATCGCTCACCTTTTTTTATTTGCGTTTAAACATTGTAGCATAAAGCGCCATTCATGTTAAGCGCCTAAAATTAATTTATGCAGCCTTGTGTTGACTAATGCGTCTTGGTTAAATATAATTTTATCAAAGAAGAGGTTGATAAATGGCAGCTTATATTTTCAGCGCAGTTATTTGTTTCGTGATGCCTGTAGCGTTTTTGATATATTTTGCAGCCTCAAAAAAAAATTTGCTGAAACCATATCTTTTGGGCGCGCTCACGTTCACAGTATTTCAGCTTATACTGAGAATACCTCTTTTGCAATACGTACTGCCAAATATGAATTGGTATTGGACAATGAGCAATGTAAATCCCGTTTTGTATATTTTGTTTCTCGGGATAACAGCTGCGCTTTTCGAAAATATCGGCAGATATATTATAATGAAGCTTTTCATGAAAAAACAGCTTTCATATGAAAATGCTGTCGCATTCGGATTGGGGCACGGAGGTATTGAGGCATTAATATTAGTAGGAATCAATGTAATGGCTTCATTAATTGTATTCCAAAGCGCTGCAAACGCTTTCTCTGTGTTTCTCGGCGCATTAGAAAGAATATTTGCAGTCATATTTCATGTTACAGCATCTTTGCTTGTTATGAAAAGCATTAAAACCGCAAATATTTTTTATCTGATTATCGCTGTGTTTCTTCACGCATTAATGGACAGCGGAATTTTACTGCTTGCCAATATGGGCATTAATTTTGTTTTGCTTGAAATCATTTTGGCATTGTTTTCCGTTGTCATGTTAATAACAGCCTTATATTTGAAAAAAAATTTCAATGGAGGAAATGCATGAAAAAAAAGATTTTGACATTAACAATATTTATATGTGTAGTTATGGCTCTGCAAGGATGTTCGGGAGGACTCCCCGAAGGTTTTGATCAAGAAAAAATAACCCAAGAAGCAAAAACAGTAGTAGAGACAATAAATTCTTTGTCATATGAAGACGTCGTTAAACTTATAAGAGAAGACTTGCGCGAACAAGTAAAAGCGCAGGATCTGCAATCAGCTTGGGGCGATAAGTTATCGGCCGCAGGAGAATTTATTGAATACAAAAATATTGCCTACGCTTCCTCTCAGGGAGGAACAGAAAATTACGGCGTAGTGGTTATAAATTGCGTATATGAAAATGACTCAGCAACTTTTACGCTTATGTTTGATAAAAACTACGAACTGGTCGGGTTATATATGAAATAAAATAAACTGAACGATAATAGATAATTTCACAAAAAGTTTATATCTATAACATATAAATTACCTAAAAGAAAGACACCATAAAAAGGAAAACAAACCTTTTTTTCGGTGTCTTTTTCTACGATTGCAGCTAAAAACAACGATACATACCATCCATAAATCTGCCAGAGGAAAAATACTTTAGCACAAGCAAAATCAATTATCATATAACGCGCGACAAAAACCATATAATTATGCAAATCATTTTAAAGACAATATTGACCTGTCAGTCTATTTATGTTAAAATTCCAAAAATAGACCAATAAGTCAATATTTCAGAGAACAATTATGAAACGAGAAGAAAAAAACTTTCAAACAAAGCGGCGGATTATGGACAGCGCATTAAATGAATTTTCCAAACAAGGTTATGGTGCAAGTTCTATCAACGCTGTCTGCTCTGCACAAGGGATATCCAAAGGTATAATTTATCATTACTTCAGCACAAAAGATGATTTGTATTTGGCTTGCGTAGAAGAGTGTTTTTTATTACTCACAGAACACCTTGCAAAAAAAGTTCAGGCGGCTGAGGGCGACGCTAAAGCTCAAATGGAGGAATATTTTACAGCCAGACTTTCTTTTTTTGCACAACATTCTGTTTATCAGCGTATTTTCTGTGAATCAATTACCGCGCCACCGGCCCATCTCAAATCAGAAGTACAGAAACGAAAAAAACCTTTTGATACTCTGAATATCAGTATTTTAGAAAAACTATTATCTTCTATTGCTTTAAGACCTCAAATCACTATAACTGAAGTTATTGATACTTTCAGACAATTCCAAGACTTTATTAATGCGAAGCAACAGATTTCAGAATTATCCGCATCAGAGTTTGAAGAACAGGAAAAAAATTGCCGAAAAGCATTGGATATTTTGTTATACGGCGTTGCTGAACGAAAGGAATGAGTCTCATGCCTGATACAAAAAAAGCTAATATGATTTTAGCGGATATGCCTCCTCAAAAAGCAATTATAAAATTAGCGATTCCGGCTACTCTCGCATTGCTGGCAAAGGCTATATATAACTTAGTTGATACTGCTTACATCGGAATGTTGGATTCAGATATTGCATTAACAGCTGTTGGCATTACCGTGCCGTTATTGCTTATTATGGTCTCAATTGAAAATATTTTTGCCACTGGCGCGGCTGTTTTGGCCGGACGCCAGTTAGGGGCTAAAAACAGTGAAGAAGCAAGCCATACAGTCACAACAATCATTGGTATATCTATAGCAATTGGCATGATTTTATGTATATGCGGCATTGTTTTTATAGAACCGTTGATGAGCGCGTTCGGAGCTTCAGATGAATCTTTGCCTTTAGCGAAAGATTACGCCTTTTGGATGTTTATAGCCGCATTGGCAAATTTGCCGGCACAAAGTATGAACTGCGCCGCAAGAGCAGAATCGTCTGCAAAGATCAGTTCTATCGCTGTTATTACCGGAGCACTGCTTAATGTCATATTAGACCCTGTCTTTATGTTCAGTTGGGGATTGAATATGGGTGTAGAAGGGGCTTCTTTGGCTACGACGATTTCACAGTTTGTCACTTTTTTCATTTTATTATGGTTTTATTTCAGCGGCCGTTCTATTATAAAAATTCAGAAAAAGTCGTTTCGTATCAGTTGGAAACTTATTAAAACTGTTGTCATAATCGGCGTACCGACTGCAATAATCCAGATTTGCCTGTCTGTAGCTGCTTGTTTAACCAACATTTCGGCTGCTGGTTTGCCGGACTCGGATGAAATTATTGCCGCTTACGGCGTGGTTCAAAGACTTATTCTTATTGGATGCTATATAGTTATGGGACTTATGCAGGGATACCAGCCTGTAGCTTCTTATGCTTTTGGCGCAAAAGAAAAAGAACGATTTCATCAGTCTGTGCGCTTTGCTTTAAAAAATTCTCTGTTGCTGACGGCGCTTGTTGCAGTTTTATATATTCTGCTGGCAAAACCGCTGATTTCTTTATTTAACAACAATCCAGTCATCATCAATTACGGCAAACATCTTCTCATTTCTCAAATGGTTCTGTACCCGGCTTTCGGATTGTGCTGCATGATGACCATTACCTACCAAACTATCGGAGCGTCAAAATACGGGCTTTTTCTTTCCGTAATCAGGCAGGGGCTTTTTTATGTCCCGTTTATTCTAACATTACCTGAATTCTGGGGCGTAAACGGCATATATTTTTCTCAGCCTGCCGCGGATATTCTGACAATTTTGGTATGCGTACTGTCGATCAAAAATATGAAAACGACGGCAAGCGCAAATATGGATAAGACTTAAATATGCAAGCTGCAAAACCAGCATATAACAACGAAATACTCTGTTTAAGCCAGTTTAAATTATACTGTTTAAAAAAGATCAAGAATTTAAGCATTAAAAAGTATCACACATTAACGGCAAACTCTTTCGACTGCTCATGTTTTAAAATTTCTCTTTTTTAATATCAAGTATGATAAGGGCGACTTTTCCCGTGAGATTTATCCAGCTTTTCTTTCAGTTTTTTGGTATGAGCGTCGTTCAAAACAAGATCTTTATCATCTGTTTTGTTGTATGGATATTCTTTTTCCGTTGTTTCCAAAGCAATTAACTCTTCTTTATTCTTAAACGCTACTTTCAAGAACAAAGGAGCCAAAATAGTTGTAGCTACAACCACTATAACAACAGGGCCGAAAAAAGCTGAACCCATCAGACCAAGAGCCGCGCCTTTGTCGGCGATAATGAGAGCAACTTCGCCTCTCGAAATCATTCCTGCGCCGATCTGAAAACACTCATCATTTTTGAAGCCGCATATTTTGGCGCCTAATCCGCAGCCTACAATTTTGGTTATTATTGCAACCACAACCAAAATCAATGAAAACCATACTACGGGAGCGGACATAGTCGGAAGAGAAACTTTAAGACCTATGCTCACGAAAAATATGGGACTTAACAGTATGAATGAAAGCGTATTGAAGCGAGAAGCTATAAATTTAGTACGTTCCGTACCGCTTATTATCAATCCTGCAATATATGCCCCCGTGATATCGGCCACACCAAAATAATACTCGGCGGAAAATGCCATAAACAAACAAAATACAAATGCGGCAATCACGAATCTACGCTTATCTCTGTTATACATGCTGATCCATTTTTCAAACAGCTTGTAAAATATTACCCCTACTATTAAAGCAAAAACAAAATATAATAGTATCTTAATCAACACAAGCCATACGCTCACACTGCTGTCTGCCATGCTCGTTATAACTGTGAGCCCTATAACACCTAGAACATCGTCTATTATTGCCGCACCCAATATTGCATTACCTGCTCTTGTATGCAGTTTGCCAAGCTCTCTTAAAGTCTCAACAGTTATACTTACTGAAGTAGCCGTTAATATAATGCCGATAAACACATTCTGAAGCATCATCGGCGCAGTGGCGTCGGAAGCAATAAGATGCTCCTGATTAAATATATACGCCACTATAAAACCGCCCAGCAACGGCACTACAACGCCTACTAATGCTATAATGAAGGATGCCTTTCCTGCTTTCTTCAATTCGACAATATCCGTCTCCAGTCCTGCGCAAAACATAAGCACTATAACTCCGAGCTTAGAAAGCTTATCTATAAACTCTGTTTCTCCAATCCAGCCAAGCACAGCGGGACCAAGAATAAGCCCTGCAAGCAAAGCTCCGACTACCTGCGGCAAATGAAAACGCTTAGTAATAATGCTAAGCAATTTTGTACACAACAGTATCAACATCAAATCTACTAAAAAACGATACGACTCCATTAAACCAAACCTCCAAAATTATAAATGAAAGGGCGTAAATTCTGTCTTTGAGATATTTTTAAATGCAGTTTATCGTAACAAAAAACATTCTGAAACGCAGACACGTCCCTGTTTTTAATGACTGCAGTCATTGAAAACGCCTATATAATATCACTCAGGAAAATTATTTCAAGCATATTTTTTATTGATTTATTTTTTAATTTTTTATCTTATTTTTATTTAAATAACAAATAAAATAATATTAAAATCTTTATATTTATTAAAAAATAGGCTTAATCGCCTGCACCGTTTCGTAAGTGCTGAAATACAGAAAAGTATAATTAAATATTACATAATTATAAATTTTTATTTGGATGTTATAAAAATACTTGCGCAAAAGTTAAGGGGAAAGATTGAGGTTTAGCAAATCTGCTGACAATCAAACAATGGTAGTTATAATAAAAAAATACAGCGAATCTGCATGCAGATCCAGACTGCAAAGATGTAAATTTTGAACATAAAAAAATGGTGATCCTTCAGGGGCTCGAACCCTGGACACCCTGATTAAGAGTCAGGTGCTCTACCAACTGAGCTAAAGGACCAACCTAATATGCTTAGATATAATACTATAAAACAGCCCCAAAAGCAAGTATTTTTTACTCTGCAGATTTATTTTTTCAAATGACTAATGCTTAATATTACACTTGTAATAAATTAATTATAAATTAGATGTGAAAAAAAAGGTTGACTAAACAAAGCTTTTCTTTATTATTATATATACCATGAATATAAGGAGATAAGCGGATTATGACGCCTGTACTCGAACTTAAGAACGTATCCAAAACTTTCGGAAAGAAAACGGTCGTTGATAACGTTTCCTTTTCTGTAAATTCCGGAGAAATTTTTGGATTTTTAGGACCAAACGGCGCCGGCAAGACAACTACTATCAAAATGATAGTCGGCCTTTTGTCCATTGATAAAGGTGAAATAATAATAGACGGAACGAGTCTAAAAAAAGATTTTGAAAAGGCCCTTCGCAATGTGGGAGGAATAATAGAAAATCCGGAATTATATTCGTATATGACAGGCAGACAAAATCTTAAAATATTCGGAAGAATGCATGGGTCAATTCCCAAAGAACGCTATGATGAAATAATACAAAAAGTCAAACTATCAAACAGAATAGACGAAAAAGTAAAAAAATATTCATTAGGTATGAGGCAACGTCTCGGAGTCGCGCAAGCTCTGCTTCACAATCCTAAGCTGCTGGTTTTGGACGAACCGACCAATGGTTTGGATCCTGCGGGAATAAGAGACCTTAGAAATACATTGAAAGAATACGCTGAAAAAGATGGGCTGGCGGTATTGGTTTCGAGTCATCTGCTTTCTGAAATGGAGCTGATGTGCGATAGATTCGGCATAATCGACAAAGGAGCTCTCACAGATGTTAAGACCCTTAAGGACATAAGACTAGGCAAAGAAAATGAAATCAGAAACTATGAATTTGACGTGGATCAGCTCGAGAAAGCTTTTGGTGTATTTGAAAAATATTTAACTCCCGGAAATCCTAAAATAGTTGACGGGAGGCTAAGCGCACGTCTTTCAAAAGAAGCCGCTGCCAAACTAAATGCAAAACTTGTTAAAACTGATATAAAAGTTTATTCCATAAATCAGGCCTCTCATACGCTTGAAGACGAATATATAGCCGCTACTAAATCAGAGCAGATACATTAAAAGGAGAATTTCCATAAAATGAAGATATTTGCTTTAACAGGAAATGAATTCACGAAAATTTTCAGTAAAAAATCAACTTACGTGATAATAATTATAGCCTTAGCTTCATGTTTTTTACTTCCGTTCATGAATTACAAGTCCGCGAACATAAGCCATGACTCGTATTATACACAAAATCTGAATTCAGAGATTGAGTGGACACAAAATACGCTGAACGTCTACAGCGATATAAACACAAGGCTTGATAACATAATGGATTACTGTTATCAAACAGCTTCTTTACAAATATTGAATTTAAAACTTAATGCAGGAATTACCAGTTATGACGACTGGAGAGAAACAGAATCTTATAATCTCATCAATAAATATATAGAATCCTACTATATAAGTTATATCATCAACGACAACAAAGAATATATAGAAGCTTTGGAAAAAAGCGGTTCGTTGTCTGAATATGTAAATCAGGAAGCGCTCAGCGAATATTTGAGCGACGGATCTTTGACAAAACTCAGGCAACGTTACGATGCACTGCAAAGTGAAATTACGGCCATATCTAATGCCATATTGAACAACGATCCCGCTTATTTCAACCAATACTATTTGACACAGATGAATAATGATATAGCACAGATCAACAACAGCATAGCGGAAACCAACAAGCTTATGGCTCAGACATCGAATGAAGAAGAAAAACAAATTTACAGCGAAAATATAACTGAATTAAATTCTCAGCTACAGCTTCTGAATGAGCTTTTGGTATGGAAACAATACAGAGCGGATAACAATATATCCAGAGACGCCTATGACTGGCGAAATATTTGCGTAAACAGCATTGAATCGGCTATAAATTTCCAATACCAATTGCCTTATACTAAAGAACAATTTGACGAGTACAGCCAGTATGATTACGCGCTCAAAGATATGACATATGAAGATTATTTAATATATTTTGATAATCAAAAAGCGGAGCAACGCGATATAATTACGCTTTATACCTATCATCTGGATAACAATATACCTCCTGCACAATATGCTTCGAGCACCAGAATGCAGCTTCAAAGCATTTACTATGTCATAACGCTTACGGCTTTGGTAGGCATAATAATTGCAGCGCCTATAGTATCTTCTGAATATAACAAAGGCACAATAAGACTTTTGCTGATAAGACCTGTAAAGCGTTATAAGATATTATTATCAAAAATTTTAGCTGTGCTAATATTATTGATAATACTTTTTGCATTATTTACTGTGATATATATATTATCAAACATTGCGCTTTTCGGATATGAAGATTACAGCTATCCGATGCTAAGCATTTCAGAAGGCAATATTGTTTCCAAATCTATTTTAGAGACAATTCTGCCCGTACTTTTAAAAAGTGCTATCTCTGTTTTCTTTATTGCAAGTATGGTGATAATGTTCTCCACAGTTACGAAAAGTACAGTATTAGCTGTTGCTATGCCATTTATGTTTCTTGCTTTTTCAGGACTGATGGGATCTATATTGATATATTTGCAGTATTATACCATAGCTGAATACACGATCTTTGCATATATGAATTTGTATGACATCATAAATCAGACAGGTACTATTGGCAATATGATATTAAACAATCCAAGCTTGAATTTGAATGTCAACATAGGGTTCGCACTGCATCTGGGATATGGACTGCTTATGCTTATATTAAGTTTTATAGTCTTTTCTAAAAGAGATATAAAAAATTAAGAATCAAAAAACAAAAGCGAAGGAAGAAAATCCTTCGCTTTTATGATGTAAAGGCTTTTGAATTTTTTCTTAATTTCGTATTATACGAACAAAAGACATATCGTTTTGATATGTCTTTTGTCTTTCAACCGGATGAAGCGCTGATTTAACCCTTCATTTCAGCCGCTTTATCAGTTATTTTATTTTTAATCTCATTAACTTTTTTGCCTGCGTTTTTAGCGGCTTTTTTTACTTCATTGGCCATTTTGGGATTTTGCTTCATTGCGATATATCCCGCAGCGCCAACCAGCGCGCAGCTTGCGAGCGTTGCAACCCATTTTACATTATTATCCATTTTATTTCTCCTTTAATATTAAAGTCGAAACTATCTTGCCCTGAAATGTTTCCAATAATTCATAAAACATAGAAAAATCATAAGACTAAGTGCTACAATATCACTATGGACAAAATAAAAGCTGAAAAAATTGTAGAAAAACTTAAAGAAAGTTATGGCGAATATCGCTGCGGATTGAATTATACAACTGCATTTGAACTTTTGATTGCGACTATATTATCCGCGCAATGTACTGATAAAAGGGTAAATATCGTCACAAAAGAATTATTCGCAAAAGCAAACACACCTGAAGCTATAATAAATATGGGATATGACGCACTGCTTGAAATCATAAAGCCGTGTGGGCTTGCTACTTCAAAAGCTTCCAACATTATAAAAACAAGCAGGATACTCAAAGAAGAATTTAATTCTCAAGTACCCTGTGAGATGGACGCTCTGATTTCTCTTCCTGGGGTCGGAAGAAAAACAGCTAATGTTGTACTTTCCAACGCATTCGGAGTCGCCGCCATTGCTGTTGACACACACGTTTTCAGAGTTTCAAACAGAATAGGCCTTGCTTCAAGCGATAACGTTTTGAAAACAGAACGCATGCTTATGGATATTATTCAAAAGGATAAATGGTCTGACGCACATCACTGGCTTATATGGCACGGAAGGAATGTATGTTCGGCGCGGAAACCGAAATGCGGAATGTGCATATTAAATGAATTATGCGAATGGCCTGAAAAAATTAATTTTAATTAATGACGGACATTTTCAAACGAGCGCAGGGCGGCGGGCGCTGCGCTGAAAGACTTTATTTCAGCGCAGCGGCTAAGCCGCAGGGCGCTAACGCGCCCCAGCGCCCGCCGCCCTGCGCTCGTTTGAAACTCGGGTAACAAATCGTCTGTTGTTTTTAAAAATAAAAAGCGCGCTTTTAAGCGCGCTTTTTTAATACTTACTGATCAATAGGAAGCTTTTGAATCTTATCATTGCCATGAGTGTATGTCGGGAAAATCATCGGAGATGCAACTCCAGTACCAACTCCGGCTTTTTCTACTTCTTGCTGATACTTATCAACAAAATCAAGTGTGAATTTCTTTATCTTAACGCTCTTGGCCTTCTCACCAGCAATACGTCCAGCTATACGTCCGAATACAATTATGTCAAGCATTGAATTGCCCATGAGCCTGTTGCTTCCGTGAATACCGCCGGCAGCTTCGCCCGCAACATACAGATTTTCAATCGTAGACATGCAGTCCTTATCAATTTCAATACCGCCGTTTTGATAATGAAGCGTCGGATAAATAAGAATAGGAACTTTTCTCATGTCTATGCCGAATTTGTCATACATTCTGAACATTGCAGGTATTTTCTGAAGTATAGCGCCTTCGCCATGAATTTCTTCGATAAGAGGAGTATCAAGCCATACGCCGTATCCGTTCGGTGTCGGAATACCTTTGTTTCTGGCTGTACATTCTCTTATAATCGAGCTGGAAGCTATATCTCTTGTCTCCAAAGGATTCATGAATGCTTCGCCGTCAATATTAAGTATTTGAGCTCCTACTGAACGAACTTTCTCCGTAACAAGCGCTCCTACTATCTGAGGCGGGAAAGCAACTCCTGTCGGATGGTACTGAAGCGTATCCGGATACATAAGTTTGGCTCCTGCACGATACGCCATAACTACGCCGTCTGCTGTAGCTCCGTAGTGGTTGGACGTCGGGAATCCTTGATAATGAAGTCTTCCAGCGCCTCCGGTCGTGATTATAACGGTCTTAGCTTTAGCTATAAGTATTTCGCCTGTTTCGTTGTTCTGAAGAACAGCTCCTACAGCTTTTCCGTCCGTATCAAGTATAAGCTCAATAGCGGATACAAAATCGACTATTTCTATACCGCGGTTGATAACTTCATCCCTTAAGACTCTCATTATCTCAGCGCCTGTATAGTCTCTGCAAGCATGCATTCTCTTTCTTGTCGTACCGCCGCCATGCGTTGTAATCATGGTTCCGTCAGGCTGTTTGTCAAACATGACTCCAAGATCGTTAAGCCATTTAATTGCCTCAGGCGCCTGAAGCACCATCTGTGAAAGCAACTCGGGCTTATTGGAAAAATGTCCGCCGCCAAAAGCGTCCACATAGTGTCTGGCAGGAGAGTCATTAGCCTTATCAGCCGCCTGAATTCCTCCCTGCGCCATCATCGTATTAGCGTCGCCCATACGAAGTTTAGTAATGATTATTGGCTTTGCTCCAACATTCAAGGCTTCTATAGCTGCGGAAGCTCCAGCTCCGCCTCCGCCGATTATCAAAACATCACATTCATAATCTATTTTATCAAGATTAATATTCTTTTTGTAAACGCGGCTTGTTCCGTTGAGAAGTCTTGCGAGCTCAACAGGAGCTTTCCCTCCCGCGTTTGCGCCTACCTTTAATTCCACAAAACCGCTTTTTCGGTAATCGGGATGGAATTCGGCAAGCAGCTGCTCCTTTTCCTCAGGCGAGAAGAGAGGAATATCCATTCCTTTTCTCTTAGGACGGGTAGCTTCTACTTTTTTAATGGAATCTAACATTACCTGTGTCAGCTGCATATTAATTCTCCTTACTTCTCTTTATCTTTATTGTTCGTGTTGTAAATCGACTTGATTTCATCAAGAGGCTTAGCCATTATCTCCTTTACGTCCGCCTCGCATTTACCGCTTTTGATTTCCGCAAGACGATCATCAAGATGCTGAGTATTCGGAGCAAGATATTTTCCGTAAAGTCTGCGAGCCAAAAGTGAAACCATAGGATGAGTAATCTGCGCCGGGCAGCGGGCCGAACAAAGTCCGCAAGCCACACAGTCAAACGATTCCTGAGCGCATTTTGCATATTCGCCGCGCTGCGCATATGCTATATACTGCATTACATTCAGACTTTGAGGACAAGCTTTGGTGCAGGCATTGCATCCAACGCAGTTATAAATCTCAGGATAAAGCTGCATCATTATTTCTTCAGTAGGCTTGATCTGATTGATGTCGTATATTTTTTTCTGCGTCGGGAAAAACGGCAGTTTAGCAACATACATATTTTCCACAACCTGTGTTTGGCAGGCAAGGCAGAACTTAATTTCCGTATCTCCCTTTATCCTGTATATCGTTGCGCAAGCGCCGCAGAAACCAGCTCTACAGCCGCAACCGCGCACATGCTTGTATCCGGCATATTCCATAGCGTCCATCAGAGTCAGGTTAGACGGTACGGAATACGGTTTGCCCATTAAATAAACGGTGATCATTTCTTCCATATCTTTTTATATTCCTCCAGCTCCTTAATATTCGTTTGGTATTTCGTCCAGCTCGTCGCAACGGAAAACCGGACCGTCCTTACACACGTATTTTGAGCCGATATTGCAGCGGCCGCACTTGCCTATACCACATTTCATCTTCAGCTCAAGAGTTGTGTAAACCTGAGTTTTATCGAAGCCCATTTCAATAAGCGCCGCCAAGCAAAACTTTATCATTATAGGAGGGCCGCAAATTATCGCTATTCTGTTTGTATCAAACTTCAGCTCTTTCAAATAATTCGGAACAAATCCCACATGGCCGTCCCAGCCTTCCTGTTCTCTGTCGATTGTAAGGTGCAAATCAAAATCTCTGCTTTTGACCCATTCGTTTGTCATTTCCTCATAATCGACAAGATCTTCTTTGCTTCTCGAACCGTAAAGCACGTCTATTTTCCCGTAATCATCGCGGTTGTCTCTCGCGTAGTTTATAACCGAACGAAGAGGCGCTATACCGATACCGCCGCCTATAAACAATAGGTTTTTACCTTTGAATTCCGTATCTACGGGGAAAGGTTTCCCGTATGGTCCGCGAATACCTATTTGTTGTCCGACTTCTACAGAATGGAGCGCGTCAGTAAGAGTGCCGCAGCGTTTTATGCTGAATTCTTTATACTCCGTATTTGTCGGCGATGATGTAATAGAAAACATGGCTTCGCCGATACCGGGCAGTGTCAGCATCGCGCATTGACCGGGCTTATGATCAAAATTGATTTTACCGTCTACACCGACTACTCTGAAAGTTTTCACATCGGGAGTATCCGTGCGTATATCGGTTATGACCGCAAGCTGAGGAATGAGTTTGTCTATATTACCGTTTGCACAGTTGCACATATTATTTACCTCCAAGCGCTTTCATAACTTTTACGATATTCATGGATATCGGGCATTTAGCAACGCATCTTCCGCAGCCTACGCAGGAGAATTCTCCATTGTTGTTATCCGGGAAATATACGAGCTTATGCATAAATCTTTGTCTGAAACGTTCAGTTTGGGTTTTGCGCGGATTTCCGTGAGCCATCATGGTAAAATCAGAATACATGCAGGAATCCCAGCAGCGGAAACGTTCTATTGATTTACCCGTGTCATAATCGCGTATATCATAGCATTGACATGTCGGGCATACGTAAGTACACGTTCCGCACCCTATGCACGCCTCGCTTAATTCTTTCCATTCAGGTCTGTCAAAATATTCCATGGTTTTGCCTGCCCCAAAAGCTTGCGTTGTAACGTCTTTCAAAGGCAGCTTATCCATTATAGCCTTGATTGTCTCTTTTTGCTTATTTACCTGACTTTCATCAGCTTCCTCAAGAATATTCCCCAATTTTGCGCTGTATTCCTTGCCTTTATCGGTCACAGGAAGCCAGTAGAGAGTATCGCCTACAGTATAGGTTTCTATGTCTCCCTTCGGCGCAGAGGCGTCTATACCGAAAGTTGTGCAAAAACACGTTTCTTCCGGCTCATTACATGCATGAGATATAACAACGCCGTGCTCGCGTCTCGCTTTATAGAATTCGTCCGTATTTTCTTCGATAAATACTTTATCCAATATGTCGAAGCTTTTTACATCGCATGCGCGCACGCCGAATACCGCAAAATCTTCATCGAGCGGTTTTTCAGCTTGTATTGATATCTCTTTGCCTTCAGTTTTAAAGGATGCCAAATCTTCAGTCTGCGGGAAAAACACATCCTTCGCGCTTTTCACTGTATTGAGTACATCAAGACGAAGCTTTGCGTCTTTATTCCACTCATAATAGTTTACCTGACCGGCTTTTTCTATCGGAGCGTAGACCTTACCGATTTGAGCCATGCTCTGAAGAAGTTCGTTTATATTTTCAAGCTTGATCTTTTGCATAGCTATTTAACCTCCTTATCGCTTATAAAGGTAGGCTCAACATCCTGCTGCGTATAATCCGTAAGAGGCCCGCGCTGATCAGCGGTTTCGCCTGCCTGATACTCGCCGTAAAGGGTGTTTATATCTTTTATAAACTTACGGTTGAGAAGATGAAGAGGTATTCCCTGCGGACATACTCTTGTACATTCTCCGCAGTCCGTACAGCGTCCAGCCACATGGAAAGCTCTTATTATATGGAACATCTTTTCTTCAAAGCTATCAGCATTTGCCTTGGAAGCTACTCCCGAAGCGCTGTTGTCAAATACGCATTTGCGGCAAGAGCACGCCGGGCATATGTTTCTGCAGGCATTGCAGCGAATACATTTAGAAAGCTCATTTTGCCAAAATGCGAAGCGTTCTTCACTTGTCATATTTTCCAGCTCGTTAACAAGATCGAAACGTTTGGAAGCATCCTGAGGCATTTCATCTTCATTTTCAGAAATAAGCTCGTCATAAATCATATGTTTTTTGCCCTTGCAGGAAAGGCATTTTTCCAAAAGAACATCGGCTTTTTTGCATTTTTTCTCGCCGTACATTGTATCAATGACAAGCTCATCGCCGTTTTGCGTAATCTTCGTAATACCCTTTATTCCGAGAGCCCTGATTTTGTCTATATCGACCATGCCGTCACAGCCGATTCCTATAATGTAAATATTATCCTTATTAATTCTGTGCTCGGTAAGAAGCTGGTTGAAGCTGTAAGTATCGCATGGTTTTAACAGCACAAGGGTTTTGCCTTCAGGCGCACAGTGATTTATAAGGTATTTGCTCAAATTGCTTGCGCAGAAATTATCATAAACGAAAACATCCATATCCGCAGCGCTATCGAATACTGCGGGGGTGTGGTCATAGAAGAATTCGCCGTTTTCCCAGCCTATTGCGCGAACAATCGTATTGTTGTCAAACAGCTCCTTAACTCTTTTTTTAATTACTTCCTGCATCTCAAATCCCCCAATTTAACATTTTCGCCGAGCTGATAAATTTTTGAGACGAAATTATTCATTACTGTGGAGAATTTTACGCCTTCAGCAGCCGATACCCATTCTACTCTCGTGCGTCCTTTTTCAATTCCCAAGTAATCTAACATGGAGAATAAAAGCGTCATTCTTCGCCTTGCGTAATAGTTGCCCGTGCTGTAGTGGCAGTCTCCCGGATGGCAGCCGCAGATTATAACGCCGTCTGCCCCTTTTTCAAAAGCGCGAAGAACAAACAGCGGATTTACTCTGCATGAGCAGGGAACTTTTATTATTTTCACATCGGCAGGATAAGATAGACGGCTGGAACCCGCAAGGTCGGCTCCGGCATAGCTGCACCAGTTGCAGCAGAAGGCGACTATCTTGGGTTTGAACTCACTATTTACTTGCATATTGCGTCAACCTCCGCCATTATTTGTCTATTTGTGAAGCCTTTAAGATCCATGGCTCCGGACGGGCAGGTAACTGTACATGCTCCGCAGCCTTGGCAGAGAGCTTCGTTCACTTGCGCAACTCTGCGCGTCTCGCGCACTCCATGATCGTTGACTTCTTTATCAATATAGCTGATGGCTCCGTACGGGCATACTTTTTCACATTGCGAACAGCCGTTGCAAAGCAATTCATCGGAATGCGCAACGCACGGATTTGTCAGCAGCTTATCCTTAGCAAGCAGTCCTATAACTTTGGCCGCAGCAGCGCCAGCCTGAGAGACAGTTTCGGGAATGTCTTTCGGACCTTGACATACGCCTGAGAGGAATATGCCCGCCGTCGGGCTTTCTACAGGACGAAGCTTCGGGTGAGCTTCTGTTATAAAATCATTGGTATCAATGCTTGCAGTAAGCATCGAAGCCAAATCTCTGGCTGTTTTGCTGGGTTCAATGGCAGTAGCCAAAACTACCATATCAGTATCAAGCACAAGCTGCTTGTTCGCGATCAAGTCGACCGCCTGAACCACCAGGTGACCATCTTTTTCGTAAACTTTTCCGACCTGACCCTTGATATAATTCACGCCGTATTCTTCAACTGCCCGGCGATAAAACTCATCAAAATTCTTACCCGGTGTTCTGACGTCGATGTAAAATACATTGACTTCAACATCAGGATACTTATCGCGTATAAGCATCGCATGCTTAGCAGTATACATACAGCATATTTTTGAGCAATAAGGCTTCCCTCTTCCGGAAATATCACGCGAACCGACGCATTGAATGAATGTTACTGAATGAGGATGTTCTTTATCGCTCATCTTAAGCAGCGTTCCGCCGGTAGGACCCGCAGCGTTCATGATTCTTTCGAGTTCCAATGAGGTAATTACATCCGGATGCTTTGAATATTGATATTCATCGAATTTATCAAGCTTAATCGGTTCATAGCCCGTCGCCATTACTATGGCTCCGTATTCGCGCTCAATAATTTCGTCTTTCTGGTTGTAATCAATGGCATTTGCCGAACATGTCTTTTCGCAAAGACCGCATTTGCCCGTTTTGAACTTAATGCACTGTTCAGCATCAATATAAGCTACGTTAGGTATTGCCTGAGCGAACGGTATGTTAATAGCGGTACGGTTGTTGAGTCCGCAATTGAATTCATCCTTTCCTTTTTTGGATGGACATTTCGACATACATTCTCCGCAACCCGTACAAAGATCTTCTTTTACGTAACGGGCTTTCTTTTTGATAGTAACGCTAAAGTTACCTACGAAACCTTTGACCTGTTCAACTTCGCTGTAAGTATAAAGCGTGATATTCTCATTAGCCGCCACATCAACCATTTTTGGCGTGAGAATACAAGCTGAGCAGTCAAGAGTTGGAAACGTCTTATCAAGCTGAGCCATTTTACCGCCTATTGTCGGCTCTTTTTCAACGATATCCACTTCGTAACCGGCTTCGGCAATATCAAGCGCGGTTTGTATACCCGCTATACCGCCTCCGATAACCAGCGCTCTTTTGGTAACAGAGCTTTCGCCCTGAACTAACGGCGCGTTGAGGTTGACTTTAGCTACAGCAGCATTGGCAAGGATAATGGCTTTTTGAGTAGCTTCATTCTTATCCTTATGTATCCAAGAGCAGTGCTCACGTATATTGGCGATTTCTACCATATACGGATTGAGCCCGGCAGCCTGAGCTGTTTTTCTGAAGGTAGCTTCATGCATTCTTGGTGAACATGAGCATACCACTATACCTGTTAGATCGTGTTCTTTGATGGCGTTTTTTATTATGGATTGGCCCGCCTCGGAACACATATACTGATAATCAGTCGCAAATGCGACGCCTGGCTGGGTCTTTACGGCTTGGACAACTTCAGCCACGTCAACCGTCGCAGCTATGTTGCTTCCGCACCAGCAAACAAATACTCCTATCTTTTGCAATCTATACACTTCCCAACTTTAGAATTTTTTGTCTTACTTTTTGTACTTTCTGAATGCGCTGACGATCGCCTGCTGCGGCAGTTTATCGTCCAAAAGCCCGGGAATATCGTCGGCCGTAATATAGTTTTCTCCTTGACGGCGAAGAAGCGTAACCCTCAAAGCTTCCACAACATTCGCCGGTTCAACTCCTCGCGGACATCTTTCTACGCACGCAAAACAGGAAAGACATTTCCAAAGGGATTTTGAGCTAAGCAGACTTTCTATGTCGCCTTCAGTCACCATTTTAACAAACTGATGCGGATGATAATCCATTTCATCGAAGGCGGGACATGTAGCCGAGCATTTACCGCACATCATGCATTTTCTCGTGTCCACACCGCTCCTATCCATGATAAGACACGCCTGTTCTAATGATTTATGCACCATTTGCCTCCTTATTTAACGTCTAGAGCTTCGGCCAAAAGCTCCGTAAAATAGCGCACGGGCAGCTTATCGGCGCCGCCGTTAGCGTCTAAATTGTACATGCAAAGCGGACATGCCGTTATAATTAGTTCGGCTCCGTTATCCTTTGCCGAGGCCATTACTTTTCCCGCCGCTTTTTTAGCAAGGGACTTATCGCTCATGGTAACATATCCGCCGCAACATTCGTTTCTGAACGGATAAATTACAGGTTCAGCCCCTAACGCTTTGATGAAATCCTCAATGATAGTCGGATTTTCAGCGTCGTCAAACGCCATTATCTTGCTCGGACGAAGGAGCATGCAGCCGTAATAAGCGGCTATTTTTTTGCCTTCAAGCGGTTTTACTACCTTCTTTTTAATTTCATCGAATCCGATTTTGTCACGCAGCATTGTAAGGTAGTGAATAACCTCCGTCTCGCCGCCGTACTCGTTTTCAAGCTCAAGATAACGGTTTACCTTGCCGCGCATGTCAGCATCGTTTTTCATGTCATCATTGACTCTTACAAGCACATGATGACATGCTGAACATACCGTGACAACAGCTCTTTTGTTATCTCTTGCGCTGACGAGAGTACGTACTGCGCTCAGCCTTGTTGCAATTTCGTCTCTTGCCAGAGGATAAACGGCTCCGCAGCACTGCCAATCCTCAGGCTCTTCAAGCGTTACGCCGAGAGCTGTGGCTGATTTTCTCGCATAAAGATCAAGATCTTTAGCTTTGGTCTTGAGTGTACATCCGGGATAATAAGTGTAAATCATAACCACACCCAACCGGACAGGTTGGGCTTATACCTCCTTCTTGTCACTTTTTTTGTGCAAAAAATTTTTTCGAATTTTGTATTTATTATAACATAGCAAGCTAATAGTTTCAATACAGATATTCAAGAAAATCTATCTTGAAAACTGATTAAAATTATATTTACTATGTCAATAAGCTTATTTTTTAAGTATGAAAAAGCATAAGCTGAAAAACAGCTTTGAAAATGACATATGTTATTTATACAAAATCTTGTATTCGGCGATTATTTTTAAAAAATTAAGCTTCATACAAAATCCGATACTTAGAATGGGCGGCGCAGCGCGCATGCGTTTTTCGCATGCAAGCGGCCTGCGGCCGCTTTATAAAATCCAATAAAAAAAAGCGCAAAATGCGCTTTTTTTTATTGGATTTTGCGCTGCGCCGCTTGTGCTATCTGTCATTCAGCGCCATGCTGCAGCACACTTTGAAAGCATCTTCAAAAGTTGAAGTAATCGCTTTATTTTTACCGACTATTTCATATCCTGTTCCATGCGAAGGCGTTGTGATAGCATGAGGCAGCCCTGCGGATACCGTAACAGTATGAGCGAAACCGAAAAGCTTGATTGCAATTTGTCCCTGATCATGATACATAGTAATCACACCGTTGTATTCCTTATTATGCAACGCCTTTATAAAAAGCGTATCCGAAGCGAATGGTCCGCTGATATGTATGCCTTCCGACGCTGCTTTTTTTATTGCAGGAGCCAAAATATCTATTTCTTCTCTGCCGCAAGTACCGCTGTCTCCCGCATGAGGATTTAACGCCGCCATTGCAAGCCTGATATCATTAACGCCTGCACGCTTCATCGTTTTATATCCTAAATGAACAGCTTCCATTATGGCATCAACAGTAATAGCGTCAGCAACGTCTTTTAAAGGAATATGACTTGTTACTCTTATATTCCATACTCCGTCAGTAACATTTAACTCGCCGAAGCACTTATCAATATCGTAATAATGCGCAAACATTTCATGCTCGCTGTCAAATTTGTATCCACCTGCTTTCAGCGCAGCCTTATTGAGAGGCGCAAAACAAAAGCCTTCCAAAAAACCCTCATTGCAATATTTTATACATTCTACAAGCCTGTCTCCTTCATCCTTGCCGTTTGCTGCAGATACCTCACCCAGAGCTACGTCCTGAGCTTTAAGAGTATTCGTATCAAGCAGCGTAAGCTTTGCGCTGCACATGTTTACGGCATCATTAATATTATCCACTTTCTGATACTCGACGCTGACGCCTCCCAATTTCATTCCTCTTTGCCATATTGTTTCATCAGCTATAATCACGGGATTCGAATATTGGGTCAGCAATCCTTTAGCTGCTACTCTTGCAACGATTTCAGGGCCTATTCCGGCAGCGTCACCCAAAGTTATGCCTATAACAGGCTTATCAGAATTTTTTATATGCATCATTTCCTTCCTTTACCCCAATTTTTTGCATTTATCGGCGCATGCAATAATCGCTTTCATAACAGCGGAACGAAACGATTCGTTCTCCAATACTGCACACATTTCTATAGTTGTTCCTGACGGAGAGCACACGCCGTCTTTCAATACCGCAGGATGCGATTGGCTCTCGATCAACATTCCGGCGCTGCCTTCCACAGCCTTCGCGGCGATATTGTAAGCATCGCTTCTCTTGATACCTAAATATACTGCAGCGTCAGCCATAGCTTCTATAAGCATAAAAATCATCGCCGGCGACGAACCTGCCAAAGCAGTGAAAGCGTCAACATGCTTTTCGTTTCCTACCCAGATATCACCAAACGAACTGATTACTTTCTTCAGTGAATCCATCTTCTCAACATCTATGCTTTCATTCTCACAAATCATTGTTATGCCCCGCATTACTGATATAGCAATGTTCGGCATAATCCTTACTGTATTTGAAGATTCAAAATACTCATTAAGCTTTTCTACGCTAACGCCGGCAGCAGGGCTTACAATAACGGCGCCTTCTTTTATACTGTCTTTTATCTGATCCGCAGCTTTTTTCAGCGCGTCCGGCTTAACGCATACAAACACAAAATCCGCCTTTTTTAACGCATGCAAAACTTCCCCGAGTTCTTTTGCGGCGCTCACATTCATCTCGGCGCTTAAATCAGCTGTTTTCTCGTAATGACGGTCATATATGCAGATATTTTTACAAGGCATTATTTTGCTTTTGACAATGCCTTTAACCATCGCCTTTGCAATATTTCCGCAGCCTATAAAAACAATATTTAATTCACTGTTCAACGCCAAACTCCTTTGTTTTTGAATTGTTCACGAATATTTATCATAAAAAATACAGCGTAGTTATTATAAGTATTTTCATATGCAAAGTCAACATCTGCAAATACCGACCTGACGCTTAATTATTTATTTTAATAAAAAAATGTGTTATTATAAAAAGGTTGATAACTTCTCGTAATATAAAAAAAGAGGTATTAAAGTGAAATTTATACATACGGCTGATCTTCATTTATGTTCGAGCTTCGCCGCAAGCGCCCTTGCAACCGATACGGCGCTCGAACACAGAAAACAGCTATGGGCTACATTCAACAATATAATCGACGCATGCATAAACGATGACATTGATCTGCTTTTGATAAGCGGCGATTTATTTGAAACGGATTACGCATCAATCACTGATATTAAACGGGCTTTTGACGCTTTTAAAAGAATACCCAATACGAAAATATTCATATCATGCGGAAACCATGATCCTCTAAGCGCAAATTCATATTACAAGCTGGTTGAATATCCGAAAAACGTATATATATTCCCCAACAGACTTACTTTTGTAGAGCTTGATGAATTCAATCTCGCCGTATATGGCTTCAGTTGGGACAAAAACAGATATGAAACTCCTCCGTTTTCCATCCCTTCGGCAGATCCTTCAAAAACGAATATACTTTGCCTGCATGCTGACGTTATTACGGCAAGTCATTATTTCCCGCTCAAGCCTAAAGATTTTGCGGGGAAAAATTTCGATTATATCGCGCTTGGCCACATACACAAACCTATGCAAGTAGACAACAAACTATTTTACTGCGGCTCTCCCGAACCTTTGAATTTTTCGGAAGAAGGACGTCATGGCTATTTTAAAGGCGAAATACTTGACGGCAAACTGAAAGTGGATTTTGTAAACTGCGCGCGAAGAAGGTTTTGCTGTATAGAAGTAAAAGTGACAGGAGAAATGGACAGCAATGACATCAAAGCGGCTATTGCGTCAAAATGCAAAATAAATCCGTCCGATAATATATTTGACATAAAATTTACGGGCAACATTAATCCACAGATCAATCTGGCAGATATAATATCTGATATAAACGATAAATTCTATTGCCTTAAGTATACCGACGAAACAAGTCTTGACTATGATATAAAAAAACTCTACAACGAAAATAAAAACAACATAATAGGGAAATACATATCTTCGCTCATGGAGAAAGCCACCAGCGACAAAACCGCTTACAAGGCTTTGTTTTTGGGTATTGACGCGCTCATAAAAAACAATGAGGGA
This sequence comes from uncultured Lachnospiraceae bacterium, assembly GCA_944381375.1. Lineage (GTDB taxonomy): Bacteria > Bacillota > Clostridia > Eubacteriales > Anaerofustaceae > CALWKX01. Next base: position 26,166 of record CALWKX010000022.1, read on the forward strand.
GGCTTAAGCAAATGATTATAAAAAAGCTTGATCTTACCGCATTCGGCAAATTCAAAAACAAAACGCTTGAGCTGAAAGAAGGTCTCAATCTCATATGCGGGAGAAATGAGGCAGGGAAAACAACCATACATAAATTCATAGAAGGAATGTTTTTCGGCTTCTTCAAACCCTACAGCAAAAACAAGATATATACCACAAACCTCGACAAGTACCGTCCGTGGGACGGCAAGGGCTATTGCGGCGCTATAATATACGAATCGGAAGGCCGCGAATACCGTTTGGAGCGCGGATTTGAAAAAGGAAATGAATACGTTCGCCTGTATGACAACAAAACAGGAGATGATATAACTTCCACGCTTGACTTCGACCCTGCCTTTAAGCTTCCGAAAGCAAACAAGCACCTGGGCATAAACAGCGTGCTTTTCAGAAATACAGTAAGCATAGGCCAGCTTTCAAACGTTACTGACGATGATTTGTATAAAGAGATCGGGGACTTGATGCTTAATACACAGGGCACAATGAGCGGCGATATATCATACAAGGCAGTAATCAGCGAACTTGAAAAAAAGAAAAGCGAAATAGGAACCCATAAACAGACTAAATCTCCTTTGGGGAAAAGCACTGTACGAATAGAAGAACTGAAGAGAGAACGCGAACACTGTATTTTGACAAACGAAGAAAACAAAGAAAAATACAATGATATAAAAAAATTAAACGTTCTGCTCGTCAAGCTGAACGAAAAGAAAAAACAGCTAAATGCCGCCGGCCAGCGCCGCGCATTGGCAAAGAGTCTTCGCAAATACAATGAGTATATGCATATTCAAAATGAAATTGCGCAGCTTGAAGAAAAACTGAAAGAAAAAACTACTATAACTGACGAAGATTATGATTTATACACGCAGAAAAACGCTCAATATCAGATGCTGGCAAAAAGCATAAAGGAGCTTGATGAAAAAAAACAGGCAAGCGAGCAAAAGCATATTGAAGCAAAAGTCGAACTCGAACAATACCTGATAAGCACGCCGAAAGAGAAAATGGAACAGATGAAAAGCGACTCTATCGTGCTCAATCAGTCTTTGGAGAAAATCGCAAAGAGAAAAAAGGACGTCAAAGAAGAGCCGCAAAGCGATATCAATATAAGATACAAATCGCTCGGGAAAAAAGAAAAAATATTTTCCGTAGCAGGAACGATACTTATAATTCTTGCAATAGTAAGCGGCATAGTAGGTTATCTTAACGGCCCGGTTTATTACTATGCAGCAGCGGTACTCGCGGCGCTGGGTCTTGCCGGACTTATACTTTGGAGAATAACCGGCGGCAAAAGGGCAAAAATAGAACCTGAATACGAAAAATACGAATCCACCTTAAGCAGAACCTACAACACCATCATCATGTATGAGATAGACATAGAACAGCTTAAGAAAAAATACAAATGCCAAAACACGGACGAGCTCAAAGCGACGCTTGCCGAGGCTGAAAATTATTACGACAATATAAAAGGATACGAAAAGCGCATAAACGATATAGAAGCAGTGCTTCGAGACATCGAAAACGAACGGATGCTTATGAACGCTAAGGAACACGCTTTGAAAGACGATCTTGCCAACATACTGATTTCCGCCGGCGTGACGAATACAGAGCAGATGAAAGAAGCGATGAACGCAGCGCGCAAGAAAGAGGTTGTTAAAGCACAGCTTGAGGCAAAGATAAAAGCCGCCGAAGAACTGCTGGAAGATAAAAGCATCGAGGAATTGCAAAGCGAGGCGAACAAAGCAAAAATGATGAATATAAGTCAGGAAGAGGCTGCTTCGCAAGCAATATCCATTGATACGGAAACTATCAATAACGAAATTATGCGCGTTACTTCATCAATAGCGTCAATTAAAGGAAGCGTCAGCGAAAGTGAAGCGCTTATACGCTCTTTGAGCGAAATAGACGAAGAGCTCGCAAAAGAAAAAAACAAAATAAGAGAATACGAGGAAGATTTAGCCGCGCTTGAATTAGCTTTGTCTACGATAAAAAATATATCAAACGACATCCACTCGGATCTTTCGAACGATTTTAATGGACGCATTTCGCAAATTATAAGCGGGATTACTCAGGGACGCTACGACGAAGTCAAGGTTAACAGCAAAATGGAAATCACCGTAGTGGATTCCTCTTCGGGACGGCTCGCTCCTATATCAAGTCTGAGCGGAGGCACAATAGACCAGCTTTATTTCGCAATGCGTTTTGCAATAATAGATCTTATGCTGACAAACAAAAACATCCCCGTGTTTTTGGACGATTGCTTTTTGCAATATGATGAACAAAGACTCGAAAACATTCTCGATTTTATTGCTGAAACGTCAAAACATCGCCAAATTGTGATGTTTTCATGCAGAAGCGCTGAAAAAAACGCTCTTGCCATTAAAAATTATTCATACAATTATCTGGAGCTTTCATGAAAAGAGTAGTCCTTGGAGTATCCGGAGGCGTCGACTCTTCGGTTGCCGCTTATATATTAAAGCAGCAGGGTTATGACGTAATAGGGCTTTTCATGAAAAACTGGCAGGATGATGACGACGGCTACTGCACTGCGCGCGATGATTATCTTGACGCAAAAAGCGTATGCTTAAAGCTTGGCATACCCTGCTATTCAGTAAATTTCACACAAGAATATTGGGACAACGTATTCAGCGTGTTTTTGGAAGAATATAAAAAAGGACGCACTCCTAACCCCGACATATTATGCAACAGCGAAATCAAATTCAAATGCTTTTTGAATTACGCCCGCGAAAATTTCGACGCTGAATATATAGCCACAGGACATTACGCAAGGAACGATTATTTGGATGGCCGACCGCGTCTTTTGAAAGGAGCGGATCCTAATAAAGATCAAAGCTATTTTCTCAGCTTTCTTCGTCCGGAACAAATCAAAGGAGCGCTTTTCCCAATAGGAGGAATGTTGAAAAGCCAAGTACGGCAAATCGCCGCAGATCTTAATCTGCGAACAGCTTCCAAAAAAGATTCCACAGGTATCTGTTTCATCGGGGAAAGGAATTTCAGAAACTTCCTGTCAAACTATTTGCCCGCGCAAAAGGGCGATATCGTAGACGCGGATACGCATAATAAAATTGGAACGCACAACGGGCTTATGTACTACACCATCGGTCAAAGACGGGGATTAGGCATAGGCAATATAAAAGAGGGTCAGCGATGGTTCGTATGCGGCAAAGACATTAAAAACAATATACTGTACGCAGCGGAAGGCGCCGACAATCCTCTGCTTTATAAAAAAGGTTTTATCTGTACTCAAACAAACTTTATCAAACCGTTAAAAGACAGAAAATATACTTTAAATGTCAAATACCGTTACCGCCAGGATGAAAAGCCCTGTGTTGTAAAAATAAACGGTTCAAAAATAGAATGTATATTCGATACACCGCAAAGCGGCGTTGCTCCCGGGCAGACAGGAGCGTTTTATGACGGCGAAGAACTCGTTTGCGCAGGAATAATTGATAATCCATTAGATTAAAATAATTTAATTTTCATACAAAGCTTCAGGTTTTTTGCTATACTTAAAATCAAACTTCATATTTCGGAGGTAAGAAATGAAGAAAAAAGCGACAGTTGCGGCAATTTTGGTAATAACAGTCTTAAGTCTTTGCGGATGCAGAGCCTTTGTGGAACACAAGAGAACATATAAACACGCAGTAGGCACATGGGATTTGAACAGTATATATGTAAACACTGTATCTGTCGCCGCCCCCACTCTCAAGCTTGAACTGCGGGATGACAATACGGCAAGCATAACAACATACACGCAGCAACCCCTTACGCAGGAACAGCAGCAGGCAGTGGACAATGGCCAAGAAGTAACTCCGGATACGAATTCTACCACAGTTAATTACACTGTCACATCAGAAAACGACACAATAACACTCACATCGGAAGACGGACAGTCCACCACATATACTTTTTCGGTAGATACACAAGCTAAGGATCTCCATATGTACACCAACATTGGAGAAGACCATTACCATTACGTATATTATCTGGTTGAGGAATAAAACCAAATGGATGAAAGAATAAAAAAACTGGCCTATAACCTCGTCAACGTATCCTGCCGCGTAAAAGAAGGCGAGCATGTACTCATTGACGCAGGAACGGAAGCCAAAGACTTGACGCTGGCTTTAATCAAAGAAATATATGCTCTTAAAGCCTATCCGCATATATCGCTCAAAGATTCCAGCATATCGCGCGCGCTTTATATGGACTGCGCGCAAAATCAGCTCCGGGCTATGAGCGAAATCGAGCTTGAGCGCATAAAACGCATGGATGCTTATATCGGAATAAGCGTCACGGACAACACATACGAAATGAGCGATGTGCCGGCGCAAAACATGGAGATGGCGAACAAAATGATGAAAGAAGCTCTTTCATACAGAGTAGATCACACGAAATGGGTGATTCTTCGCTTCCCGAACGGATCCATGGCGCAGGCTGCCAAAATGAGCAAAGAAGCTTTTGAGAATTATTATTATGATGTATGTACGCTGGACTATGCAAAAATGGCGAATGCCATGAAGGCTCTTGTTGCGCTGATGGAAAAATGCGACAAAGTTCGCATTAAAGGCAAAGGCACTGACCTTGCTTTTTCAATAAAAGGAATACCGGCAATTCCATGCGCAGGAGAAATGAATATTCCTGACGGAGAAATATTCACGGCTCCCGTAAAAGATTCGATAAATGGGGTGTTGTCGTACAACACTCCCAACCAATACCAGGGCGTGGTCTTTGACGATATAGTATTTGAATTCAAAGACGGCAAAATCATAAATGCAAAATGCAACTTAAGTGAAAAAATAAACGATATACTCAACACGGACGAAGGCGCCAGATATATAGGAGAATTCGCTATTGGAGTAAATCCTTATATAACAAAGCCGATGCTGGATACCCTGTTTGACGAAAAAATAACAGGAAGCTTCCACTTCACTCCAGGAGCTGCTTACGAAGAAGCTCCCAACGGCAACACATCGGCTATTCATTGGGATCTCGTCTGCATGCAAACTCCTGAATACGGCGGCGGCGAAATTTATTTTGACGATGTATTAATAAGAAAAGACGGCGTATTTGTACTTGACGAGCTAAAAGCGCTCAACCCCGAGAATCTGAAATAGTACACAAAAAAACGGATAATTTTTATCCGTTTTTTTGTGTGAAGATAAATTCCACGGCTTATATGGACCGCAGGTGCTTTAAGTAAAGCGCCTGCTTCATCACGCAAATTATAAGAGAGCGTCTACAGCCTTTTTGAGCCGATCCAATGCTTCCATGACTGTTCGGCGAGGCATTGCGATATTAAGCCTCATAAACATAAAACCTTCCGTTCCAAAGATTGTGCCGTCATTAAGATACATCTTTCCTTCATTATAGACAAAATCTTTAAGCTTTTGCTGAGTAGCAAAGCCTAATTCCTTGCAGTCCAGCCAAAAAAGATATGTTGCTTCGGGTTTGATCAGTTTTATTTTCGGTATATATTCCTTAAAATATCTTATTACCTCGTCTCTTGTGTCATTGAGGTATTCCATCAATTCTTCCATATAATCATCAGATGCGGTATATGCGGCTATCAGTGCGGCGTCGCCAAATATATTACGACCGTAAGCTTTATTGTTTACAACTTGCTCATATACAGCTTTTTTCACCTCAGGATTCGGAGCGATCCAAGCAGCCGTGCGCAGGCCTGCCGTATTGAAAGTTTTGGAAGGACTGATAGCAGTAATGCTGTTCATGGCAAAACTTTCTTTAATGGAAGCAAAAGGTATATGCTTATGCCCTCTAAACACCAGATCTTGATGAATCTCGTCCGATATGACGAACACGTTGTATTTTTCACACAGTTCGCCTATTCTTAAAAGCTCCTCATAAGTAAAACATCTTCCGGTAGGATTCTGCGGATTACACAGCATCATAATCTTCAGACGCGTATCGTCAAGTTTTTTTATCAAGATCATCAAAATCAATCTCATAGCGCCCATTAACGAGTTTCAACGAATTTTTTACAATGCGCCTGCCATTGTTTTCGACTACTGCGTAAAACGGCGGATATACAGGCGTTTGCAATAATACTTTATCGCCCGGATTAGAAAACGCACGTATGGCATAAATCGCCGCAGGCATTACGCCGGGAGAATATTCAACCCATTCTTCGTCAACTTCCCAGCCGAAACGCTCTTTTTCCCATCTTGCGCAAGCTCTTTCAAAAGCTTTGTTTATATAAGGATATCCATAATGCCCTAAATCAGCCCTTTTGCACACAGCATCGACAACTGCCTCCGGGCACGGAAAATCCGTATCGGCAATCCACATCGGCGTAACATCGCATCCCACAAGTTTTGGATCGAATTTCTTCGCGTCAGTGCCTCTGCGCTCAACGCCTTTATCAAAATCGTACTTTTTCATATCGCATGCTCCTTTTTTATTTTAACCTAAAATTATAGTAAACACATATGAAGAAATAACGCACACTACGAACGAGAATATAACGGGAACAATAATGCGCTTGAAGATCACGCTGATATCTACTCCCGAAGCTCCGGCTACTGCCAGAACAGCTCCCGCCACAGGCGAAGCGCAACGGCCTATGGAGGTCGCAAGCTGCATTGGCACTGCTACTGCAGGCGTTATAATCCCCACATTAGCGCAGATTCCAGGCACTAAAGGACCAAACGCATACCAGGAGGCGTTTCCGCTGCCGAGCAAAATCCCCGCAAGCAACAACAAGCAACAGCGGAATTACGGGCAAAATTGCGTAAATGCCCGGGCAATCCGCATTAGGCGCTTCCGTAGCTTCTGTTTGAGATTCTTGCGCATTATTACGCCTGTCTTTTTTGTCTTTTCCCGCAAGATAGATAGGAAGAAATACTGCAAGCGCCGCTATGCACACCAAACCGACTTTAGCCTGATATTTCAAAAAATAATCAATCATTTCCATTTCTGATCACAGATGCAAAAACCGCGCTTGAATCGTTCGGGCCCCAATCCAGGAACGCCACCAATATCATGGTCACGGCAGCGCTTGCCTTGCTGACTCCTAATGAAACCAAGATTGGAAAAGCCATAACCATAAACAGTATGCTTATTCCTGTGGCCGACGTGATAACAAGTTTTATAAAGCAGCCTACAACTAGCATAAAGCTCAATATCACATATGGATTTTTCAGCTTTGAAAGGGGTTTAACCAAAGTCTGAGCTAACTTGACAGACGCTTGAGTATAATTCATAAACGCAGCGTAGCCCATTACTGTCATGATGATGAGTCCCATTCCTGAAATAATATTTATCGCTTTGGTTTCAACGAAAAGAAATACGTCCAATATAATATTTCCGCACGTTGAATCACCCATAACGGAAGTTTTGGTGACTAAGCTGTACCCAAGCAAAACTACCATTCCAATAACCAAAAACGTCAAAACTGAATTATATTTTTTAACGATTAAATAAGCTGTGATGATAATAACTAAAACTGTCAACAAAACTTGTAAAATACTCATACTACCCTCCCGGTTATATATTCTTCGTATATATCGTAATAATAAATTATTATCATGTCAATAATATTTTATTATATTAATAATTAATTATCGCGATGTGATATTTTTATAAATGATATATTGACTGTCGATATAATCTTGATAACAAAACAAACGAATAAGGAGGAAAATGCAGTGTATTATAAGAACGATGAAATATACAAAGCCTGCCGCAACAAATATCCGACGGATGGTTTTATTTTTATCCTGATAATAAAGCTGCATGTTTATGTATCTCAGAAAGAAGAACTGGCCGCCTGTACTGGCTTTTTCATGAATCGCTTTGCAAAAAAATAAGCTGGCATACGCCAGCCATCTAACAAAACTCAAAAAGCGGATATTCTCCGCTTTTTGAGCGTGTAAGTTTCGGATACTTCAAACATTTTTTACTTAGCAGCTATGACATCCGCCTCTATCAAAGCCCCTTTCAAAATGGCGGACACTTCAACTACTGCTCTTGCCGGATAAGGCGGAGTAAAAAATTCCGAATAAACCTTATTGAATTCGTCAAAATCATCAATGTTTTTCATATACACGTTAACTTTCGCAATATCATTCATCGAATATTGCGCATTTTCAACAATATTTTTAATATTGATCAGAACTTGTCTTGTTTGACTCTTTATATCGCTGCCTGCGATTCCGGAAGTTTCAGGATCAATCGGTAATTGACCTGAGACATAAAGCGTACCCGAGACGATTACAGCCTGTGAATAAGGGCCTAAAGCCTTTGGGGCTTTTTCAGTTGTCAGTGATTGTTTCAAAATTTTCCTCCCTGCCTTCTTTTATTTTATTAAGATAACGATAAACACTTGCTATCGAAGTATGCAATTGCGCGGCCGTTTCCGCAACGGCGCCTTTTAGAATGAAGATATTATGTTCTTCAAGCTCCTGGATGATTAAAAGCTTTTCTTCAAACGTAAGCCTGTCTATGGTACTTGAGAAGCGTTTCAAAGCGCTATCGATAGTTATTTTTATAACATCGGATACGGAATGACTCAAATTTTCTATTGCTTCAGGCTGCGCGGCGGTATTAGCAGACTGCCACATTGAAGTCGGCACCCTCAATATATGAGAAAGGCGAATCGAATAATCCTTAATAAACTCGCACGCCTTTGTAGGATCATAATTGATGCACAGCATGCCTATTAGTTCATCACGGCTGTTTTTAATAAAAAACGTAGACGATATAAGTTTTTTGCCGTTGCTTACGCCTGTATAATTAATTCTGTAATCGTTTTTTTCATACTCTCTGTTTTTGATTACTTTGAGAGCTAAATCTGTCAACGGAGAATCTTTCGTCCTTCCGGAAATATGAGAATTTAATATCTCAACAATCCTGCTTTCATCCCCTTTTATTTCATGGAGAACTATTTCGTAATCTTCCCCCAAAGCTCCAGCCAAAAAACATGACATGCGGCGGTATTGTTCAAGAATTTGTTCATCTGCAATTATTTTACTCATAATAATATTTTCACACCTCAAGCATATATTATCACAGTGATAATTTTTTTGCAACAATAATGTCTGTTTAAATATAAACGCTATTTTACATATTTTGCGCATATCAGAAATTAGAATTATCAATATAAAAATACAACCTGAATATATATGTTGTATTAAAAAAACTGAAACGGGCAAAGACAAATGGAACTAATATCGGTTTTGCTGGCATGCATAGGTTTTTTGGCATGCCCATGGCTTATAGGAAGGACAAGATTTATTTCAAGCTTGAATCCGAGCGTTTCTCCCAAAAAGATAAGCGTTATTATAACATCGCACAACGACGCTGCTAATTTGAGACGGCTGATACCAGATCTATATGCTCGAAGCAAGGTAGCTACTCAAATAATCGTTGCCGATATGGGCTCTGCGGATGACAGCGCTTCCATCGCAAAAGGACTTGGCTGTGAAACTGTAACAATAAATCCCGCCTCAAGCTCGTATTCATCGTTAAAAGCCAAAATTCTTGCTGCGAAAAAAGCTGACAGCGACATATTGGTATTTATGAATGCTAATATATGTATAGCTAAAAATGCGTTGAACAGGATATTGACGGCAATAAAAAGCTGTGATGCAGTGAGTATATATCCGAAATTCACCGCTAAAAAAGCCGCTTTAAGCTTTACGTACATAAGAAATATCGCGTTATACGCAGCCAGCGGAGTTTTTTCCTTTACACCCAAAAAACGCCCTGCTCTGTGTTCGGCGCTTTTCGCTGTAAAAAAAGATATATTTGAAAAACTGATTTCAAGAAATCAACATGATTTATGTTTTTTTGAAGGTCTTTATATCGCGGCCTGCTTTAAGCGCTCCAAAGTCAGAATAAAAAATTATATGGGCGGCGACGAATTTTATTTTTCGGATGATAAATTTACAGACGAATTATCTTTAAGCTGTTCTCATAAAATCATAAGTGAACCCGCCAGGCTGAACGGATATTCTCTCATTGCGCTATGCTTGCTCGCGGCCGGGGGAATATGTATATTTATCAATATGATTTTAGCTATCATATCATCAGAAGCGGCAGCCCTATGGATATGCCTTTATGTAATGTTCGCTGCAATTAATTTTAAATTCGTAAAAGCAATAGCGTCATACCCTGTTTATACTTATATTTTTTACCCGATATGCATACTGCATTTTTTCACCGAGGCGTCGCTGTTGATAAGAAAACGCAGGTCACGCGCTAAAGCGAAAGTCAAAATCAAAGCAAAAGCAAATATTTAATATTAACCGATATATTTAAAACAGCTTTCCTGATTATGCCTTACTATTTAATAGGCCGATTCATTCACTGTCTTTACAGAAAAATGCGTAACAATCCGGACAGCAAATTGCAGAAATACAGCAGCCTATGAACGATTCTAAGCCGAGAGCGTAATTATTTGTCCTTTTCCATGAAGAATCACGAAAGAAACATTATGATGATTACCGTAAGCTCGTATTTGTATAAACTAGTGTAGTTTTTCTTCTAATAAAATATCAAATCCAAGAATAGACAAAAATTAATCGCATAATGTTCATCTCGGCGAATGTCTTTAACTGCTGCATTAATATGGCCGATTACAAGATTATCACTTGTCTTTATAAAGACTATAAATTCTTCTGTGCAAGTTTTTTTATCGCCTCAAACGTCTCTTCGCTTATATAATGTTCCATCTTGCATGCGTCGGCAGTGGCCGTTTCTTCGCTCACTCCGAGACGAATCAGAAAATCCGCCAAAAAAGTATGCCGCTCATACATTTTTACGGCCACATCATATCCTTTTTGCGTCAAACAGAGTCCTCCGTCTCCACCGACGTCAATATAACCGTTTTCCCTTAAAATGCTTACTGCCCTGCTGACGCTCGGCTTGGAATAACCCATATATTCCACCACATCTATGGATCTGACGCATTTTGACTTTTTGCTCAGTATATATATTGTTTCAAGATACATTTCTCCTGATTCTTGTAATTGCATCATATTCTCCTTTAAAGAAATTATATTTATCATAACATGAAAAATATTTTTTTTCAACGCTACTTGCGTTACGCCTTTGAACATTAGCATATTCAAAAAAACTATTGACAAAATATAATATTAGAGTTATCATAATTCAAGGTTAGTTATCTCTAACCGTTTGTGCTAATTCGCTGCTTTCATGAGCTTCGGAAGGGATATAAAATGCCGTTATCATTAGCCTCGATCGGAGAGGAGAATATCATAAAGAAAATAGGTGGCAAACCGGAAATAAGAGCCCATCTGGAAAATTTAGGGTTTGTAGTCGGAAGCCGCGTGACCGTTTTATCATCAACCGCCGGAAATATAATAGTAAAAGTCAAAGACTCGCGAATTGCAATAAGCAAGGAAATGGCTTGCAAGATATTTATATGAAGATAACGGAAGGGAGGACTTATATTAATGAAAACGCTCAAAGACGCAAAAGTCGGGCAAACCTTGACAATAAAAAAGCTTCACGGCAGCGGCGCAGTAAAAAAACGTATCATGGACATGGGCCTTACAAAAGGCACTGAAGTTTATGTGCGCAAGGTGGCTCCTTTGGGAGATCCTGTTGAACTAAATGTACGAAGCTATGAATTGACAGTCAGAAAAGCGGACGCCGAAATGGTTGAAGTTGAATAGGCGGCGTTACCGCCGTTTTTTGAAACTTTGAGTTAGAATAAGCTAACTCAAGAATATGAAAGGATGCTGTAAATGAAAATCAGAATTGCTCTAGCCGGCAACCCGAACAGCGGTAAAACTACATTGTTTAACGCGCTTACGGGCGCAAACCAATTTGTCGGGAATTGGCCCGGAGTTACGGTCGAGAAAAAGGAAGGCAAACTTAAAAAACACAGCGATGTGGTAATTACCGACCTTCCCGGAATTTATTCGCTTTCTCCTTATACGCTGGAGGAAGTAATAGCGAGGAATTATCTTATTAACGAACGTCCCGATGCAATACTCAATATTGTAGACGGAACAAATTTGGAAAGAAATTTATACTTAACCACACAACTGACAGAATTAGGTATACCTGTAGTTATAGCTATAAATATGTCTGATATAGTAAAGAAAAACGGAGATAAAATCAACGTTGATGAGCTTGAGCGCAAATTAGGCTGCAAAGTAGTGGAAATTTCAGCGCTTAAGGGAACGAATGTTATGCAGGCAGCTGAAGAAGCAATCGTAGCTGCAAAAGGAGCAAAAACAATACCGACGCACACTTTCAGCGGAGCTGTTGAACACGCATTGGCTCATATTGAAGAAGCTGTGCTTCATGATATGCCGAGCGAAAGACAGCGCTGGTATGCAATAAAGATTTTTGAAAGAGACGAAAAAGTACTTTCACAGCTTAAAATTGATCCGCAAGCGCTTGAACATATTGAGCAAGATATAAAAGCTGCTGAAAAAGAGCTTGACGATGACGCGGAAAGTATTATAACGAATGAGCGCTATATTTATATAGCTTCAATTATAAAAGGATGCTATCACAAAAAGAGCGATAAGAAACTCACAACATCCGACAAAATTGACAAAATAGTTACTAACCGTTGGCTCGCTCTCCCCATATTTGCGATAGTAATGATCATAGTATACTACATATCCGTAACAACTGTAGGAACATGGGCCACAGACTGGGCGAATGACGGAGTCTTCGGAGCTGGCTGGCATTTATTCGGGATAGGTTCGGCTGAATATAATGAAGCGGCGGAAGAATATGTGATCCACGGAGCTTCAATAGAAGCCTTTGAATCTGCGGCGCAGGAAGAAGGAATTGATCCTGCGCAGGCATACAATCTCACAACTACGGCATATCTTTACGATGATAATGGAAACATTGAACAAGAGATTCCCGTAACTTACGAAAGCTATATGCAGGCGACCGAAATCGAAGAACCTGATCCTGCTGCCTACGGAGTGTGGGTTCCGGGTATACCCGTTTTAGTAGAAAACCTTCTGGTTTCCATAAACTGCGCCGATTGGCTTCAAGGACTTATACTTGACGGTATTGTCGGCGGCGTCGGAGCCGTGCTTGGCTTCGTACCTCAGCTTTTGGTGCTGTTTATATTTCTTGCGTTCCTTGAGTCCTGTGGATATATGGCACGTATAGCGTTTATAATGGATAGGCTTTTTAGAAAGTTCGGACTTTCGGGCAAATCTTTCATACCGATGCTTGTTGCCACAGGCTGCGGAATTCCAGGAGTTATGGCTTCGCGCACAATTGAAAATGAACGCGACCGCAGAATGACGATTATAACAACTACGTTCATGCCATGCGGAGCGAAACTTCCAATAATAGCCCTTATTGCGGGAGCGCTTTTCGCAAATGCATGGTGGGTTGCGCCAAGTGCGTATTTTGTAGGAATAGCGGCAATAATTATTTCCGGCATAATACTGAAGAAAACCAAGCTATTTGCGTCCGATCCTGCTCCGTTCGTTATGGAACTTCCGGCATACCACTGGCCGACAGTAGGAAACGTACTTCGTTCCATGTGGGAACGCGGCTGGTCTTTCATAAAGAAAGCAGGCACAATAATTTTGCTTTCCTCCATCGTTCTTTGGTTCTTGCAGGGCTTTGGTTTTGAGGACGGATCCTTCAAAATGGTCGAAGACCTCAACAACTCGATTCTGGCTGTTATCGGCAATGCCATAGCTTGGCTGTTCGCTCCTCTCGGATGGGGCAATTGGCAGAGCGCTGTTGCTACCATAACAGGACTTATTGCTAAAGAAAACGTTGTAACGACATTCGGAATTCTCTTCGGAGGACTTGACGAAGTTGCTGAGAACGGCTGGCAGATTTGGGCGAATATGCGTGATGTTTACACACCGCTTGCTGCTTACTCTTTCCTTATCTTTAACCTTCTCTGCGCGCCGTGCTTTGCCGCGATGGGCGCCATAAAAAGAGAAATGAACAATGGAAAATGGACGTTATTCGCTATAGCGTACCAATGCGTATTTGCATACGCCATATCTTTTGTAGTATATCAGATCGGGACGCTGTTTACAGGCGGAGCGAATATAGTAAGCGTTGTCATAGCGTTTGTAGTATTGGCCTTTATATGCTACATGCTCTTCAGACCGCAGAAAGAATATAATGTTAAAAATATAAAAGAAGTAGAAAACAAGCAAGCTGCATAAATAAAAAAAATGAAAGGAGGCGTCATAATGCTTACTTGGTTAGCAGTAAATTTAGGCAATATTGCAGTTACCGTCATATTAGTAGCTGTAGTTACGGCGATAATAATAAAGCTGATAAAAGACAAAAAAGCAGGTAAAGCCTCCTGCGGATGCAACTGCTCTCATTGCTCGGCGAACTGTGGATGCCATAATAAAAATAATAACGTTAAAATTATCTAAAGCATACACAAGATAAAAAACCGGCGGAATACCGCCGGTTTTTTATCTTAATATCTATATCATAATACAATATATCTACAACACAGCTTGCTGCACGATACAAATGCCTCCCAAGTTTGCCCGAGATGCATTAATTTAAATATTTTCTTCCAGTTTTATGCCAAGCTCCTCCAAATCCTCATCACAAAGCTTAATCGGAGCCTTTGTCATTAAGCAACCATGATTCTGCGTTTTCGGGAATGCTATAACGTCTCTTATGTTTTCCGTACCGCAAAGCTGCATAACCATTCTGTCAAATCCAAAAGCGATACCCCCGTGCGGCGGAGTGCCGTATTTCAAAGCATCAAGCAGAAAACCGAATTTTTCATATGCCTGCTCCTGAGTAAAACCAAGCATTTTGAACACTCTGTTTTGTATCTGTCTGGAGTGAATTCTTATGCTTCCCCCGCCAAGTTCTACACCGTTCACTACAAGATCGTACGCTTTGGCTCTGACTTTTTCCGGATTGCTTTCCAAAAACTCCATATCTTCGTCCATCGGAGAAGTAAACGGATGATGCATAGCCTGATACTTTTTCAGATCTTCGTTATACTCAAACATCGGAAATTCGCTTATCCACAAAAACTCAAAGCCGTCTTTCTTTTCAATTTGAAGCTTATCAGCCAAATGAAGCCTGAGCGCCCCTAAAGAATCAAATACCACCTTAGGTTTGCCCGCGCTCACGAATATTATATCGCCTACTTCGGCTTCGCATTGATTCATAATATCATTCATTTCGTCTTCCGTTAAAAATTTCGTAACGGGAGATTTTATTCCGTCTTTTCCGATTGCAAACCATGCCAAACCTTTCGAACCGTACTGTTTCACGTATTCAACCAGCGCATCCAAATCTCTGCGGCTCAATTTTTCATTAGCGCCTTTTGCGCATATTGCTCTTACTGTTCCTGTTTCGGCTGCGGAACTAAATACCTTAAAGCCGCAGTTTTTCACGATATTCGTGATATCTTTGAGTTCCATGCCAAAACGCACATCGGGCTTATCCGAACCGAAACGATCCATAGCTTCGCGGTATGTCATCACGGGTATCGGATTTTTTATCTCGTATCCAATTATTTCCTTAAAAATATATTTAACAAGCCTTTCATTGACTGCCATAACATCCTGCGCGTCAACAAAGCTCATTTCAATGTCTATCTGAGTAAACTCAGGTTGTCTGTCCTGCCTTAAATCTTCGTCCCTGAAGCATTTGACAATCTGAAAATACCTGTCAAAACCTGAAATCATCAATATCTGTTTGAACAACTGAGGAGATTGAGGCAAAGCAAAGAAAGCTCCTTTTTGCACTCTGCTCGGCACGAGAAAATCTCTCGCTCCTTCAGGCGTCGGCTTAGTAAGAAACGGCGTTTCAATTTCCAAAAACCCTTCCGAAGACAAAAAGCTACGCACAGCCTGAGCCGTTTTATGACGCGTTATTATCATTTGCTGCAAGGTGGACTTTCTTAAATCCAAATATCTGTATTCCAAACGCACGCTTTCGCCCGCATTGTCGTTTTCATCTACATATATTGCAGGGGTGTCCGCAGCATCGAGTACCTTTATATCATCGCAAATGAGTTCTACTTCTCCTGTAGTGATATTGGGATTGAAATTTTCCTCATCCCTTAACGTCACTTTACCTGTTACTTGCAGCACATACTCATTGCGCACACTCTCCGCCGCGTCATATATTTTTTTATCAGCAGCGCTGTTTACTGCAAGTTGAATTATACCTGTTCTGTCACGCAGATGTATAAATATCACGCCGCCCAAGTCGCGCCTGCGCTGTACCCAGCCGCACACTGTTACAACTCTGCCAACGTCTTTTCTTCCAAGCTCGCCGCACATGTCAGTTCTGTAATGAGTTTCCATCATGTCATTCACCATTTCCCTTAATAATATCAATTAATGCGTCTTTTACGCCGTTAATATTCAACCGTTTTTGTTCCTTCGTGATCATATTGCGCAGAATACATTCTCCTTTTTCCATCTCATCCTGACCAATTATAATCACCCACTGCGCATCAATTTTATCCGCATATTTCATCTGCGCTTTAAGACTTCTTTGCATAGTATCGCACTGCACTGAAAATCCGCTTAATCTAAGATCATAAGCAAGCGAAAATGCGAATTTCCCGGCTTGTTCTCCCAAAGAGGCAATATACAGATCAGTGCGTTTTTTTTCTTCGGCCTCTTTATTCTCCATAAGAAGCAAAAGTCTTTCCATACCCATACCGAAACCTACGCCTGCGGTACTGTCCCCTCCCAGCATTTTGGCCAATCCGTCATACCTTCCGCCTCCGCATACAGTTGCCTGCGCACCAAGCCCGTCTTTGGCTACAAACTCAAAAGCGGTATTGGTATAATAGTCCAAGCCTCTGACTATTGCTGAATTTTCAATATACTCTATACCGGCCGCATCAAGGTATTCTTTCAAAGACTCATAGTGGGATTTGCATTTATCACACAAATTATCCAGCATCCTGGGAGCCAGCTTTATCGCATCTGTACCGGCGTCTTTTTTGCAATCGAGGACTCTCATGGGATTTTTTTTCATTCTTTCGCGGCAATCCCCGCATAACTGATCCTCATACTTTTTCAGATGCTCTGTAAGCATTTCATAGTAACGCTTCCTACATTCAGGACACCCGACTGAATTTATTTCCAAGGAAATATTGTCGATATTCAGCTCCTTGAAAAGACTGGCTGCTATTGATATAACCTCCGCGTCCTGAACAGCTGTTTCGGAGCCGATCGCCTCTACGCCGAACTGATGAAATTGCCGCTGTCTCCCCTTTTGCGGATTCTCGCAGCGGTAACATCTGGTAATATAAAATAACTTTACCGGCTGAGCATTAGAAGACATACCGTTTTCTATATATGCGCGCACAACGGGAGACGTGCCCTCCGGTTTCAATGTAAAGCTTTCTTTATCTCTGTGAGTAAAAGTATACATTTCTTTCTGAACGATGTCAGTAGTATCTCCCACACCCCTTACGAAAAGTCCCGTCTGTTCAAATTCCGGAGTGCGTATCTCGCTGTATCCGAATCTTTGGCATATACCGCGTATTTTATTTTCGAGCCGAACCCATTTTTCAGACTCCGGCGGCAGAATATCTTTTGTGCCTTTAGGCGCTTTGAATTTGTACATAATATCTCCTTTGTAATAAAAAAGCCTGACATTTGATCAATGTCAGGGACGGAATTTTTCCCGCGGTGCCACCCTGCTTAGACTAAAGAAGTCCCGCTTAACGCCATAACGCTGCTTATGCGTTTCGGGGTACTTGGATTTCCCCGCAAAAAGCTCCGAGTGTCTTTCATTTACGTTTTTCGCGGCTGCGCTTTCAGTCGCGGCGAAGCCTCCCTTTTCGACAACTTTTTAAATTACTCTTCTCTTCATCGCTTTTTAGTTATGATTTAGATATTATATAGCATTTATTTTATGAATGTCAAGCTATAAACAAGCTTTAGAGCATAACTTTATCGAATTATCAAACATATATACGCTTAGCTTGTTCCATTATCTTTTCCGTAGAACTTGTGCCTATTCGTGAAGCGCCCGCATTATAAAATTTTATCACATCTTCAAGCGTTTTAATCCCGCCCGCCGCTTTTATTCCTATCGTATCTTTTGTATAATCGCGCATCAAAGCCACATCTTCGGTCCTTGCGCCGCAAACGGAAAAACCCGTAGAAGTCTTTACAAAATCAACTCCGGTATGAGAAGCTATTTTGCAAAGTGAAATTATTTCATCACGTTCAAGAAGACAATTTTCGAATATAAGTTTCAGCAAAACGCCGCTGCCGCGGCACAAACAAAGCACGTCCTTTATTTCGTTAACAATATAAGAATAGTCAGCCTGTTTTACCCTCGCTATATTCAAAACCATATCAAGTTCATTGGCGCCTTGAGATAAAGCTTCCTGCGCTTCATATAATTTTACCCGGCTAGATGAAGAACCGTGAGGAAAACCGACTACGCCGCATACTTTAACACTGCTTGCTTTTAGTATTGATGCGCACATTGATATATCGCACCCTTTTACGCAAACGCTTGCAATATTATATTTTAGAGCCATTACACAGCCTTTTTCGACTTCGTCCCTCGTTGTTTCGGGTTTAAGCATTGCATGATCAATCATCTTGGCTATTTTTTCAAAAGTAAGATTATTTTCCATGCCTTCACTTTAAATTATCTTATCTATTAAGTCAATATAATTGGAATAAATATATACCATCATTCAGGTATATACTTTTGTTCAGTCAGGCCCACGCTTGTTTTCACGCCGAAACATTTGCACAAAACTTTCACTTTATTATTGATTTTGGAAATTTCCACCCTGTAAAAAATATTCGGCTCATCCACATTCGTCACAACATAATAATCGTTGAACAAACTTGTTGCAATCAGTTCATAATCCGCTCCTGACCCTTTGAATAACATCGTGTTTTTACTTTTAAGCGTCTTATCTAAAACCGCAATGTTTTCCTGCGTCAGATTTTCAGTATATTCCTTAACAACATCAGCATACTCGGGACAAAACCCGCTTGATGCATAAAGCATGGCTTCAGACACAAGATTTTCGGTTGCATATTTCGGATAATACACGCTTATTCCGCAAGCATTTTTTTGCTGCAGACCGTTGCGCTTATATATGACAGCCTCATTCACATATTCGTATAATTGCTCATATGAATCAGGCGCAAAATTTTCTGCAAAACTTAACAAATCTACCATATTGGAATATCCCTCAGCTTCGCTTTTGCCTCCGAAGCTCATAGTGGCGCTGAGGCCTTGCGCTATCGTATAATCGTCTTTGTTCAAATAGGCTTTAATCTCCTCAGTTGAACTTCTGAAAGCTTCCATAAGATTATCCAAAGCTTGCGTTGATATCACTGAAACCGTAAGATAATTTACGCTGGATTTTTTCATCTCTTCATTGAAATAAATTTCCGCGAGATTTTTGGCGACTCTTCCGCCCTGAGCGTCAAATCGGGCTTGCGTATTAAAAAAACTTTTATATTCAAACCCCGTTACGGGAACAAGCTCCTGGCTGGCGACTACATATTCACAATAATCTTTTACAGCGGCAAGACATTCTATTGAAGCCATAAGACATGCATCAAAAGCTATCATATTGAAAATGATACCGCATTTTTCATTGGCAGCGCTGAGGGCGTTATTAAGCTCGCTGATTAAAAGCGTATCAGACTCGAACGTTTCATCTTTGCCAAAACCGCTTATAGCTCCTCCCCCGTGATTCCATAATATAAGATAATATTCATCAGCCCTGTAATTTTCGGCTCCCCATACGATAAAGTCGCTCAAAGTTGAAGCCTTGCCCATATTTTCGGCTTTGCCTTCCCATATTTTCTCCATGCTGTTATCTTTAAGCTCAAAACGCTGATTGAATTCGGGATTGATATTTTCATTATGCCATTTTTCAGTGCCTCCTGTCTGAACTATTATTCGCGTTTCAGCCGATATATTAGCAGACATTATTTCAGCCAAATCTTTCGAAGCGGCCGCGTAATTGGTTTCCAGGTCCGACCCGTTCATATATATCAAATAAAGCCGTGATCTGCCGTCATTTTTCACACAGCCTGCGGCGCTGAAAATCAAAATCAATATAAGTACAAAACATAAAGCCTTTTTCATAAATAAATTTTCTCCATGTTTTGCCGCCTTATGTAATAATGCCAATGCCAATTAATGTATCAAATGACATACAATTACAATCACCACAATATAAATTATATTATGAAAAACAAAATCCAAACGGTAACGATGATTTTAAGCTCGGCGCTTATAATATATCTTATTATATTTTACGACAGTTCGCTGAAAGCGGCTTTTAACGGGCTTACTCTATGGGTGGAAAATGTTTTGTGCGTTCTCTTTCCTATGCTTGTTGTCAGCCGTTATATGATTTTAAGCAAAGCTGCATATAAAATCAGCCGTTTTTTCAGCGGCGCAGCAAAAAAAATTTTCGGTCTTGGTGAAGGCTGCGCTTTCGCTTATGTGTCAAGCATTATCAGCGGCTATCCCGCAGGCACAAAAACAGTATGCGATATGTATTCAAAAAAAATGATGAATAAAAGAGATGCATTCGTTTTATTGTGTTTATGTTCAAATTCCTCTGCAATATTTCTCATATCTACGGTCGGCGTAATTTTTTTCAAAAGTATATATATCGGACTCATTATTCTAATATCGAACTATATCTCCGCTTTTATATCAGGGCTTACCGCATCGCTTCTATATCCGGCAAATACTGACAAACGTTTGTTTAATTCTATCCAGTCTGAAGCTATGAATCCTTTCTCGGCTTTTTCGGACGCCGTAGGAAATGCCGCTGCCTCAGTAATTAATATCGGGGCGTATATAGTATTTTTCAGCGTCATCATAGATGCGGCGGATAAGCTTATGATTTTTATGGGAATTAATTCTGAAAGTTTCCTAAACGCGTTTATAACAGGATTTTTCGAAGTGACGGCAGGCGCGGAAAAATTGGCAAATCATTATTCGGCCAATCCGGCATTAAGCGTAGCGGTATGTTGCGCCTTTGCTTCATTCGGCGGTCTTTGTATTTTTTTTCAATCAGTTTCTTTTATCTCACATACGGATCTGAGCGCTGACAAATTTTTTGTGTTCAAGCTTTTTCAAGGAGTCACGGCAGGTATAACGGCGTTTTTTCTTTACAAAATCACTTTCCGAATGTCTTTGGAAAGCTTCGCGCCGCTGCACAATCCTTACTCCTCCGGCGATAATGCGTTGCTTTTCAGCCTTATTACTGTTATTATTGTATTAATATGGATAGCAATAGAGTTGGTAAAATATGCAAGAATCGGTAAAAGAAACACTCACAATAAAGGCCGCTTTGGAAGCGGCGGCGGCGCTTTTGGAAAAGGCGAACATTGAATTTCCGAGAAGAGAAGCGTATGTTCTCTTGTGCAGCATACTCTCAAAAGACGTCTCTTATGTCATAGCGCACGAAAATTACATGCTTGAAGAAGACCACATCAACGAATTTTCTCAAGCCGTAAAAAAACGTATTGCTAAAATGCCCAGCGCTTATATCACGGGAGTTAAAGAATTCATGTCACTTACTTTCAAAGTTAATAAAAACGTTTTGATTCCGCGCGCTGATACGGAAATACTGGCAGAAGAAGCAATATCGCTGCTTTCGGGAAAGGACAAGCCTTGCGTACTTGACTTATGCTGCGGCAGCGGCTGTATAGGAATAGCCATAGCCGAATACGTACCGCAAAGTTCAGTTGCATTATCGGACATATCCGAAGAGGCTGTAGACACAGCAAAAGAAAACGCTGAAATATTGATCGGTGGAAAAAGGTGCGAATTTTTCGTATCGGATTTATTCAAAAATATACCTTTATTCGAGTATGACCTTATAGTGTCAAATCCTCCTTATATAAGCGAAAAGGAATACGAAAGTTTAAGCGAAGAAATAATTATGTACGAGCCCAGAACTGCTTTATTGGCAGGAAATAACGGTTTGGAATTTTATGAA
Source organism: uncultured Lachnospiraceae bacterium (assembly GCA_944381375.1). Classification (GTDB taxonomy): domain Bacteria; phylum Bacillota; class Clostridia; order Eubacteriales; family Anaerofustaceae; genus CALWKX01. The sequence continues at coordinate 48,160 of CALWKX010000022.1, forward strand.
AAAATCGCGGAAAACGTCAAATCATATCTTAAGGAAGGCGGATATCTCCTATTGGAAACCGGCGCATTTCAGGCTGAAGACGTGTGCTCTATATTAAAAAAACATAAATTTTCCAACATAGCCGTGCTTAAGGATCTGGCGGGCTTTGACAGAGTTGTGCGTGCGGAAAAATGAGAATAATTGCAGGTAAGTATAAGGGATTCAAATTATATTGTCCGAAAGGAAGAGACATAAGACCTACTACTGACAGGATAAAAGAAGATATATTCAATATTATAAGCGCACATATTGAAGGCGCAAATTTTCTTGATTTGTTTTGCGGAAGCGGGGCAATAGGCATTGAAGCGTTAAGCAGAGGCGCCCGCAAGGTAACATTAGTTGAAAAAAGTTCAATAGCGATAAGCGCTGTCAAAAAGAATACAGAAAAAATAAAAGACAAAGACAATATCGCAATTGTGCGATCTGAGGCTGAAAAGTTTTTGATTGAAACAGACGACAAGTATGATATAATATTTTTTGATCCACCGTACAGTTATCCTGACGCCGGTAAAATTATCAGAACAATTTATAAAAGGAATCTTCTTTGTCCGGGTGGTATTATTATAGCTGAACAAGGTAAGAACGTACTGCCTGACATAAATACTGAAGGTTTCGCAATATACAAAATCAAGAAGTACTCATCCACAGCAATTTACTTTTATCAATACGACATTAAGGAACAATAAAAATGCAGGCAATATATCCGGGAAGCTTCGATCCAATAACGAACGGTCATTTAGACATAATAAAAAGAAGCGTAAAGCTGTTTGACGAGTTGATAGTAGTAGTAATGGAGAATGACAATAAAAATAGATTGTTTTCTCCTCAGGAACGCATAGACATGATAAAACAAACTACAATGTCTATTTCCGATAAAATCAACGTTGATTATTATGACGGTCTTATGGTTGACTACTGTGAAAAAAAAGGCGTCTATACTGTAGTAAGGGGCTTGAGAGCTCTTACTGATTTCGACTATGAGTTCATGTTTGCACTTACAAACCGAAAGCTCAACCCCAAAGTAGACAGTGTTCTTTTAGTGACAAGCGGAGAAAACTCATACATAAGCAGCAGCACAGTACGTACTATAGCTTCCCATGGCGGAGACGCAAGCTTTATGGTGCCTCCGTTTGTAGTAGAAAAGCTTAAGGAAAAATTCGGAGGTAAAAAATGAAACTTCTCGATTTAATTGATCAATTGGAAAATGAAGTGGAAAACGCTTCCAATGTAATACTTACAAATAAAGTTATGATAGACAAAGAAGCGATTCTGGATATTATAGACGAAATAAGAAGCGCTGTTCCGCAAGAAGTAAAAGAGGCTAAAAAAATAATCGAAGAAGGTATGAAAATAAAGCAAGCGGCTCAACGCGATGCAAGCAATCTTGTAAAAGAGGCCAAAGCTCAGAAGGAATACCTCATAGATACGAGCAATATTACAAAGCACGCTTATGAAGAGGCGGAAGCCATATTAAAGGAAGCAAAGAAAGAAACAAATAAATTAAGGGTTCGCTCCATAGAATATGTAATGAATCTGCTGACAAAAACCCAGGACGATCTTCGTCAAATAATTACTACTATAGATGAAAACAAAAGCGAGCTGAAAGACAAGAAAAAAGCCGTTACGAATGTTGGAGACGCAAGCAGCAGAAAAGCTTAAATAAAAAAAGCGCAATGCGCTTTTTTTTATTTAAGCTTTGAAAAATCTTCATGAGCGTCAATTTTTAGATAAAAGGCGAAAAAATCCTGCGCTGCGGGCGCGGCTGTGCAGTCAACACATTGACTGCACAACGGGTCGCCGACCCGACGGCGCGAAGCGCCGCCGCGGGCGCAGCGCAGGATTTTATATCGCCATTAACCGTATCGGTTAATCATTTAGTCCGCCTATTTCAGCTTCGATATATTCCTTATCATTTTAATATAAACCGTCAGTGAATTATCCAAAGCAGGCTGTTTGCCTCCAATGACTAGCTTTTTAGCTTTTACATCAAGAAGCTTACTATAATCACACCTGAATATATCAGTATCGGTAAGAATATAATCGCAGCTTGTGCCTTTTTTAAGTTCTCCGGCTATATCGCTTATCTGAAATTCTTTCCCGCAGTACCGTCTTATGCTGTTGTATAATTGATTGTCTTCAGATGACTTATAAAGCTGCGGAAATGGATTTAATGATTCTCTAAGCACATTCGGAAACAGATCCGCATAATCAGGGCTGACAGCCTGATTAGTTATGTAAGCTTTTATCGGGTAACTGGAATTTATATGCCAAACGCAGAACTCATTCAGCTTGCTTTTATTATCAGTAACCAATGCTTTTATTCCGTAATTTTTCATTTCTCTCAAATATGCAAATGTTCCGGAAGTAACGATATTAGGTCTTTTTTCTATGAGAGCGCGCAATATTATATCTTTGTTGGATAAATATTCGTCATCTTTATATATTTGTTTTACGATATTGGATTTACCTGAAACGGATTTTGCTATTTTATCTGATACTATACAATACTCATCATTTTTATCAAACAAAGCGTATGATTTACCTTTGAATATTTCATTAAGCTCATTTACTGAAGGAATTTCACAGCTTGTGATGGCATCTCTATTAAAATTATAGACCACAAAAGGTTCTTTCGCTTTGTTTGCAACAAGCGTTTGTTTAATATTTTTGAAAAAATCTTCTTTGGATATATGCTTTTGTCCGTTTTTCAGGTAATTATCACAATTGAAAGGCGACGAAAGCATTACTGTATCGTAGCCGATATCAGGCGTATAATGAACAAATGCAGGAAGCATTATCATATTGCGCGCATCAATAACTTCCACAATCTTTTTTATATCTATATCTTCATTGGGAGTTGCCTCTTCAAACAAAGCTGTGATAAAACCTATTTTTGTGAACATTGTACCGAATATGCTTTTCTTTGCATAAAGAGGATAAATTTTTACATTATATATTATAGTATCGTAGTCCATTTTGATAGCTCCGCGATTATTTTAGCATATTAACAAGAAAACCGCACGTATTTTAAGTAAAAAAACGCATGCGGTATTTATACCACATGCGTTTAGAAAAGCAACGTTATATGCCGTATTTTTTAGCAAGATTTTCCAATGTTATTCTGACAGGCTTAATCAAAAGCACAATAACAGTTGCCGCAGCTTCTATACCCATGTAGCTTATATTATACAGAAGAGAATATACTAAAGGCGAGAGACCCTCCGGCGCATATTCTGCAAAGAATATTACTCCCGACATGACAGAGGCTATATATCTGCCTAATACGCCTAAAAGATATCCTGTAATAATTCCGTATTTTTGCTTTCTCAAAATACTTCCGGCGCCAATCAAACCGAATGCAAGTATGTAATCAAGTACAATCTGCATTGGATAATAAGCACTGGGACTTATTAAAAAATCCAATAATCCGTATGCCATACCAGCCAAGATACCATTTCTTGTACCAAAACAATATCCGACATAAAAAAGCACGAACATTGAAAAAAGCGTGATGCTTCCGCCGTTTGCAAGCCTGATGCGCGGCACAAAATTGTTGAGAACAAAGGCCATAGCGATGAGCGCTGCTGAAATTGCTATGGTACGCGCATGCGTTTTTTTATCTTTTCCAGACAAAAAGAAAATGACAGCAAGTATTGCGGCAATTATAATAACCACGATAAGCTGTCCTGTGAAACTTTCGAAAAACGTCTGTAAGTCCATAATAAAAATACCTCCTAAAATTACGGAGGGTACGAATTAATCTAAAATCCGCTTCCCTACGCCGGTGTTATCCGTGTCAGGTTGTAAGGGTATAATCTCAGCTTTTCAAAGCACCCCCAGCAACATTCTGATTGTAGAAATTATATTATCGGAAAACTTTTTTGTCAAGATAATTCATATTTTTGTACGATGACATTTCGATCAAACTGCGAAAACAATGAGGGGCGCGCGCAGCATAAAAGACAGCGGACGGGTGTCCTGTCCGCTGTCTTTTATGCTGCGCAAAGCGCTGCTTTGCGCAGGTAAAATAAGTTTATTTTACCTGCGCGCGCCCCTTGTCCCAGTGCTTTAACCGAAACGTTTTTTATTGAAACAAATTTTCAAACCAATCAAGTATTTCTTCCGCTGCATGCTTCTTGTTGCAGTACGCTGTAGGAACCGTATCAAGCGTAAAAATACAAGTTTGCCTGTTTTCTTCCGGACACCTGTATTCGGAAAATAAAAGATTTGTTTCTTTGTCAATGTCGGCATAAACGACTTCAACGGAAGCAAAATTTTCCCTTTCAAAATCAGGAATTACTATCTGAGCTATATCGTCTTCCGTTATGGTTTCATAGCTTTTATCTTCATCTTTGAGCACATATATCTGGGTAAGCTCTTCCTGCCGCTTACTCTCCAAATATGTTGTATCAATAAGCCCTTCATTTATGCATTCAGTCATATACTCTCCATATGCAGAACTGCATTGATAGCTTGACAAACCATCAACGGATTCATAATCAAGATTACCCATCCATATAGCGCAGGCGATATTGCCCGTAGCCCCAACAAACCATACATCCTTTTCCTTATCAGTGGTACCGGTCTTTCCGTATGTAGCATATCCACAGTCTGCAGCTGTGGCAGTACCTCTTAAAACTGTACTCTCCATACAGTTTTTCAACTGATTTGCAGTATCCGAAGAAATCGCCTTATATGCCGTATTGTCTTCTGCAAAAATAATCTTGCCCTCAGAATCGGAAATACTCACTATATAACGCGCCTCATAAAGCTGACCTTCATTTCCTATGCATGCATAAGCCATAACAAGCTCAATCGGTTTAATTCCCTGATACAATCCTCCCAAAGCAAAGGCCGCATTATAATCTTCCTGAGTAAATGTAGTAAAATGAAAGCTGTCACGAACAAAATTTACTATTTCATCTGTTCCCGCCTGCATAAAAAAACGAAGCGAAGCGCTGTTTAAAGAATGTACTATGGTTTCACGCATGGTCACATAGCCCATATATTCATTGCCGAAATTATTAGGCGAATATCCGTTTATATCAACTTTTTCATCATTAACAATACTGTTTGTATTGCAAATACCGTTTTCTATTAGATATGCAAAATATAAAGGTTTAATCGTACTACCCGGCTGGCGCGGATTTTGCACAGTATCAACAAAAGAAGTAGACCCGTAATATGTCACAATATTGCCGGTTAGCATATCCACAGCAACGAAAGCAGCGTCTTTACCGCTGTCTCCCAATGCGTCTTTAGCTTCAAGCGCAGCAAGAGCATTTTGCTGCATTGCATGATTAACGGTCACTCTTACAGTAAGCTGCTGTGAAAGCAATGCGCTCTCCGCCATCTCATACGCCTTATCTTCACTGTAATTAAGCTTTTTGTGGTAATACGAAGCTATTGTCTCAACTGTCTGTTCAAAAACCCTGTTCATATATCCTTCATATCCTTCAAGACATACGCCATAGCTGAAATAATTGCTTTCAGAAGGATTAATCACAATAGTTTCATTTATTGCTTCTGTATATTCTTCCTGAGTTATATAACCCTGCTCAAGCATTGCATCTAATACCTTGTCTCTTCGCTGCATAGCATAAGCATAGCCTTCCTCGGTCAACGGACAATATGCGCTTGGAGCCTGAATTATACCTGCGAGCATTGCACATTCGGAAAGCGTTAGCTGATCAAGCGTTTTGGAAAAATACGTATCGGCTGCTTGTCCCACTCCAAAGGCTCCGCCGCCGAGATAAATTTCATTCAGGTACATTGTAATTATTTCATCTTTTGTATACTTGTTTGTAAGCTTTATTGCAGTGATAGCTTCTTTAGCTTTTCTTATATAGCTTTGTTCATCCGTAAAAAAAAGGATTTTTGCCAACTGCTGCGTTATAGTGCTTCCACCTTCAACTATCTCCCCTGAAGTTAAGTTGCGCCAAAAAGCCCTTGCAATACTTCGGATATCTATGCCGCTGTTCGTGTAAAAACGTTTATCCTCAATAGAAATCACTGCTTTTATGAGCATCTCGGGAATTTCCTCACGTGTTACATAATCCGAATTTTTGCTCGATATTTCACCAATAACAACGCCGTCAGAAGATATTACCTGAGTAGAAGAAGGCTGAGTGTAAGTATAATTATCTATATTGGGTACAGACAGCAAAAGGTATATGAAAAACAGCCCCGCAGCAGCTATCATAAAAATGAAAATCTTTTTTATTATTTTCTTCATAGCCGATCCTTCGTCAATTTCCTTGAAATGTCAACGCTAAAATAATTATGAGGTGCAGCGTTGAAAAAACTTGTCATATTTTTCGCGGCGTTTTTTCTAATATATTCGCCTTGTACTTATGCATGTGCAGAAACGCAGACTCCAATAATGGGAGAAGGTATTCTCAGCGCTAAGCAAATGTACATATATTTAATATCCAACAACAATCCGAATGGTATTAATCCGATTGATGAAAAGTACGCAGCGGAATTCGTAAATGCGGTAATTAAATATTCAGAAGCCGAAGGCGTAAGAAGCGATGTCGCCTTTGCCTTGATAATGAAAGAGACGGGATTTTTAAACTACGGAGGAGACGTAATGCCCGTACAAAATAACTTCGGGGGGCTTGGAGCAACAGGCGGCGGTGTAAGCGGCGCGTCATTTGACGATATGGATACCGGAATACTTGCCGTTGTGCAGCATTTGAAATGTTATGCCACTGACGAAGCTCTTAACGAAGAATGTGTGGATCCGCGCTTCAGCGATTCCTTAAGAGGAAAGGCTCCTTACGTGGAATGGCTGGGATATGCCGATAATCCTAACGGCACAGGCTGGGCAGTGCCGGGAGACGGATACGGGCAATCTATCCTGACCATGATTGAAACAATTTCGCTTATAGACGACTCGAATATAAAAATGCCCAGAACATCAAATATAAACGAAGGAGAAATAATTAATTTCATACTGCTTGCCGCTGCTATAGTTTTGTTGGCAAGAGTAATAAAACCGCTTTTATTTCAAAAAAAATATTAAAAAATATCAAAGCGTTTGTTGAAACGCTTTTTTATATATCCTGTTTTATTGTGCTCTCTTCGATTATCTTTTTTGCCTCTTCATAATCTTCGTTTCTAACATATATATTTACTCCCAGCATTGTAGCGCCTATAACCACCTTGGATGAAGGAACCTCCGCGTCATATTCAATTATGCAATAAATTCCGCAGCTTTCCAAAAGCCCTTGAAGTACGCAAGCTTCAACATCGGTTTGCACATATTTCAAAAGCTTCATATTTTCACGTTCGTTTGTATTTTTTCTGAACATATTGAACTCCACAGCGCTTAAAAAACGCATTTTTCATTTATAGTATTACCGTTTAATTATACACTATGAAACCGGTTATAGAAATTAAATTTCATTTACTTGAAAAAAATATGTATTAATAATGAGATTTAAGCTAAAAACTAAAGCAAAAAGATATGAATGGGAATAATGTAATGAAAAACAAAAGCATTGTATTTATTGCGGCGTTGGTTGTGCTTATCACACTTATCAGCGCGGCAAACGTATTTTCCGCAAGCTACATCTATTACGGAAGCACTGATACTCAAGCGATTAAAACAATACAGACCAAACTTAAAAATTGGGGCTACTATACAGGCAGCGTTGACGGGATATTCGGCTATCAGACTGAACAAGCAGTAAGATATTTTCAATCAAAAAACGGCCTGACGGTAGACGGCAAGGTTGGGAATGAAACGTTCAAAGCTCTTGGAATGATGTCTTATGTATCTTCATCATCCTCAAGCTCTTCATCAGGCTCCGGTTCATACACATCGGAGTCCGATGTAATGCTTCTTGCAAGAGTTGTTAACGGAGAAGCAAGAGGAGAACCCTATGAAGGGCAAGTTGCGGTTGCAGCGGTAATATTAAACAGAGTTGAAGACGATGCATTTCCCGATACGATCAGCGGAGTAGTTTACCAAAACGGCGCGTTTGACGCGGTAGCGGACGGGCAGGTAAATCTGACGCCAAACGATTCCTGTATAAGAGCAGCAAGAGATGCGCTGAACGGCTGGGACCCCACAGGCGGGGCAATATATTACTATAACCCCGAAACAGCTACGAACCAATGGATAAGAACACGTCCGATAATCTGTACTATAGGAAATCACGTATTCTGCAAATAGGAGCGAAACATGAAAAAAAATATTTTAATCGGTATTTTATGCGCAGCCTTGATCATAGTTGGCATTTGGGCTGTAATAAACAGCAGTAACGTAAATTCTTACAAAACGGCAATGGAAATAAGCGCAGATAAAGAATATTCTGCTTTGACAGCATGCGCGCTTGAGCTTTCCAATACGCTTGAAAAATGCTCCGTGAGCGCCGATTCGGCATATACGGCTGAATCTCTTGCCGAAATATCTTCACTGGCTGCAAGAGCGCAAGGATTGATTACAGGACTTCCTCTGAGTCATATAATGTCGTCCTCTACCGTCGAATATCTATCCCAAACACAAGAATACGCCAAATATCTTTCATACAGACTGTTTGAACAGGGCGGAGATTTAAGCGAGGAAGAAAAAAAGGCGCTCGAATCCATGAGCGCCTCCGCGCTCGTGCTTTACAATGAGCTGGCAAGCTTTGCTGAAGACGTCGCCGCGGATGATTTCAAATGGTATTCGAAAAATAAAGCATTTTTCTTTGACGATGTAAACGGTCATTTTGTTGACGGCTTCAGCGCTATGGAGGAAAGCTTCGCTGAATATCCTCAGATTAATTACGATGGAAAATACTCGGATCATCTCAATGAATTCACTGCGAAAGGTTTAGGCGAAGGCGAATATAATTCGGACATGCTGCTTGAGCAGATAAAAGCGTCTTTGGGAGACAAGGCTGCTGATTACGAAATAAAACACATATCGGACAATGCCTCTGATATCGCTTCAAGCGCATATTCCGTATCTGACGGAACTGATATTTTTACTCTTAACTATTCCTCGACGGGCGGCAATCTATTAAGCGCAATTTCAAATATTACTGTAGATGAAAGTGTTCTTACCACTGATGAAGCGATCAAAGCGGCATCTGAATTTATAAACAAATTGGGACTTAAAGACATGGTGTTTTCCTCGGCGTCAAACGCAGACAATATTACGACGGTGAAGTTCGTATATATGAAAGAGGGAGTGAAATGTCTTATGGACAACGTAAGCGTACAGGTTTCAATGGCTGACGGAAGAATACTTGGCTACGAAGCAAGCGATTATTATAATTACCATGATGAAGCGCGAACGATTGAACAGCCCCAAATTACGGCAGAACAAGCCGCAGAGAAAGTGAGCAAAGATTTAACCGTCAGCGATACAGCATTGACGCTGTTACAGACTGACGGTAAAAATGAGCTTTTGTGCTATGAAATAACTGCAAGCAAAGAAGATATGCTCTTTAAGATATATATTGATGCAGAGACAGGAGCAGAACGCCGTATAGTAAGGGTAATAAACAATGAAAATGGTACAAGCGTGTTTTAGCTGTTTAATATACGCGCTGTAATGGGGCGGTGAACTTCCACTGCCCCTTTCGGGCAAAATTCCTGACAGCAATAACAGCTTATACATTTTTTTCTGTCGATACGAAGTTTGTTGTTTACTATCGAAATCGCCATAGCGGGACAAAAACGCATACATCTTTCACAGCGTATGCATTTGCGATGATTTATTTTAGGATAACTTGCAAAAATTCTTTCCAGCATATAAGACAGGAATTTGTTTGTAGTTCCCCATTTTTTTACTTCTCTTGTTTTTATTAAGCGGAAATCGTCAACTTTAAATGAATCAATATCGCCGCTTATATCAAGCTTATCTATACTTTCGGGTATAAGGGAACGTTTTATTGCAGCGGCAACTGTTGGCGCCTTTTCGAAATCAAGCCCGATAATATGACAGGCGGCCATGTCTAGAGCATGAGGATTTTCACTTGCTATCAAAGCGCCTAACTTTCGTGGCGTACCATTGGAAGGTCCGTTGCCTTCCATGGCGACAACAGCATCGGCAATGGATATTTGGGGCCGAACATATTCACATAAATCAATGAGCATATCAGCAAAGCTTTGATGCGTACTATATCTGTAATGATATTCAGATTTGAGCATACCGGGTATAGCTCCATACATATTCTTGCAGGCGCCAGTATAAGCCATGAGACCATGCGTTTTGATCTTGCACAAATTAATTACCGCGTCAGCATCCGTCAGATATTTTGTTATACGGAAATTTTTGAGCTGAAGCGCATTGGGGTTGGTTACATCTATTACACTGAAATCATCATTCAGCGAGGCTCCGCATAAAACAGCGTCTGTCATTTTTGTAGCCTTATATATATTCGATAGATACGCCTTGCTGAACAGCCCGCCCGGGCTGTCTCCCAAAACTACTTCAGCGCCTCTTTCTACAAGCATTTCAGTAAGGGCGCATACTACTGCCGGGTGTGGCGTTGCTGCGTCTTCAGGCTTGTGAGCGCCTACAAGATTGACTTTAACGGCGATTTTCATCCCCGCATTAATCCAGCTCAAACCTTGAAAAGGCTCCAAAAGCTTCTCCAAAGCCTCTTTTATATTTTCCCGGTCATAATCGTTGCAGCTTATAACCGATACTTTATTGTTCATATAAATTCCCTCTGAGGTTTATGCATATTTTAGTTAATTTTAACATAATTAATCAAAAAATGGAATCTGATGATGTTTTTTTTGTGCAAAGTATATTTTTATAAAACATTAAATAATTTTAGGCTTACATAATTAATTTTTTTGTGTTATAATGTATTTATTCACAAATATATAAACTTTTCAATGCATAATTTTACACAAAATATCAAAAGAAGGCTATCAATATGTTCAGTATTGGAGATTACATTGTATACGGTTCTTCAGGAGTATGCCGTATAACGCAAATATCGGAATTCAGTTTTATTGACAACCAAAAAAGCACATATTATGTACTATCTAATGTATTTTCGCCGAACGCTTCTACAATATATGCGCCGGTAAATGACGGAAAGATAAAAATGAGAAAGATTCTTTCAAAAAATGAGGTAATAGATATAATCAAATCAATACCAGAAATGAAAGAACACTATATAGATGATGACAAGTTGCGCAAAGAAGATCACCGTTCGATTATCAGAGACGGACGTCCCGAGCTTTTAGCGGCTTTATTGAAATCCCTGCATCATAAGAAAGATGAAAGAATTAAAGAAGGCAAAAAGCTTCCAATGTCGGATGAAGCTGATATGATGACTGCTCAAAAAGTTTTATATGAGGAATTTGCGCTTGCTCTTGAAATGAGACCTGAAGAAGTAGAAGGTTTTATTGTTGCAAACATTAACTGACGGATATCCAGCAGGAATATCCGCCAAAGGGGCCGCGCGCCCGCTCAAATAAGCCGCCGGATATCCGGCGGCTTATTTGAGCGCTGCGCTTTCAGCGCACAGCAAGGCGAGAATTCGCCTTGCCGCGCGCGGCCCCGCTTAGGGAATGTTCCGTTTTTACAGCATGCTGCATAACAAAAAAATAAAAAGCGCTGACAATTTAAATATTGACAGCGCTTAATCACATAACTTATTTTTTCATATTCACAGCTTCCAAAGCCTTCGATACAATGTCATTTATTCCCAGCCCATACTTTTCCAAAAGTTCTTCCGGCTTGCCCGATTCTCCGAAAGTATCCGAAGCTCCCACCATCTTTACTGCGCACGGATAATTTTCAGCCGTAACAGAAGCTATAATACTTCCCAAACCGCCTTTTAATGAATGTTCTTCTATAGTCACAAACGCCTGGGTCTTTTTTGCAAAATCAAGAACTGCCTTTTTATCTATAGGTTTGATCGTTGAAAAATTCAACACAGCAGCATTTATGCCTTTTTCTTTTAAAACTTCACGCGCCTGAAGCGCTTTTGCCACCATGATGCCGCATGCAGCCAAAGTAACGTCCTCGCCGTCAACCAATACATCAGCCTTGCCGAACTTAAATTCATAAGAATCATTATAAATAACAGGCGTCTTGGCTCGTCCCAACCTGATATATACCGGCGAATTGATTTCAGCGGCGGCATATATAGCCTGCTTTGCTTCCACTGCGTCAGCAGGAGCGATTATTTTCATATTCGGCAAAGCGTTCATTAATGCAATATCTTCAAGCATTTGATGAGTAGCTCCATCCTCACCCACTGTAAGTCCTGCGTGAGTGAGCGCGAATTTGACGTTGAGGTTTGGATAACATACAGCGTTTCGTATCATGTCGTAATTTCTCCCTGTGCCAAACGCCGCGAATGTTGAAACAAAAGGAATATACCCGCAAGCAGCCATCCCTGCAGCCATCCCCGTCATATTCATCTCAGCAATCCCTACATTAAAATGTCTATCAGGAAAATTCTTCTGAAACTCATACGTTTTAGTCGCATGCGCCAAATCAGCGTTGAACACAACGATCTTTTCATTTTTGCGGCCAAGCTCTACTATCGCCTGAGAAAATGCCTCTCTTGTAGCTATCATCATAATTCTCCTCCCAGCTCTTTTACTGCCAAAGCCGCTTGTTCCTTATCCGGAGCCTTTCCATGCCAATCGGCGTTGTTTTCCATAAATGAAACGCCTTTGCCTTTTATCGTTTTTGCTATTATTGCGCATGGCTTACCGTTTAGATTTGAAGCAACGGCGAACGCCTTCCTCAAAGAGGAAAAATCATGCCCGTCAGCCTCCACAGCATCAAATCCGAAAGCCACAAGTTTTTCGCGCAGCGGATAAACAGACATGACTTTATCTACCTCGCCGTCTATTTGCAAATTATTGTTGTCTATTATTACAGTAAAATTATCAAGTTTGTAATGCGAAGCCGCCATAAATGTTTCCCATACGCTGCCTTCCTGAAGTTCGCCGTCGCCCAAAAGTGTATAAACACGGTAATTATGAGAACCAAGCTTCGCAGCAAGAGCCATGCCGGCAGCGGCGCTTACGCCTAAGCCAAGCGAGCCGGCCGTCATATCGACGCCTGTCACTTTATTCATATCAGGATGCCCCTGCAAGGGAGAGCCAAGCTTTCTGAATGTTGGCAATAGTGATAAATCTATTGCGCCTCTCTGGGCAAGCGTTGCATACAAAAGCGCAGAAGCATGCCCTTTGCTCATAACAAACCTGTCTCTGTTTTCATCTGTAAAAGAAGGTATGTTCATTACCTCAAAATAAAGCAGCGTTAAGATATCAGCTGCGGATAGCGCGCCGCCCGGATGTCCGCTGCCGGCGGCGTAAATTTGTTTTATGATATTTATGCGTATGTTTCGCGCTGTTTTTTCTAAATCCATCAATATAAAGCCCTTTTATTTATTTCCCTGCGGTTCAAACAATATGCTTACAGACTTGCCAGTATGAATTCTGTAAATCGACTGAGCCAAAAGCTGAGCGATGCTTACCACTTCTACTTTCCCTCCGAGTTTATCTTCGGATATAGGAATCGTATTCGTTGCTATAAGCTTTTCGATCGCTGATGAGTTTATTCTGTCCATAGCAGGTCCGGAAAGCAAAGCATGAGTGCACGCCGCAAATATTCTTGCAGCGCCTAACGCCTTCAGTGCATTTGCCGCTCCTACAAGAGTCCCTGCGGTATCAACAATGTCGTCTATCAGAATAACGTCTTTATTTTCCACATTCCCTATAACATGCATAACTTCAGCAACGTTTTCTTTGGGACGTCTTTTATCTATTATAGCCATGGGGACGCCAAGCTGCTCAGCAAATGAACGAGAACGTTTAGCGCTTCCGACGTCAGGAGCTACTATTACTAAATTCTTCATATCAAAATCATGCGTGCTGATATAATCCGCAATCAACGGAAGAGCCATAAGCCTGTCCACCGGTATATTGAAAAAGCCCTGAATCTGATCAGCATGAAGATCAACCGTTATAACTCTGTCCGCGCCGGATACTCCGATAAGATCAGCCACAAGCTTAGCCGTTATGGGAACTCTAGCCTTATCTTTGCGGTCCTGGCGAGCATAACCGTAATAAGGTATTACCAAATTAATCCTGCCTGCCGAAGCCCTTTTAAGAGCGTCCGTTATTATGAGTATCTCCATTAGATTGTCATTGACGGGCGGACATGACGATTGTATTACAAATACGTCGTTGCCTCTTATGGAGTCATTGATTTTGACCGAAATTTCACCGTCAGCAAATCTTTTGACCTCTGTCGGACAAAGCGGTATGTCAAGGTATTCGCTGATTTCATTTGACAGCGGAAGGCTTGCATTGCCGGATATCAGGCTGATATCAGAATAGTTTCCGTTCATAATTGAATTCTCCCTGCTATGATTGATTATTCTTCGTTATTTTTATTTCTTTTCTTCAAAGTTTCCTTGCACCTGGCAATTGCAAACGTATCATCTTCCAAGTCCTTTGTAATTGTAGAACCTGCGGCGATAAGCACGCGGCTGCCTATTTTTACAGGAGCTATAAGGTTAGTATTGCATCCAATAAACGATTCATCGCCTATTACCGTTTTGTGTTTATTCACGCCGTCATAATTTGCAAATACAACTCCGCAGCCTAAATTTACATTTTTGCCTATTTCGCCGTCTCCCACATAAGTAAGATGCGCTGCGGAACTTTTTTCGTCAATTATGGAATTTTTGACTTCAACAAAATTCCCAAGCTTTACATTATTTTTGATCAAAGTTTTAGGCCTGAGATGGGCATAAGGGCCTATCCGGCAAAAATCCCTCACTTCACATTCCTCCAAAGTAGAGGTATCTATAAAATTGCCGCTGCCTATTTTGCTCAATGAGATTCTTGAGCTGATTATAGTATTATTGCACCCTATCTCACTGCCGGAATTTATGATAGTGTTCGGATAAAGCGTTGTGCCCGCACCTATTACTACGCCAGCGTCTATATAAGTTGTATTAGGATCGATCATTTTTACGCCGTTTAACATATGGCGTTCATTGATTTTTTTACGCATCAGCCTTTCACATTCGCTTAAATCAGCCAGCGTATTAGCGCCCAAAACCACATTAGGATCATCACACATGTAGGCATCAGCTCTCAAGCCGTTTTTTATAAACAGCTCTACTGCGTCAGTAAGATAATATTCATTCTGATTATTATCACAGCCTATTTCGCCGAGAACATCCAAAAGGCAATGAGCATCAAATATATATGCTCCGGAATTAACCTCATTGATATACAATTGCTCTTTTGTGCAGTCTTTTTTTTCAGTAATGCGCTTAAGCGATCCGTTCTCGCGTATGATGCGCCCATATGAAAGCGGATTCTCAAGATTAGCGGTAAGCACTGCCAGCTTTAGGTCATTATCACAATAAAAATCCATAAATGCCCGGAGCGTGTTTTCGTCAATCAAAGGTGCGTCTCCGCACAAAATTATTACCGGTCCGTCTGTCAGAAAATCCTTTGCGCACATCACGGCGTGAGCCGTTCCGAGCTGCTTTTCCTGATTATAATATGAATATCCGCTTCCAATATGATTTCTTACAGTATCGCCTTTATATCCCGTAACTATACCTATGTTTTTAACGCCTGCATCGTTAAGGCCAGAAATCACATGTTCCAAAAGAGATTTGCCGCAAATTTCGCTTAAAACTTTAGGCATTTCGCTTTTCATTCGCTTGCCCAAACCTGCCGCTAAAATTAAAGCGGAAAAATTCTCGTACATAATAATAACTCCATAAATTGATATAACTTATTACTACGCTTAACGAATTTTATTATACACTTCAACGGTTAAAAATGATAGCCGTTAATGCAAAAAATTAAGATAAGATTAATATATGCGATATTTTTTTATCAATAAAAAAATGAAAATACATAATATTCAAAACTTTTCTACGCTTATTTGGCAAATGATGCTTTGATTTTTTTCTTGCAAAAAAAACCGCAGAATACTACCTAAGCATTCTGCGGCGAAATTTTGAATAAAACGCATGATGTCGAATAATGAAATTGTTCAGGCCTCTTGTTCCTGAGTTAAACCGGCTGCGTTTTCGGCAGCTTTTTCTTCATACGCTTTTATTATAGCGTCCTGAAGCATAAGTCTCGTTTCACGGTTGATCGGGTGCGCGATATCTTTAAATTCACCGCCGGGCAGCTTTTTGCTTGGCATAGCGATAAAAACTCCATTCTCGCCTTCGATAACCTTAATTTCATGAATGACAAAGCAATTATCTATTGTAATGGATACCCTCGCCTTCATTTTTCCTTCGTCGAAAACCTGTCTTACGCGTATGTCTGTAATCTGCATAAAGTTCCTCCTATAGTACACTTTACAGTATCATTATAAACCCTATGCTCGAATAAAAAAAGTTTTTTTTAATTATAATTTGAAAAGAAAGTACGGTTTTTGAAAATAAAAGTTTTTTGCCGCATATAATAAACAGGCAAAAGCGCATTGAATTGCATGAAGCAAAATGTTAAAATTACATATTAAATAATTAATATATACGGGGGCTTAAACATGATAAAAACCATGGTAGAGCTTGATGAAATAAAAAAGATATATTTCATAGGCATCGGAGGAACCAGCATGAGCGGTCTTGCTATGATGTCTTTGGCCAACGGATTTGAAGTATCAGGCTCAGATATGCGGCCATGTGTATACACAGATAAGCTTAAAGCTAAAGGGATAGAAGTATTCATCGGTCATAATGCCGATAACGTGCCTGAGGACGCAGATCTTGTAGTGTATTCTTCAGCCATACATCTTGACAATCCTGAAATAACACGCGCGCAAAATCTTAACATACCGATAATGGAACGATCATACTATTTAGGCATGCTTTCAAGACTTTATCCTGATACTATCGCTATCAGCGGCACACACGGCAAAACTACGACTTCATCATTGGTATCCTTAATGCTTTACAATGCTGATTACGATCCTTCTATTTCCATAGGAGGAACTCTTGAGAAGCTTGGAGGAAATTCAAGGGTAGGAGACAGCAGGTATTTTGTCATAGAAGCCTGTGAGTTCGTGGACAGTTTTCTGCACAGCAAACACTCTTTGGGTATCATACTCAATATTGAAGAAGATCATTTGGATTATTTTACGGGCGGTATTGAACAAATCACAAATTCATTTCTTAAATTCGCTCAAATAATACCGCGATATGGTCTGCTTATCGCCAACGGCGATGATCCTCAAGTACAAAAAATACTTCCTCAGATCAAATGCCGCATACAAACATTCGGTTTCGGAAAAGACAATATGTGGAGAGCCGAAAACATTGTTTATGACAAACTCGGAAAACCGACTTTCGACGTATACAAAAAAGACGTATATTTTGGTACTTTTTACATGAGCATACCCGGAGCACATAATGTAATGAACGCTCTTTCGGTTATCGCCTGCGGAGATTATTTAAAAATTAGTCAGGATGTCATCAAAACTACTCTTAAAGACTTTACGGGAGCTAAACGCAGGTTCGAATTTGTAGGAAAGGAAAATGGAATAAACGTATTTGAAGACTATGCGCATCATCCGACAGAGCTGAGAGTTACTATAGAAGCATGCAAAAACTATGAACACGGCAAACTGTGGGTTGTATTTCAGCCGCATACATATTCGAGAACCTTTTATTTATTCGATGGATTTGTCGACGCCGTAGCTCTTGCCGACGAAGTTATTTTCAATGATATTTATTCGGACAGGGAAAAAAACGAATGGGGCGTAACCAGTGAAGATCTGGCCGAAAAAGTACGTGAAAAACACAACATACCGGCTCGGGTTATATCCGGTTTTGATGATATAATTGATTACATATGCAAAAACGCATCGCCGAACGACTTTGTACTTGTAGCGGGAAGTCAGTCTATTAATCAAGTTGCTAAAGACTTAATAAAAAAACTAAAAGAAAGCAATAATACTAAAACAAATCGAAGCTGATAGAGGAACTGACAAATGACAACTGGAGAAATTATTGCGGGCATTATAACAGTTATTATTGCTTTAGCCACGGCGGCATATGCAGTTTTAGCCATTTTTCGCAAAGGTCCGATACTGTCAAACACGTATTTATGGCTGAGCAAGGATGAAAAAAAACGCGCTGACAAAGAAGCTGAATACAAGCTGATAACTGTAGTTTTCGGTTTAATAGCAGCAAGTTTCGCTTTATTAGCGGTTTATATATTTACTGATGGCAAAGCATTTTTAATCGCAGCGTTTATAGTTTTGGCAGTAAACGTGATATACGCGATTAGCGAAAGCGTAAAAACAGAAAAATCAAAAGTTAAATAAAAGGCTTCGGCGTTCGCCAAAGCCTTTATTTAAATCGGGGGAATATCTATAAGGAAAGCGGGAAGCTTTCCTTCATTAAACGGGAGGGTGGGATTATAATGCGCGCGGTATTAATATTATCATCTTCAAGATACGCGCGCCCGCAATGCACGGCTTATATAGTGCCGATAAGCAATCTCGGTATAATAATCATAAATTATTTACGATATTTTTCATATCATTTATGACTATTTCAACTAGTATCGCCATATCCTCCGCATTGAATGCATTTTCAAAATTATCCGAAAAAAGTATCTGCGCACTTGGAGGGAATTCTTCGTCCGCCTCCCACAACAAAAATCTGAGAAATAATCCATTCAAAAATTCTATATCAAACGATGCATCCGCCTTGCCGCAGGCCGTGCCGCCAATGGCCGAACATGCTTTTTTGAAAAGTTCCAAATTCCGTCCGTAAGTGTAAGCCAAACGTTTAACACAGCGTCCGTCAAATTGTCTTTCATATACGCTTCCCCACGGCATCTGCCTATATGCAAGAAACCGGCCCGAAAAAGACGTAATACGGCCCTGCATTACAAGGCGTGCAAGAAGTATTGCTTTGGACTTGCCGGCGTCATTGCCGTCGGCATATACTGCATTCATATCAGGCCATAAAAGAAATATTTCTTTTGAAAGCATCCTGAAACAAAATCGTCCCTCGGAAAATTCAACATTACTTGAATTGCTCATACTAAGAGGGTCTTTTTGCGAAAATACATTCTTATAATATTCGTATGGAGCATTTATTTTATTATTGGCTATATTTTTATTGTCCATTTTCATATTCAATCAAACAGTAAAGCATTGGTATGCGGCAAAAAACACGCGGCAATAAATTCTTCCATATATCCCGGATAAGTCGAAAGCTCTATATACGTCATATTTGAGGCTGTTTCAAATACTTTGTTTTCCGCTTCTTTACTCAACAGCATAGCACAAGCGCCCGATAGACTGCTGTTGCCGATATAACTGTATTTGCGCTCTTCCACATTGGGGAGCATGCCGATTTTTATGGCTTTGCTAATATTAATGCCGCTGCCAATTCCTCCTGCTATATATATTTTCTCAATCATATCAACGCTCATATCCAAAGAAGAAAGCAAGGTGCGCACGGCGGAAAATATCGCCGCTTTAGCTCTTATAAAATTATCTATATCCGTTTCGGTAATTTCTATATCTTTACCATCAGCGCTTTGAGAAGCAAAAGCAACTACATAAGAAGATCCCATATATTCATCATGTTTAATACGTGCGCCCTCTTTAACAAACTTCCCTTTAGCGTTAATAATTCCCGTACGGAAAAGCTCGCTTATCAAATCTATAAGACCGCTTCCGCAAATACCCGCGGGAGGAACGTTTGCAATAACGCCAAGAACAGGCTCCATACTATTTTCATCTATTGCGCATGATTCTATCGCTCCATCAGTTGCCCTCATACCGCAGCTTATATCCCCTCCTTCGAAAGCGGGCCCTGCGCTGCAAGCGCAGCAAAGAAGACAATCCTTATTTCCGAAAACTATCTCGCCGTTTGTTCCAAGATCTATAAACAAGCTCAATTCTTCGCTATTCCAAATAAGCGTCATAAGCGTACCGGCAGTAATATCGCCGCCCACATAACTGCCAACATTCGGAGCAAATATTACCGGAGCGCTTTCACTGATTGGAAGGCCGACGTCTGCAGCAGTTTTTCCATGCAGTTCCAGAAATTTAGGCACGTATGGTTCGAGTCTTATGCTCTGAGCGTCCTCGCCGACGAACAAATGCTCCATGGTTGTATTGCCTGCTATAACGCATTTTATTATCTTTTCAGGCTCTATTTCAGCTTCATTGCACAGCGAAGATATAAGCGGCAATATGGTTTCTTCTCTCACTGCTTTTTTAAGTCTTGTCCGTCCGCCTTCTTTTGAAGAAGCGATTATTCTGTTAATCACATCAGCACCATAGCGTATTTGCGCATTACCGGCGCTTGCTTTGGCTTTTACATATCCGCTTTTCAAATCTATAAGGACGGCGGATACTGTTGTTGTTCCTATATCTACAGCAAGCCCAAAACCTGATGAGGATTCGTCTTTTTTTATTCCCGAATTAAATACTTTGCTTAATAGCAAAGAATATCTTTCAAGCTCATCTCTGCTTGAAAGAGAAGCTGTTTTAATATCTGACTTAAATGCCGATAATGATGAAGGAAGGTATATTTCAGCATCAGATACTATGCGGCACTGACAAGCAAGTCTGTAGCCTTCGGAATATTCTTTATCGGACAGATGTATATTTTTCTCGTACTCAAGCGTGCCCGACAATATTTTTATTTTGCATTTACCGCAGGTACCTGCTCCTGCGCAAGGCGAATCTATCAAAACGCCCGCCAACAAAGCTGTTTCTAATAAATTTGCGCCTTTTTCGGCGCTCGTTTTTATATCCGGACAATTATCGGATTTGAATATAATATTAAACATTGTATTATTCTTTCGAATCTATAAAACCCCGCCTGGCCGCGGCGGCAAGCGCTTCGCGCTTTGCGCCCTTGCGGGCGCCGCGCCTTCAGTCCGATGACTGAAGGCGCAGCCGCCGCGGCGGGCGGGGCAATTTTTTAAACGATACAAATTAAAGTTCCAGATACGAATCAGCATAAAGCGTTTCGTTTTTGATTATATCGCATGACTTCACGGTTTCCATAAGTCTTATGTCGCACGGATTAACTATAGCTGATGTTAGTCCGCACTGCATCGCCATGGCAAGCATACAGCTATCCATTATAGGACGAATATGTTTGGGCATCATGTTGGATACATTGGAAAGCCCTCCTGTAGAATTAAGACCCATGTCAGACAAATCTTTAATAAAATTCAGCACATCGCGCTGTTTATCCTGCATGCCTTTTATTACAAGGAACAACGGATCAAACCATATGTCCTCAGGCTCCATACCAAGCCCCAAGCCTCTTTCCAAAAGTTCCTGGCAATATGCATTTCTTTCATCATTATCAGAAGGAACTCCCGCTTTTGAACATAATGCTATGCATATAGCCTCATTAGCAGCCGCCATATCGAGAAATTCCACTCTGTCTCCTGCGTCCGCAGAATTTACAATGGGCTTGCCTTTTGAGCGGTTATATACAGAAATACCTGCTTCTATGGCTTTCATATTCGCTGTATCAAGAGCCAAAGGTATGTTATCGAAATTATCCTGCAAAAGCTTTACAGCCCATTTCATTAGCTCTACGCCATTTTTTTCAGCAGGACCTATGTTTACATCAATATAAGCCGCTCCCGCGTCAATTTGTTCCTTCGCCCTTTTAAGTATCGGTTCGGGCTGCATATTGTTCATCGCCTCGCGTATAACCGGCGATATGCAGTGAATTCTTTCACCTATAACGATAAATTTAGACATATAATTCCTCCGTTATTTTATTAGTTTTTCGCATAAATTTCCCTCGCGGCTCCGCCGCGGGGGAAATTTATGATTAACTAAACCTCTAGTTCCTTAAAATATTTAACTATGCTTACAGCCTCATTAGGCGCTATTATTATTTTCCAGTCCGGCAGTTTTTCTTCTACCTCGCCTTTAAGCACGGCAACTTTGCCGGGAAGTATTAGCACTCTGTTTTTGATTTTGTTTTCTACATCAAATTCCTTTATGAACTTAGCTATCGAACTTGCGCTGAGCTTGCCTGCCGCCCACGCCGTCAAAACTGAATATCCTCCCGAATCGGAAATAAGCAGATTCACGGGTACGCCGCTGCGTTCAAGCTCTCCTGAAACAAGGAAATAAGTTAAGGCAAAATCAACCGTTGTACAGCATACAGAGTTTTCATCAGCGCCGTTTATCGGATAAATGCCGGGTTCCACTTTCATTGGTTTTTGAGGATCAGTATATATATTCTGTCTTAATCCGTAAAGCGGAAGCGCCTGAGCGTAACTCATCGACTGCATTATGATTATGGAACCATATTTAAGCGTAAATACGGAAGCCAAAGCTGTTTGCATATTTATATCATCTTTTGCAAGAGCTGCCGCGTTTATTATTGACGGATAGCCGAAGGTGCGATCCTTGTCTTTGATAGCTGCGCGTCTTACCTGTACGGCGTTTGCAAAAGCTTCTTTTATGCTGCTTCCCGTAACATCCAAAACAAGTTCTTTGTTGCCCAAAGCTTCTATTTTTGCAACAGTATCATATAAAGCGTCAATATCTTTAGCCCTTACTCCCAAAACAACTTTCTTTTCGACAGCGAGAGCATTCATTTGCTCATAATTTTCTTCATTAGCGCCGTTGAGGATAGGCTTTGCATCTGCGCATACGTCAAGCGCCGCCCTCGCGGCATCAACGCATTCGCAGTCAAGAATAAGAACCCTTCCTTTATTCAAGGTTTTGTTTACGAGCTCAACGTATGCGTCTTTATCGCCTTCATATACAAGATTAATAAGCTCCACATACATGCGTTCGCCTATACGCTCGTAATCTACATTTTCAATTTCCTTAAGTTTTTCATCTACGCATGAAGCGCATACATTTACAGCATACAGATTTTTGGAAACGAAAGTCTTGTCGTGCCTGAAAAGAACGGTTTCACCGCCAATAGTATGTTCAGTCTCATTAACGCCTATTTTCAAGCTTTTCATCGGAGGCGCTGTCGCTTCGCTCAATTTCGCTTTCGCATCATCTGACAAATACGGGCATTTCTCAATGGGAACGCTGCCCTGCGCCGCTTTCATAGCAAAAGCCATGCATGTAGGATTACCACATTCCTTGCAGTTTGTTTTCGGAGTAAGCTTAAATATATCAAGTCCTTTAAGAGCCATTTAATTTCCCTCCTTATCGCACATTGCGCTGATCAGTTTTGAAATTGTCGCAATGCTTTCAGGGTGTCTGAGTATAACCGCATTCGATCCGGCAGCAAGACAAGCGGCGGCAGTTGAAATTTCCATGCTTACGCCTCTTTGTTCCATGCTTCCCCACTGAGGAAATTCCTCTTGAGAAACTATGGATTCCTTCACACTCCATGCCTCATCGCTGACAGGCGTTATAACAGGCATTTGAAGCATAGTATCATTTTGGCTCAAAGCGGCGGAACGAACTCTGTCCATTGTTGATGCAACATATTCAAAACCATAACCCGCAGCAGCGGAACCAAGGTTCATTACGATATTCTCACCTGCTACTCCCATTTGGTTTATGAGTACATTGAGCTGCTTGGCCAAATTGATGTCGACCGCAGATTCGGCTCCGACTTTGTGTTTGTAAGCAAGACCTGCACTGGCTGCGATTTCCTTATAGTTTTCTTCCTGAGCGCTCAAAAACAGAGAGTTTTTGCCTTCAAGAGCCGCAGCTATTTTATCGAATAGCTTGGCGTCTTTTTCTTTATTTTTGCAGCCCTCTACCACTATGGGCATGTCAACAGCCTCAGCTATTTCCTTAGCCAGAGCCGCACATTCTTCCACTGAAGTATTTTCAGCATCCGGATTTGCGCTCTCAAAAGACAATACAAGGAAATCAGCTCCGGGCATCAAAGCAGCCTTCTTTGCCATATCCACAAAATTTTCGGCTCCTTTATAATACTCGGCGATACCGGCCACTGCATTATTGTAGCCTCTGTCGGATATTTGCACGCCTATTTTTGGCTTATTCTCAATCGGCGCGTCAAAAGAATATAAAGGGAATACGTTTTCTCCTCCGATTGTTACTGCCTTTTCGCCCGTACCGATCGTTACGGCATTGACTTTGGCAGAAAACGTCTGAGGCGATCTTTTAAAACCCATTTTTTAAATGCCTCCTAAAAGTATATTTTTTTATCAATATTAAAGAAGCGGTTCCATTTCAAGCACAGGATGGCCTACTGTACCGAGATGTTCCAGCAGCGCTTCCGCATCCTCTGTTACGGTTTCGTCCCCTATCATAGAGCAGAAATCATCAATTCCGTAGAGGTCTTTGGCCGTAGCGTTGAGCTTATCGTGCACTATTTCCTTGAGAGCCTTTGGCATCCATACTATTCTTGCAGGGCCTCCCTCAGCTCTCATAAATTTCTTGGAAGCTATAAAATGCTTACCATGCCCCATAAAGCCGGGCGTCTGCACTCCTCCGCCTGTCATCGAAGCCATCTCCGAGAACGTCATTCCCAAAGGAGTCATCCCCGTATGCTCGCGGTTTACTATTACAACGCCGTTGGAAAACGGTTCTATTCCGCATATACATTCAAAGCACCCGCAGCTTGTCATAGGATCTTCCATAATAGAATATAATGTCACTTTCTCAAGCGCGCCGTGCGAATATTTGCTTACTGCTTCGTTTACATCCTCGTAAGCGCCCAGACGTTCGTCAATAAGGGAATTCTTGGTAACGATCTGGCTTGGGCCGTTCGGATCAAGTTCAAAAGTCGCTTTGGCGTCAAGCCATGACACAGCCCCGCAAAGTCCAAGTCTTTCAGGCGTTACTATGCATACATGCGATGGCGAAAAACTCTGGCACAAAATACAGGTATAAAACTGATCCACGCTTTCATCGGTAAGCGCCATCAAACGCGCGTCACGGGCGTCATACACTTCATTGGCCTCCGCTCTGAGCTCTTTACATTTTGCCGGATCCGTATATATTCTTACCTGGCACTTATCAATTACGCTTTCATATTCGCTTTTAACCTTCGCGTAAAGTATCTCTCCTATATGCTTAAGCCTGAAGCCTGCTTCAAATGCAGAAAGGCTGACGCGGATACGAATAAGATCTCTTTGTCCGGTATGCATAACGCCTTCCGCGCAATTGACAAAATTATGGAAGCGTCTTTCAAATACAGGCTCAAAATCTGACTGCATGTTTTTTCCGGCAACTTCCACGATAAAGCCTGCGCACATTTTGCTGCCCGGCTCGATTTCATCAATATCGGGGCCTTCAAGTATGATAGAATGATCTTCTATCTCGTGCGCTTGCTTAGTACGCACCAGTTCAAAGCAATCAAGGCGCGAACCGTCTATATCCACATGAGTATCTTTCTTACGTATGATTTCTCCTTCAAAAGCATTGGAAAACGCTACGGGTATATCTATATTCGTAACTTTTATCTTTATATCTCTGGCCTCAAGAGAGGTCTCGATGAAATCAGACGTATCCGGCTGAATTATAAGGCTTTTCGGCACTCTCCACATATTGTTCTCATCATTTGTGATAACAGGAAAGCCCATAGCTATTGCGCCGCCGCCGCACGCGACAGTTATATCGTCAACAGGAGCGAAAGCGTTTACAAATGCGAATATTCTTTTGAATGTATATTCATTTACAGCGTCCCAATCTCCCGGCTGTACTGCGCCGAATATCATGGCTGCTCGCACGACAAGCGAGATTATATGTCCCACTGACCATATATCCTTGCCTGTAGGAACAACACGTACGGCAAATCCCATTGATATGTTTTTCCTTTGCGCCTGATCAATAATATCGCCGATGAGGAATACGAAAATACCTCTGGATTGATATCCTTTAATAAGTTCGAACGCTTCATCGTCGCTTTTCGCCGCGCCTATAATTACGACAAAACCTGGTATTTCCTGAGTAACAAGCGGCACTCCGAGTTCTCTGACTTCCGCATCAGAAAAATGTCCGTGATATATGCTGTCTTCATATGGATTGGGGGATTTTGCATACTTTACCGCTTCAATGATTTCCGCGGCTATGGCAGTTGCAATCCCGTTTTTGAAAATATCCTCTGTTTTCTGCTCTCTTGTACAAAGAGCTTTTACATCATCAAAAGCTTCTTTAAGATCGCTGAGCTTAGCGACCTTACGCCCCGTATAAGCATAGATACAAGCGAGGAAATAACCTGTATCAGGCATTACCATGGGCGCGTCGATTCCCAATTCGTCTATAGCTGCGCTAAGATCCTGCTCTGCTTTTGCGAGCATATCATCCGCGCCTGCAAATACTCTGTCAAAAAGTCCCATTATTATCTCCTTTCCGTTATCGCTTATGCATCAATAGCTTGTTTGATTATTCTGACTTCTTCAACTGTCGAAGCGCTTGATTCAAACGGAGAAACTCCGTTTCTGTCGGCATCGCTGATATTTTCGCTGTAAGTCATAAAACCGAGAAGTTCATCAGGCGGTATTACTGATTGTATAAATTCTCTGTCCGCAAAACTTCTGATTTTATTCGCCACCACGCTGACTTTCCTTACTCCGATATCTTCAGCAAGGCGTTTTACGCTCTCATACGTCTGAACGCTCCTTTGACCCGGCTCTACAACTGTTATGAAGCGATCCACGAAATCGGCAGTACCGCGTCCCAAATGTTCTAATCCAGCTTCCATATCCAATATGACTACTTCGTCGCGGTTTAAAACAAGATTGGAAATAACTCGTTTTAAAATTACATTTTCAGGGCATACGCATCCGCTTCCGCCTGTTTTTACGGTTCCCATTATGAGCAATTTAACTCCGTTTTTTTCAAGCGCGAACCTGTCAGGTATATCGTCCACTTTAGGATTTATTTTGAAAAATTTACCGAAGTTTTCCTTGCTTGCGCCCGTTCGCTCCGCAATCAGATCGCTCATTTCCGAAATCGGCGTAAGCAAGGCAAGTTCTTTGGGCGTAAAACCGAGAGCAAATCCAAGATTTGCGTCAGGATCAACATCCGCAGCTAAAACCTTTTTACCTTCCTGGGCATAAAGCCTTGCAAGTATTGCGCTTAATGTAGTCTTACCGACTCCTCCCTTGCCGCTTATAGCAATTTTCATATTTTACTCCGTCGCTTCATTGTACTTTTTAATGTTATTTTGTCATTAAAACCGAGAAGCATTAATTCGAATTATCTATTGATATCATTACGATATTTACGGATTTTTTTATTTAAATGCCTAACGCAGCGCGTTTAGCTTCTATACCGTCTATCATCGCCTGAACCAATTCGTGAGGGTCTTTATTTATAATATAACCAGCTCCCGTAATTTCACGCGTACCTTGTGTAATAAGCTGCATCATTTTTGCGCTGCCCTTTACCTGAGGCTCGATTCCCAAATACGTATCAATACCTGTGGAAACCACATAATTGGCGATTGATACGGCCTTTTCGCTCATCCATTCCGGAGCGCAGCCGACAACGGGCACTTTTGTTATATCAACGCCCCAGTCTTTTGCTATTCCTGTGGCCAAAAGCATCATACGGCTGATATCAACGCAAGAACCCATATGAAGCACAGGTGGAATATCAGCAAGCTCACAAACTCTTTTAAGTCCTGCGCCGCACAAGTTTTTGGCTTCTTTGCTCAAAAGACCTGCTTTGGCTGCAGCCTGCGCCGAACATCCGCTGGCAACGATAATTATATCGTTTTTGATAAGCTTTTTCATTATTTCAATATGAGAATAATCCGGACGCACTTTCGGGTTATTGCAGCCTACGATAGCGACTGCTCCGCGCAAAACTCCGGAAGTTACACAATCAATAAGCGGTTTATAGGTATTGCGCTCGTCAAGATGTGAATTCGTAACCGTATCAAGCTGCTTCAAAATAGATTCACATGAATAACCTACAACAGCCTTTTCTTTTGTTTTGGGGATAAATATTTTGTTTTTGTCACGGTTGGCAAAATTCTCAACGGCCATTTTGACAATTTGTCTTCCCTGTTCAAGCGCATTTTCCTTTTCCATTTTTATATGTATGGCTCCAGGAATACGCGCTATTTCGGAAGTAGTAATAAACTTGGTATGGAAACACTCGCTCAATGGACCCAATGCAGGGAATATGCACTGTACGTCCACAGCGATAAGTTCTACACAGCCTGTAAGTATAGCATTTTCCTGCTGCAGGAAGTTGCCGGCCATTTTTACTCCGTGGCGCATAGCGACTTCATTTGCAGTACAACACAGTCCGGCGATATTAATTCCTTTTGCTCCATAGCTTCTTGCAAGATCGAGTAAATCTTTATGTTCGGAGGCTTGCACTATCATTTCCGACATAGCGGGGTCATGGCCGTGAACAATTATGTTTACCATATCTTCTTCTATAACTCCCAAACCGCCTTCCGTCTCGCGCACGCTTGGAGTACCGAAAAGTATATCTGTAAACTCTGTGCCCATCATTGAGCCGCCCCAGCCGTCCGCCATGCCTGTTCTGAGACTTTGGCGCACCAATGCTTCAGCATCTGCGGTGTTACCCATATGAGTCATATGCATTGCAGTCGTTATTTCGCGGTCGACAGCCCGGGGAGATATGCCTTGTTCTTCCCATGTTTTCTGTCTTTCTTCTGTAGCACGTTTAAGAAATTTCTGCGTGCCGAAAGGCTTGCCGTATTCGTTAAGCCCGCACAAAGCGACGTCATGCGCTATATCATAAATATCTCTTCCTTCAGTTTCGATATCCCATTCTTTTGCAAGATTAATAAGCTTTACGGTATCCGTAACTTTATAATAACCATCGGCCTTTGCGGCATAAAGAGTATGGCATATTTCGCGTCCATGGTCTGAATGTGCAGAACATCCTCCCGCTACCATACGCAGATAGTTTCTGCCTGCAATAGCGTCTGCGTCAGCGCCGCAAATGCCTCTGGGCGCTTTAGGCGTTATTCTGCAGGGTCCCATGGAACAGATCCGGCAACATACGCCTTCTTCACCAAACTTACAATGAGGAGTTTGGTTTTTGTTTCTGTCCTCCCACGTTTGGGCGCCGGAGGCCTTGCTAAGCTCATAGAGTTTGGCGCTGTCAGCTTCCATTTGCTCAACCGTAGTAAAACAATTTTCGTCCTTCAATTTTTATGCTCCCTTCAAATTTTGCTTTTTTACATATATAAAAATTATTCGAACAAACTGCCGATAAATTTTTCAAACGCTCCTCTTGCCGCAGTATCAGCTCCGAGTTTTGACGTCGGTTTGCCGGCGCAATCATATGCGTATACCATTTCATCGCCAGGCACGACTCCAAGAAGATCAAGCCCCTGAAGTTTTATTTCTTCTATTACTCCGTCGTCAAGCTTACCATCGGGAGCCCTGTTTACAATGAGTTTTGTTTTTTTAGGCTTAATTCCCATTTGATCGATCAACGCGGCAATGCGGCCTACAGCCTGAACGCCTCTTTTTGAGCAATCAGATACAAGCAGAAAATAATCAACGGACGGCAGTATGCCACGGCTTATATGCTCCATACCCGCTTCATTGTCAACAACTACATATTTGTATGCCCCTGAAAGTTTGTTAAGTTGATTTTGAAGCAAGCTGTTTACAAAACAGTAGCAGCCTTTACCTTCTGTACGCCCCATTATGAGCATATCGAAGTCGTCTTCTTCAATAAGCGCATCTGCAAATTTGCAATCCATATAGTCCTGTTTGCTTATACCTGCCGGAATATTATCGGATAAAACCTGTTCTCTGATCTGACCAAGGGTAATATCCGCTTCAACGCCGAGCACTTCGTTGAGGTTGCTGTTCGCATCAGCGTCAACCGCGAGCACAGGCGTTTTGCCTGTTTTACACAGCCAATCAATCAAGAAACCGCACAGCGTTGTTTTGCCCGTTCCTCCTTTGCCGGCGACAGCTATAGTTTCAGACATGTTAACTCCTTTTGGCACAAGAAAAATTCAATATTGCGCGCAGCATGAAAAGCGCGCATTTTCCCTACAATTTAATTATAAAATCCCTCGGAGGGGGTTGTCAAATGATTCAAAATTCAACTTTAAATCCCGCGACCGTACTTAAGTATGTTTTTTTTGCTTTAATTTTTTAAATAAATGTGAAAAATCAAAAAATTGCAATTAAAAAATGGCTTAACAAAGCCAAAAAATTATCTGCGCAATTCTTTCAGGGCGGTTTTGCCCGATACGATGAATAAAGGCTCTGCCGCCGCTGAACGAAAAATTTTTTTAGATTTTTTAAAAAAAATTACCTGATTTTATTAATCATACACGACATTTCTTGAATATCTTAAATGCTTTTTAAATGTTACTTTTCGATGGTAATTTCATTTTTTACAAGGTCTATATAACTTATATTTCCTGCAATTTCCTTTACAGCTCCCATTATGTCGCTTATAAATATTTTACCGTTTTCGATCTTTACTGAGCTTATATATTCTCCGATTTTTTCGTTTTTTCCGTTTACGACTTTATATACTGTTGAAAGGCACATTATCTTACTCCTCAGATAATATTTTAAGCGCGTGAGCCAATTTCAGATTACCGCTGTCAAAATCATCCGCGGCGCTTTCTACAAGCTGAGATGCACGGATATCGTCTTTTGCCGCTAATTTTTCTGCGAGATCTCTGAGATCTTCAGCATGAGATTTATTATGTTCGAGCATATAACTTAAAAGCGCTTCGCTGTTTATTGGCTGTTGTTCATTTTCGTGATGATGGTGATGTCCTTCGTGCATTATAATATCTCCTTTTAATATACTTTACTTATATAATAATTTTATACCTGATAATATTTAAAATCAATGATTTGATTTATAAGCATACAAATTTTAAATAGCCGAAGCAATATTGCTTTAATCATCAACACATGCTAACATAAAATAAACCTTGCATTATAAAACAAGAGGGAAATAAAAATGATAGAAAGAATTGTAATACTCAAAAACATACCGTTAAGCTATGGAGCTAGCGCTTCAATGGTAGCGTGTTTATTGAAACGCAAAATGAATAACTTTGAGAGTGATTGTATTATTTCAGCGGGAGATTTTGTAACGGACATACGCAATGAAAACTCCATACTAAGTCTATTTGACAGGCTTGAAGACGGGAGTGAAATCAATATTTGCGTAGTAGGAAGCGATGAAGAAAAAGCAATAAAAGCGCTGATTGAATTTTTGGAGGAATACTGCGGAGAAGATGGCGTACCGACGTATTTCAATCAGTTTTAAGACAAGATAGAATTTGATGTTCAGCAACAGACGAAATATCGTTATTTCTGATTAATGAAGTCTAAAAATCCCGTATTTAAAAAAAAAGCAATTCTGAAAAACGCACACGGGCGGGCGCGGCAGGCCGCGAAGCGGCCCATAAGCGGCGAAGCCGCTTATGCCAAAGCTTAAGGGGTCCCTTAAGCTTTGGCCGCGCCCGCCTGCGCTGCGGTTGTTGTTACGCGACACAACGCGGATATAACTTTCTTTCAATTTCCACATCATCTATTTATTATCAGAAAACGCATAAAGCGTTTTTACACCTGTTTTGCCGCACGTATACAACAAATTCCTTTTAAATTATAAAGCCGCGCTTTTGTTGCAGTCAGCTTAAAATCATACACAAAAGAACGACTAAAAGTCCCGCCGAAAACATCAATAAACTGGATGTAACAGTATCAAGCATGGCGTTTTGCCCCACAGCATGACTGTTGGTTCCTTCTTTTTGGCTTGATGTAAAATACACTTCATTTTTCAAAAACCGGTATAAAAGTATTCCGAGAGCGGCAATACTGTCAACAAGCCTATCCAAAAAACGGCATATAACGGACAATATCATTGGTATAATCTTCGTTGCCAAAGGTCTGTAAAATTCAAGCTCAATATCGGTCCACTCCGGCAGTGCGTTGATATAATAACTGCGGCTTTCAGAATATTTTTTTACAAGCAGCGTTCTGACAATGCCGAAATATACCACAAGTCCAATAGCTACTGATATTATTACTCCTTTAAGACATATAAATGATAAATAATGTATCTCATGGCTCAGCACATCAGCATGCATAAACGAAAGACACGCTTCGCCTATTTTTTCGTACAGTTTTTTTGGCATTACTCCGAATACAACAAGCATAAGCGCAGGCGCGGCAATGCTGACAGCGCTTAACGGCCTTATGTATTTTCTATTTGAGAAACTTTGAATACTGTCTGAAGAAGGCTTTTGTATAAATACAGCGACAAATACTTTCAACATATACGCCGCTGTTAAACCTCCCGTAAATAAAAATACATATTCGGAAAGACGATAATACCACTCAAGCCCGCTGCCCGCAGCAATAACGATTTGTTCCACAATACTCTCATGCAGCATTGTCTTGCTGATATAGCCGCTCGTACCGGGGATTCCCATCAATGAAAGCCCTCCCAAAGCAAACACCAAAAACAATAAGGGCTTATTCCTGCCATATCCTTTTATTTCATTTAAATTCAATTCATGCGTATTCAAATATATAATTCCTGCCGCCATAAAAAGCGCAAGTTTAACAAGCGTATGGTTTACCATATGAAGACTCGTGCCATAAGCCGCCAAAGCATTGTGATGCCCAAGTATGCACTGCATGGCTATACCTGTAGTAATAAAACCGCTTTGCGATACCGAAGAGCAAGCCAAAGTTCGCTTTATATCTACAGAAAAAAGCGCAAGTAAAGCGCCAAGAAGCATAGTAGCCAAACCAAACGCAAGAAGTATATTCCCCCACAGCGCATCATATCGCAATACTTCACAAGATAGTATTAGCATACCGAAAAAACCTGTTTTTATCATAATGCCGGAAAGCAGAGCTGAAGCCGGAGCCGGAGCGACAGGATGAGCCTTAGGCAGCCATACATGCATTGGGAATGTTCCAGCTTTCGTCGCAAACCCGAAAGCCATCAGAGCGCAGGCCGCATAAATTTTGTTTTTATTCTCATATGCACTCGCCGCCGCATATATTTCGTTTATTTCCACAGTACCCAGCATACTGTAAAGCATCAAAATGCCAAACAGCAGAACAAGGCCGCTCAATACGCTGATATATAAATACACATTGGCCGCTTCCTTTGTCTTGAGCTTTTCTTCATGCGCGACAAGCGCGAAAGAGGACAGCGACATGATTTCAAAGAAGATAAAAGTCGTTACAAGATCTGCGGATAAGAACACTCCGCTCGTCGCAGAAAGCGTAATCAACATAAAAAAGTAATATCTGTTGCGATTTCTGTAATGAGCAAAATATTCCATACCGAAAACACTCGCAAGGAACCAGCCTAAGCACGTCAGCACAATATACACATAGCGAAATCCGCTCAAAGTAAGATTAATACCAAAGCCCATTACCATTTCTATGCACAAAAAAGCAGTATCAACTTCTTTGTAAAGCATCACAGCAAATACAAGCTGTATAAACGTTATGCCTATAACAAATATATTCCTTAATTTCTTATTTTTCAGACCTGTCAGATACGATATGAAGGCTCCTGCCAAAGGCCATACTATCAGAGCCGCCATGATGAATTTGCCCATTCACATTTTCCTTTAAATCTAAATCTAAAATATCCTTAACGCCAAAGTCTGCGCTAACGAAATAAGCATATGCGGGTACACAGCGATAGCTATCCCGGCTAAAGTTAAAACTACGGGAGAAAATTTCATAATAAATCCAACGTCTATTTTCTTTAAGCTGCGGTACTCGTAATCGTCTCCAGGGAAAAAACCGTTGACCGAAACCGGAAGAAGGTACCCTGCCGTAAACAAAGCGCTGAGCATTAAAAGCGCCGAAGCAATATAACCTATAATTTCCGAAGAAAAGCTCAAAGCCCCCATTACGAGATAGCCTTTGCTCACAAAACCGCCCATCGGAGGAATTCCTATAAGCGACAAAGACGCCGCGGCAAAACAAAGCATAGTCGTTTTCATCTCCTTGCCAATGCCGCGCATATCATTCACATCCGTTTTTCCTGTTTGCGTTATTATGGAACCGGCGCACATAAATAGCACGCTTTTAGCAATCCCATGAAATATTACTTGCAGCAGTGCCGCGGCAAAAGCCGTTTCGTTCAAAAGGAAGATTCCCAACAAAACATAGGAAACCTGACTTATAGATGAATAAGCCAGCCGCTTTTTCAGCTTGAACGTGCGAAAAGCAATTACAGAACCTATCAGAATCGAAGCCATCGCAAGTATAATAAGCGTTGTTTGAACCCATTCGCCGCGTACAAAATCAACTCCTACCACATAAAAAGTAGTGCGGATTATAGCAAAAACGCCCATTTTTGTAATAACGCCGGATAAGACTGCCGAGGCGGGAGAAGGCGCCTGAGGGTGCGCTGCCGTAAGCCATGAATGAAGAGGGAAAAGTCCGGCCTTGCATCCAAACCCGATAATCGTTATGAAATACACTGCAAGCAGCATGTTTTTATTTTCGAAAGCGGCTGCACTTAATACGCCTGAAACGCTAAAAGTTGTACCGGCGCTGTAATTATAAAAATAAAATATTCCGATAAGCGCTAATGCCGCCCCTATAAAAGAATATATAAGATATTTTTTACCTGCGGCTATTGCTTCGCCAGTCTGCTCGTGCATGACAAGAGGAAAAGACAAAAGAGTCATGGCTTCGTAAAATATATACAACGTGAAAAGATTGGCCGAAAACACAATGCCGTTTATTACGCCTAAGGTCATCAGATAAAACACATAAAAACGCTTTTGCTTTGCATCATGACTCATGTATCCAAAAGAATATATGCCGGCCAAGAGCCATATACTGCATGAGAATACTGAAAAGAATATACTCAGCTCATCAACAGAAAATGCTATTGTCAAAGAGCTGGTAACGCTCAAAACAGTAAAGCTGGATTTCCCGCCTATTGCGCAGAATACTGACGCAGCGGCTGTTGCAGCCAATACTATCAGAATATATATATTTCTTTTTTTATCGCTTTTGAATTTTGCAAATACTGCGCCGAATGAGCCTGATACAGGCACAACAACTGCACATAAAGCTGCTATATAACTCATAAATACTCCTTTGACAGCCTATCCAATAAGATCGGCAAGCCCTGTGTTAATAAGGGCGGAAAGAGGCGCGCTGAATAAACCCATAAGCACTATCACTAATGTAAGCACTATTTGAGACCATATCTCCTTGAACGGCGCCTGTGAAGTGAATTTTTCAGCGGTCCGTGCCTCTTTGCTGAAACAGCCTCTTATTATCGGAGGGAAATAATACGATGCGTTCAGCAAAGTAGAAAGAGTTAGCGCTATTATCAAAACCCTGTTTTCACCGTCTATCGCCGCCTGAGCAAGATTCCACTTGCTTATAAAACCCATAAGCAAAGGTATGCCTATCATCGACAATGCGCATATTACGAACATTGCCATAGTGACAGGCATTTTAGGCCCTATATCGCGCATTTTTCTCAAATCTCTCGTTTTTGAATATGAAATCATATTCCCCGCTATAAGAAACATATCAGCTTTTGTAACCGCATGAGTGATTATATGGTAAACTGCCGCTGCAAGTCCCAACGGGCTTGCAAGCCCTATGCCTGCATAAATATAGCCTATTTGAGATATAGACGAACAGGCTATCATTTTTTTGATGTCAGTCTGGCGCATTGCTTTTACGGAACCATAAATCATAGCGATTACGCCAAAGACAAAAAGTACATTTGATATATTTGTTTCTCTTATGAATTCTATGCCGAAAACTCTGTAGAAAACTTTTATGAGCAACACTATGTAACCTTTAGTGATAAGGCTCGAAAGAATAGCGCTCGAAGTGACGGTAGCGGCGCTTGAAGCCTTTGGAAGCCATGCATGAAACGGGAAAAGCGCGCTTTTAACAGTAAGCCCCACGCACATCATACCCGCAGCTACCAAAACAGGAAGCCTATAGGAGCCCGATTCCCAAAGCAACTGTATGCTTTCAAACAAATAAAGCATATTAAGATGCCCTGTAACTGTATAAAGTATTGCTATCGAAAATAGTATCAGTCCTGAGGCAAGCATACTGACGATAAAATACCTGACGGTAGCCAGATACGTATCGTCCTTTTCTTTGGCCATTACTATAAAAAATGCCCCGACAGTATTTATTTCTATAAAGACATAGCAAGTAAAAATATCATTTGAGTAAATAATTGCCAGCATAGACGCCAAAAGCAAATCAAGCATCATATAGTAGTACTGCGATGTTTTGTTTTCTAGATCATATTTTAAGTCTTTAAGCCCTCCGAATACGGAAAAAAGCATAACAAACGCAAACACGCTGGCCATGACAGACTCGAACACACCGCATTTCAGCTCATTTCCCCACGGGGCGCTGAAATACCCAGCCTGATAAATAAAGACTTCATTGCTCGGCACAATACATACGCTCAGTATCACGCTTGCAAGCAGCACTGTTGCTATAAGAGAGGTTGTAATAACAGCGGCGCATTTTTTATTTTTTATCAAAGGAGTGATAATGGCGGCGGCAAGCGAAATAAGAATACTAAACAAAGGAATATTTTTGTACCATTCAAGCATTGCCGCTTTCTCCTTGTTTTTTTTCGTTTCTTACAATCAAAGTAAGCTCGTCGATGTTTACTGTACCGTATTTTTTATAAAGCCTCTGTGTCAACGCCAGGGCAAACGCAGTAACGCTTACTGATACGACTATACCCGTAAGAACGAGTCCTGATGGAACAGGGTTTACATATACGTTTGACACATTGCCCGGCTCTATTATCGGCTCGATACCGCCGTTTACATATCCCTGCACTGCCAAAAACAAAAAAACAGCAGTATCCATAATATTGAGTCCGACTATTTTTTTTATCATATTGCGGCTTAACAAAAGCATCAGAAAACCTACCGCAAATAAGATCACAGAAAAATAAGAGTGATAATGCATTAAAAAATCAATCAATACGACCTCCCCAATGGCTGAACAAAGAATACAGCAAATAGATCATATCCGATACGACAAGCGCAATACAAATATTTACAGGCAATATCAGACCTGCGCTGAGTATGTTGCCGGGAGAGCCTAAAGGTATAACTGATTCATATCCATTGGCTCCAAGGAAAAACACTGCGCCTTTTAAAG
Source organism: uncultured Lachnospiraceae bacterium (assembly GCA_944381375.1). GTDB lineage: Bacteria > Bacillota > Clostridia > Eubacteriales > Anaerofustaceae > CALWKX01. The sequence goes on from CALWKX010000022.1 coordinate 85,243, forward strand.
CAAGATAAATAATCAGTGATACTGACATTGTTATTACGCAGCCTCTGAAAGTGAAAAACTTATCGGATATTTTGCTTCCGAAAGCTATATTAAACAATATAAAGCCGACTCCTATGATAACGCCGCCTGCAAAGCCTCCTCCTGGAGATAAATGCCCGTTGAGAACAATGTATATACCGTACAAAAATATAATTGGTATGATAAAAGCGGCCACTGAACGAAGGATTTTGAATTCTCCCTGTTTGTTGAGGTTTTTCATTCGAACTTCTCCCGGCTGTAGCGTTTTTTGTCCCCTTCGGTAGTCTCTGCTTTTAGAAGATAAACTACCGCAACTGTAGCTGTAAACAGCATAGTGGTTTCAGCGAACGTATCTAAAGAACGGTAATCCAATATCATGCCTGTAACAGCGTTGAGAGCTCCTGTTTGCTCGACGGATTTTTCTATGTACATTTTGGAGACTTCATTATTGGCAGGATTCTGAGGATCTCCGAACGCAGGAAGCTGAGAACACATGACAAGCATAACCGCGACAACCCCTAAAAAAGCCAGGGCTGCGGCTATTCTGCCCAATCGGTTGACAAGAGTCATATTCACGTTTATTTTGCCGCTTCTGCCTATTATCACTTCTTTTTCGCCTTTTTTTACGGGATAATTTTTGACTGTATCTGCGCTTAATTCGCCTTTGAACCAAAGCGCAACGGCTTTAAGCTTATTCTTGGTGTTTTCTTCAATATGACTGTTCTTCGTTTTGTGCAGAGGAATAGCCTTTATTCTGTTCATAGTCAAAAAGAACAGTATCATGGATATTCCCACGTCTACCGCCGCTTTGGTAATTGCCAAATCAGGAGCGCGCAATGTAAAGAGGACGCAAGCCATTATTATGCTATATGGCATATAAATTAAAAGTGAAGCAAGCACGTTTTTTGAACAGGCGCTGGCAATGCTGAATATAACAAGCAAAACAAGAAGAGTTATTTCGAAGAACGTTGACAATCAATCACCTCATATTCCTTAGGATTATCGCCTGAGAGTATTTCGGCTTTTGTGATCATTACAGAAATCACAGGATTTGTGATCCACATAAAAAACAATATAACTATAAGCTTAAGCGTACTGAAAGAAAATCCGGATATGATAATAAGGCCTATTATAATCAAAAGCATCGCCAGCGTATCGCAAAAAGCGGTAACATGCAGACGGTTGATGACGTAATTCATTTTATATATGCCTTTTACACCTGTTGCAAAAACAAACATACCGCCAAGAATAAATACGGTTGCAATAACAGCGCGAAGCATGATCAATCTCCTTTTTTGTAAGGCATACCGGCCTTGTTATTCATATTTTTTTCGTTTCTCAGGTTTCTTGTATAGATTGCACAGAGCGTGCTGACCGCAAGAAAATTCAAAAGCGCATAAACCAAAGCTATATCAAGCAAAGAGGGGTAATCAAAGCATACGGATATGATCAGAAGAAGCGCAATAACCATAACGCCGATCAAATTGCCGGCAACGATCCGGTCAGTAAAGCGCGGTCCTATGATAATGCGCGCTATGCAAAACGGAGTCGCCAAAGCGAAAAAAACCGTGGCGGCGTTTGCCGCTATTTTAAGATAAGCGCTTACGTCAGACATTAAGCGTATCCTCCATTTTTTTCAGCATTTTTACATAAGGAAGCTTTTCCATATCTATTATGGAATGTGAATCAATGACATGAACCAGAAGCTTGCCTTCTTTTGATTCCGCTGTAATCGTGCCAGGAGTAAGCGTTATTGAATTTGCAAGCACCACTTTAGCGGCGGTTGTTTTCAAAGGAGAATCAAAGCTTAAAAGCTTTGGGCTTACTTGCGCGTTTTTATCACGCACTACATGAATCATATGAAGACTTGCTTTGGTGATCTCAAAAATGAGTACAAAAACATAAGCTATAGCCTGCAGCAGAATTAAAACGCTTTTCAAGCCGCTGTTGAGTCCATAACCGAAAGCCTTGCGTATGAAGAGCATAATCGCGGCAACTACAAAAAGACCAATTATAGCTACTTCTAAAGTAATCCGTCCGTTAAACACGAACCATAGCGCATATAGGAATACTGACATATTTTTCTTTCAAGAGTTGTTTGATTATAAGAATATCATAATTTTTATACAAAATCTATAGCATTTGTATAAAAATGTGATTTTAATAAAACGGCGCGCTGAAAAAGCGCAAATCTATATGATTTGCGCTTTTAGGGGCGTAAGCCCCTAAAGGGCGAAGCTTAAACATAAGCGAAGCCCTCGAGCGCGGGGGGAGGGGTGGGCGAAATCTCACATACCCAGCGCTTTTTCAAGCTCTTTTTGTCCGTTTACATATATCCTGTGCGAATAATGAGGCGGAAAACAACGCTGATATGCTCCGTTTTTAAAACGGGCGTCCAGCAATACGGCACTGCCCGTATCAGTGTAAGTGCGTATAACTCTGCCCATAGCCTGAAGCACTTTGTTCATGCCCGGGTACACATATGCGTATTCAAAACCGTTTTTGCCTTCTTTTTCGTAATTTTCCCTGATGAGTTCTCTCTGCATACAAACCATCGGCAAACTAACTCCGCAAACAACACATCCTATGAGCCTTTTGCCTGTCAAGTCTATAGCCTCTGAAAACGCTCCGCCTGTTACAACAAATGCTGTAAGAGCGTTTTCATTTGTAAACTGAGCTATAAAATCAGCTCTTTGAGCCTCAGTGAGATTGCGCTGCTGTAAAAGAACATCCCTGTCGGAATACAAAGCAGTATATTCGTCATAAACGCTTTGCATATAAGCATAAGAAGGGAAAAACACAAGTCTGTTGCCTTTTTCGCTGATGACGGCAGCATGAATACGCATAGCCGCTTCTGTGTAATACATTTTCCTTTTCTTATAATCAGTATGTATGCTTGTATCTACCACTATTTTAAAATTATCCTTTTCAAACGCGCTCGGAATATCCATGAGATAATCATCTTTGCCTCCGCCTAATACTTCGCAAAAATAACTCATAGGACTCAATGTAGCGGAAAACATCACGCATGCGCGCACAGCGCTTATGCGTTTTTTCAGGTATTCTTTTGCATCAGTGCAAAACAAGTGTAATGAATCTGATATTGAATCATAATATATGCGGTGCGACTGATTTATAATATCGCATAAAGACAAAAAAGTATTTACCTCAAAATACATCTCGTATACCGATTTATACGCATCAGTCTGTTTGACCGAATTCAATAAATATTTATCAGCAGCATGTTCAAAGCGGTATAATGAGCTTTTCAGATCTTCATCAATACCGTTCAGCAAAAGCGTGCCGTCTTGGCTGCATTTTTTTTTGTAAGACAAGAGTATTTTATTTATCTCATTTATGCTTTTATACAGCGGCTTTTCACTGGAATCCACTTTTTTTCTCAATTTGAGAAAATCAGTTTTGCATAATCTTGCAGAATACATCTCGCGTGCACGGTCCACCAAATTATGAGCTTCATCTATAAGTATTATTAATTCGGAGCACAATTCAGGTTCTTCGAAAAAACGCTTTAAAACAGCAAAAGGATCAAAAATATAATTATAATCGCAAATAATAATATCACATTCCGCAGCCAGATCCAAAGACAGTTCAAAAGGACACATTCCCCTGTTTTTTGCTTCTGATATAATATACTCCTCATCAAAAATATCGCGTTTTGAAATCATGTCCTTTACCGCATCATTTAACTTATCGTAATAGCCTCTGGCGTATTCGCAGTCATTAGGATTGCAACTAGGAACATCATAAAAACATATTTTTTCCTTCGCCGTAATAACGAGAGCTTTGGCTTTGAGGCCATTATCAATCATAATCCTCACAGCATTGTTAGCTACCTGCTTTTGAGTGGATTTTGCAGTAAGATAAAATATTTTAGCATTTTTGCCTCTAAGCGCTTTAAGCGCCGGAAAAAGCGCATTAAGCGTCTTGCCTGTTCCGGTAGGAGCGTTTATGAAAATATTTTTACCGCAATTTATCGCATCAAATATTTTTTTTATTGCCTGTTTTTGATATTTTCTGTATTCAAAAGGAAATTCCAGGCTGTCTATAGAATTATCCCTTTGCTGTTTTAGATAACTGATAAATAAAAGATAATCCGCATATTTTTCACAAATTCCGAAAAAAAATTCTTTTAATTCATCAAAATAATAATCGTATTCAAAGCTTTTAACGATATTCGTCTTTATATCGCAGTAAGTTACTTTTATTTTTATTTTATCGAGCTCATTGTCAAAACAATATATATATGCATATGCCATACACTGAGCTTTATGCACATAAACGGGTTCGCTCATAAAGTCGGGTGAATACAAAGTAGATTTTATCTCTTCAATACAAATACCGTCATTACTTTTTAATACGCCGTCAATACGGCCTCTTATTAATAAAGATATATTTTTTGAACTTAGATAACAGTATTTTACCGCAACCTCTGACATATCGTTTTCATTATAGTTTTTTTGTATATAGCGGTGTACCCTTACGCCTTCCTTTAAACGGTCAGCTCCCATATAGCGGTTATCTATATCGCCTGTAAGAGCGCAATATTCTACTAAGCTGCGCACGGATACGCTGTATTTATTATCATCAGCCATATTTATATTTTATCACTAAATAGTCCGTTAGCAAGACCGTTCAGAATACAGTAACGCGTGCATGATCAGCAATTAATTTCCGTATTCATATTTTCAGAACTCCAACAAAAACTCCATTTTGGCAAATAACTGTATTTATTTTACGCTACGTCAAAGCAAAAAAACAAAGCCTTAATCACAAAGGCTTTGCTTTGAACTGTTTTATTGCTCAGGAGCCGGAGCCGCAACATATGTAAATTTAAATTCCTGCGTGTATTTCTTTACAGAATTATCATACGTAACAGTTACTGTAAATTCCGTATCGCTGCTCATAGCATTGCTTATTACTATGCTCGAATCATTGACAACAGTAGCCACAGCCGGATCTGATACTTTTATCGTAATATTGTCATTGACAAAATAATTTTCTAAAAATTCACTTTCAAGAGAATATATATATACAGCTTTAAAATCTATTTGCGTTTCAGCGCTTACAGTCGTATCCGTCTTTTCAGCTTCGCCCACATATGCTTTGATCTGTATATCCTTAAGCGAAATCTGCTGATTCTCCTGCTGCTCTATCTGTTTGACAACAGGATCATTCCTGCCTGCTCTGATTACTATCCATATTATAGCCGCTATAACAATGATCAAAATCAAGATAACTGCAAGCAACCGTTTCAAATTTCCTACTTTTATCTTCATCTTTGGTTTTCCCATAAGTAAAAACCCTCCGTTTACATAAAATTATAACAAATAATTGCAGCAAAGGCAATTTTTTTACAAATAATATGCCTGGGCTGATGTATAATTCGAATATGGACGATATTTATCTGAAAACATCAATACTTTTGGGCAATGAAAAAATAATAAAACTGAAACAAAGCCGCGTCGCTGTATTTGGACTCGGAGGAGTTGGCTCGTTTGCCGTTGAAGCCCTAGTGAGAAGCGGTATAGGCAGTATAGTCCTTACCGACAAAGATGTATTTGAAGAATCAAATCTCAACAGACAACTTTTTGCGCTGAAAAGCACCTTAAACCAAAATAAAACAACCGTTGCATGTAATAGAATAAAAGATATAAATCCCGCGTGCAATGCCGATATTCATACATGCGCTCTTACTGAGCACAACGTATTTGATATCATAGACAACGATACCAATTTTGTGATAGACGCCATAGATGACGTCGACGGGAAAATTGCCATCATAAAATCCTGCATGCATCTGAATATACCTGTTATATCCGTCATGGGCACTGGCAATAAAACTGATCTTACAAAACTGAAAATTGCGGATATATATGCCACAAATACATGTCCTCTGGCTAAAGCTGTGCGCACACGCTGCCGCAAAGAAAATATACCGTCTCTTCCCTGCGTATATTCTTCGGAAATTCCCAAAATTACTCCTTCCACACCTTCAAGCATGATCTTCGTACCTGCCGCAGCCGGACTTTTGGCAGCGCAATATACTGTAAATTACCTGACAAATTCTGACATGATTTGACTTATGGACAATTAGTCATTGGTTGTTTATTGACAAATTTTTACTATAATGATATATTATTCCTATAAAATTAGAACGTTTGTTCGATATAGCAGGGGAAAAATGAACGGTACTATGCAAACAGGAACAGTCAATGTCGTTAAATTAACAAAAGAAGACTTGCGAAAAGCAGTCAATAAATTATCATCCGCCAGCAGATATGACGAAAACATAAGACTTAAGCAACAAGAACTGGAATATCTGATGAATCTTGCTCAAGGTCTGTGTTCTCCTACGTATGCTTTGGGTACAAGAATAAATTCCGGCTTCGCGACAAAGGAAAGCACTATATGCGCAATAATAAATCTGCGCCGGCAAATCGAAAACGAAATCAAAGAACTGATGAACAGCTATACAAAAATAAAAAATGCGATCATAAAGCTTGACAACAAAGAATTCAAAATGCTTCTGGAGCTCAGATATCTAACATACAAAACATGGGAGGAAATTGCAGAAATAATGAATTATTCCCCTAGACATATTGTAAGAGTACATGAAAAAGCCTTGATGTCGCTTTGCAGCACTGATTTTTACGCCGATAATTTTGAATAATTTAAAATTATTAAAAAACCAGGATATATCAGAACATAATAATGTATTTTAATAAAAAAAACTCCTGAATACGCAATATTCGACATTTTTTTTAAGATTGCAGTCGTATTATGGCAGCATAAAGGAGAAAAAAGATGAAATATATTAACTCTTACATTCCCAAAAAAGTCAGTGAAGATGAATCCTTCGAATACGAGCTTACAGTCATGAGAGAACGTCTTGAGTCTGCCATTGAGGATGCTGATTGGAACCTTTTGGATCCTGAGGTAATTCGCCTCAGCAACAAGCTTGACGAATTGATCAATCAATATATTCTTTCCAAGCTTTAAATTTACATATTCGGAATAGACCAATCTACGCAGGGAATACCGGAAGCCGCTAAAAACGCATTAGCCTTTGAAAAAGGGCGGCTTCCGAAAAAACCTCTATTAGCGGAAAGAGGTGAAGGATGTGCTGATTGTAAAACAAGATGACGCCCGTTTGTAATATAAGACGCTTTGCTCTGTGCAAAAGCGCCCCAAAGTATAAATACAACAGGCTTTGAGCGTTCATTAAGTAATTCTATGATGTTATCAGTAAATCTTTCCCAGCCCAGAAACTTATGAGACGCAGCTTCATGAGCGCGCACGGTAAGCACGCTGTTCAGCAGCAAAACGCCTTCCTTCGCCCACTTTACCAGATAACCGTGATTGGGCGGATCAATACCCAAGTCGCTCTTCAACTCTTTGTATATATTGACCAGAGAAGGAGGAATATCAACGTAAGGCTTAACGGAAAAGCTGAGGCCGTGCGCTTGCCCTTCGTTATGATAAGGATCCTGACCGAGTATCACAACTTTTGTATCCGAGTATGAAGTAAGATGAAGCGCATTAAATATATCGTGCATATCAGGATACACCGTGTAATTTTTATATTCTTTTTTCAGCTTTTCTCTCAACTGCGTGTAATAATCTTTGTTGAACTCATCTTTAAGATATATCGCCCAATCGTTTTCAAAAACAACCGACATAAGGTAAGTTAATCCTCCACTATTGTCATTTTGAAATCCTTATCGAACGCCCCTTTTTGCTCAAACTTTCTTATAACATAATAAGAAACTGCCAAAAGAACAAAACCCGTCAGAGCTCCCAGTAAATTCGGGTCAACGCCTACACGCGAAGCCAGCAGAAAATACCCTGCTGCGACGCCGATAAAAAACATCAGCAGCGGTATGCCATACATAATCAACGTGGCTTTATACAAATTGGGCGTTTGCATGTCTACCGTTACTATATCGCCGACTTTTACATTTACTTTTGTCTGAGTTTTGGCTCTTACTACACGGTTTTTCTGGCCTATCATGCATTTGCCGCATTCTTCGCATGCAGTCGAGCGTTCAACCTCAACCACAACACATTCATCGCTTATTTCGACGACTTTTGCACGTTCCCTCATCTCGCACCTATCCTTTCGCGCATTTACTCGCTTTTAATAATCTCATCTATTATCTGATTTACCAATGCGGGATTAGCCTTACCTTTCGTAAGACGCATAACGCGTCCTACGATAAACGAAGCCGCTTTTGTCTTGCCCGCTTTTATGTCCGCAGCGCTTTGGGGATTTTCCTTGATTACCTCACGCACTATATTACTTATTTCACCGATATCGTTTACCTGCGTCAGCCCTTCTTTTTTGACTATGTCTTCAGGGCTAAGGCCTGTTTGAACAACTTTTGCAAGTACTTTTTTCGCAGTTACATTATTTATTGAGCCATTCTTTGTCATCTTTACCAGGCTTGCAATATCTGTATAAGAAAGCTTCACTCCCGATATATCGCAGCCTTGTTCTTTTAATAAAGCATAAAGATCCACCAGTATCATATTCGCACAGGCGTTTGCATCGGCGCCTGCTTTTACGGCATTTTCAAACAATTCGCTTATCTGTCTGTCTTCGGTAAGCCTCAAAGCGTCAGATGCGTTCAGCCCGTACTGCTGCGTATATATTTTGTATTTCACATCTGGCATTTGCGGCATTTGCGCCTTAATATTATTTATATATTCATCAGTAAGAACTACAGGCACCAGATCAGGATCAGGGAAATATCTGTAATCGTGAGCGTTTTCCTTAGAGCGCATGGCAATCGTTTTTGATTTTGCATCGTCCCAACGCAGCGTTTCCTGCACTACTTCGCCGCCTTTTTCTATTACGCTTATCTGGCGCTTTTGCTCATATTCAATAGCGCGGACTAATGATCTGAAAGAATTTAAATTTTTCATTTCAGTTCTCGTACCAAGCTTAGTGCTGCCTTTGGGCTTTACTGATAGATTAACGTCAAACCGTATCGAACCTTCCTGCATTTTACAGTCGGAAACTCCAGCAAACTGCAAAGCCGCGCGCACCTTCCTTGCATAATCTTCAGCCTCTTCAGCTCCTGACATATCAGGTTCGGATACTATTTCTATCAAAGGCACGCCGCATCTGTTATTATCAAGCAGTGTTGAGCCTTCATTATGAACGAGTTTGCCTGCATCTTCTTCTATATGAATACGCGTTATGCCTATTTTCTTCTCCTTACCGTCCTCTGCGTTGATTGTTATGCTTCCGTGCTCGCATATGGGCTTATGAAACTGCGAAATCTGATAAGCTTTCGGAAGATCTGGATAAAAATAATTCTTTCTGTCGAAAACACTTTCTTTATGAATTGTGCAATTAAGAGCAATACCCGCTTTTACGGCAAATTCAACCACTTTTTCGTTCAGCACGGGGAGAGCGCCAGGAAGCCCCAAGCATACGGGGCATACATTATCATTTTCGGCTGCGCCGAATTCTGTAGAGCAAGAACAAAAAACTTTCGATTTAGTAGCCAATTCGCAATGTATTTCAAGTCCTATTACGGTTTCAAATTCCATATTCTGTTACCTTTCTTTAAATACAGGGACGCATTTTGTGCCAATCAGCCGCAAGCTGATAATTATATACTGCTTTGAACAATACTTCCTCATTCAAAGCCTTTGATGAGAGCTGCATTCCTATGGGGAGTCCGTCTTTGTTTTTCCCCGCGTTGAAACTGACAGCCGGCACGCCTGCTAAATTGGCTGTAACGGTAAATATATCAGCAATATACATGGAAAGAAAATCTTCAGTTTTTTCGCCGATCTTATAAGCCGGCGATGGAGTCGTCGGGCATAAATATGCATCGCACTTATCCAATACTTTGTAGAAATCGTCCTTGATCAGCCGGCGCGCCTTGAGCGCTTTGTTGTAGTAAGCGTCATAATAGCCGGAGCTTAACGCATACGTACCCAACATAATACGCCTTTTGACTTCTTTGCCAAAGCCTTTGCTCCTGGAATTTACGATAATTTCTTCGGGAGAATTTCCTTCAGCTCTCACTCCGTATCGAATACCGTCATAGCGCGCTAAATTGCTGCTAGCTTCGGAACATGCTATGAGATAATACACAGGCACTACGTATTCAAGCATTTTGAAGCTCACTTCAACAATTTCAGCTCCGCAAGAAGTAAATACATCGATAGTGTTTTCATAAGCTTTTATCGTATCCTCGTCCACTCCCGAACTCAGACAGTTCCTGTCGACGCCTATTTTTATACCTTTCAGGTCTTTTTGCAGAAAAGCAGTGTAATCAAAAGGTTTATAATTGAGGCTCGTGGAATCGCGTTTGTCGTGACCGGCTATTACGTTCATAACAAGCGCAGCATCGGAAATATCACGGGTAAGCGTGCCTATCTGATCAAGAGATGAAGCAAAAGCAACCAACCCATAACGGGAAACTGTACCATACGTAGGCTTAAATCCCGTAAGCGCGCAAAATGCAGCCGGTGTGCGCACGCTTCCGCCCGTATCGCTGCCCAGAGCGAATGCAGCTTGCATTGAGGCTACACTGACGGCGCTTGCTCCGGAGGAGCCTCCGGGAACGCGCGTAAGATCATATGGATTTTTCACTGTGTTAAACGCACTGTTTTCGTTTGAAGCGCCCATAGCAAACTCGTCCATATCGACTTTGCCTATGAGCACAGCGCCGGCTTTATCAAGCCGTTCATATACGCATGACGAATAAGGCGAAATGTAGTTTTCCAATATTTTTGAAGAGCATGTAGTACGCACGTCTTTTGCGCAGATATTATCTTTCAGTGCATAAACGACCCCTCCCAAAGCCCCTATATCCTCGCCTGCGGCAAGTTTTTTATCGAGCAAAGCGGCTTTTTTAAGCGCGCTGTCGAAAGTTTTTGTAAGGAAGGAATTAAGAGTATCATTTGTTTCTTCAATTCTTTTAATAAAAGCCTGAGTCACTTCAAGGCATGAAACCGACTTATTTTTTATCATACCGGCGAGAGCATAAGCGCTCATTTCGTATAACTGCATTTTGATTATCTTCCTTTTGTAATTGAAAATTTACTCGCTTAATTGTATTATTATAGCACAAATACTATCAAGGAATAAACAATTATGGATATTACGGCGCACAAAAAGATATTAAGAGAAAAGCTCATCAAACAAAGAAACTCAATCGACCGCAATGATATAGTCAGAGCCTCTGATAAAATTTATTCCAAGCTTATATCGCTTGATATAATAAATGAAGCTAAGACTGTAATGGTTTATGTGAGCTTTGCGAGCGAAGTGATGACGCATGAATTCATCAAATATTTAATCAACAAAAAAACAACGGTTTTAACTCCAGTATGCGTCAGCGGCGGACATATGATTGCGGCAAAAACGCAGTGTTTCCCTGAAGGCTTTGAAGAAAACAAATACGGGATCCTGGAAATACCTCTTAAAAAAGCCGTAAGCGTTGAAGCGGACGAAATAGATGTGGTGATCGTCCCCGCAGTATCTTATGCGACAGACGGAAGGCGCTTAGGCTACGGCGGCGGATATTACGACAGATTTATTGAAAAGTTAAATGACAAAGCAATTACAATAGGCATACTGATGGACGAGATGATTTGCGAGCAAATACCGATAGATTCACATGACAAAAAAGCGGACATAATACTGACGCAGACGCTGAGTATTTTTAAAGGAAGATACTGATATGGGCAACAGCCCAATATCATTATTTGATATAAGCATATGGCATATTTCGTTGCTGAGAATTTCCAAAGCGGCTGAACGGCTTGCCATAAAATGAGGGCAAAAAGAATTTCGCCCTGATGCTGCATGCAAAATAATCATGCAAAATATCAGCAGTATCTAAATAAATTAGAGTTTAAATATTATCTTCATGCTTTTTTGATATCCTGATATATATCCATATGCCGACAGCGCTCAAAATCGCTGTCACCGCAAATACGATAATTGCAAAAACATAATTTTTCACCCCTATCGCATCGCCTCCGACAGCGGAAGTTATAACGGAAGGGAGACGGGCGATAGTTGATAAAAGCAAAAATTTTGAAAGCTTTATCCCCGTAAGACCGGCAAAATACGTGAGCAGATCTTTGGGCGTACCGGGTATGAAAAATACTATAAAAATCAAAAGATCTCTTCTTTTTGCATCCTTTAGAAATTTTACGGATTCGATTTTCTCACGGCTGAAAAAAACCTCTACTGCCTGAACACCGAAACGGCGCACGAATGAAAATACAATAAAGCTGCCTATTAAAGCGCCTACAAGGCATAACAAAGTGCCTTCAATCGGACCGAACGCATATCCGGCCCCTATTTCAAACGGCTCACCGGGAATAAACGCAATAAATACTTGCAATATGATTATGCCGACAAATACAACACGGCCCCATATACCCAATGAATCCAGCCATGATCGGAATTTTTCAGGTTCGGAGGCAAATTTTACAAGAGGTTTTCCTGCAAACCAACATATAGCGACCATAAGCAAAAAGAATAAGGCTATACATATTCCGTACAATATCTTCTTTTGCTTTGAACTCAATTCTTTGCTCATTTTGTTATTTTTGTATTTTGATCTTTCAAGAAATTTTTTAAAAAAAACTAAGGAACTTTACGTTCCTTAGTTTATACGTTTTTACACACTATGTAAACAATACTTTATTATTTTAAGCAATCTTTAATGGCTCTGTCAACCATTTCAGGAGCAACGCCTATGTAGGAAACAGGATCGAATACTTCTTCGATTTCTTCCGGCGTCATAACAGCCATAATATCTTTGTCGGCAAGAATGAGGTCTTTGATGTGTTTGTTTTCCTCAAACGCCTGAACAGCATACTTATAAACTTTTTCATGCGCTTCAAAACGACCCATAGCTTTGGCAAGATGCATCATAACGTTTTCGCACATAATAGCGCCGTTCGTAATATCGAGATTCTTGCGCATGTTCTGCGGAAGAACATCAAGGCCCTTAAGAATCGGAATAGCATAAGCAAGGACATGTTCGCACATATGGCAGATTGTCATATATGTAAAGCCTTCGCCGTCCTGTGTTCTGAAGTCTCTTTCATGCTGCTGCATCATAGCCTGGAACATAGCGCCTATCTGATAAGAAGAAAGTCTTCCTATTGCGGTCATAACTTCCATACCGAAAGCGTTTCTCTTCTGCGGCATTGTTGAAGAACCAACATTACCATAGAACCATGGTTCCTGAACTTCCAAAACTTCAGTACGTCCGAGCTCATAAAGCTCATTACCGATCTTACCGTATGTGCATGTGATATTAACAAGGTCGCTCAAGAATTCTGCCATTGTATCTCTTGATGTGTGCCACGGAAGCGGAATATAAGCAAGGCCAAGATCTTTAGCCATGAGTTCGCATACCTTCATGCCGTTTTTGCCGAGAGAGTTTACGTTACCTGTTGCGCCGTAGAAGCTTACTGCGAACATTCTCTTTGAGCTTTCTTTGAGTCTGTCGATTTGACGCTGTGTCTCATAAAGCCAAATAGCTGTTTTATAACCAAAGGTAATCGGAACGGCATGCTGTGAATGTGTACGGCCTGCCATCGGCGTCATCTTATATTTCTGAGACAGATCTCCCAATATAACTTTAAGCTGTTCAAGCTCGTCTATAACAACGTCATAAACTTCTTTGAACTGAAGCACCATAGAAGTATCCAACACGTCCTGAGTTGTTGCGCCGTAATGTATAAGCTGAGCAATCTCTTTATCTTTAAAGAACGGCTGCCATGCTTTAAGGAAAGGTACAACAGGATGTCCTCCTGTTATTCTGAGCTGCTCGTTATAAATATCAAGATCCAAATACTCGATTCCAACCATTTCGTTTATAACTTTGGCTGCTTCTTTAGGAATTATTCCCAATTCGGCTTGAGCATTTGCAAGCGCAGCTTCCATTCTCTGCATCTTTGTGAGCTTGCTCTCGAGACTGAATATCTCTCTTATTTTATTGCTTTCCCATACTTCGCCTTCAAAAAGAAAAATTGACATAAACTTTTTTGCCCCGATAATGAGGCAATCCTCCTTTTAATACTATACATAAAGTATGCTTCTTTATTATACAATGAACGTGCTTAGAAGTCAAATCGAAACAGGATTTTAACTTAATAAAACAAGATAAAAGGCTCACTTTATAATAATATTATAAATTTTGACTGAATATTTTGTGTTTGTTTAGGAAAATAAAAAGTTGTATATGCAATATTGATTTATTTAATCTCCGATATTCAATGTTAAAAATTAATATATTATCAGAACGTCTAAAAAGCTGTATGAGCGGTCATTTTGAAAAAACAGGCGGGCGCGGCAGGCCGCAAAGCGGCCCATAAGCGGCGAAGCCGCTTATGCCAAAGCTTAAGGCTTCCTTAAGCTTTGGCCGCGCCCGCCTGAGCTGCGATCGTTATTACGCGCTACGGCGCCGTTTCAATTCCCGCCCCACTTATGTTGAAAAGCGCACAAAGCGCTTTCCGTACGTATTTGCCCCGATATAATGCATTCTTATAATAGAATCGAAAAAAACGGCGTGGATTTTGCCATGCCGTTTTCTCAGTAAATTCAATATTTTCAAAACTTCAATTTGCCGTTTCTTTATTTTCCAACCCATAACCCATGCAAATTACAGTAAGCATATACGCTATCAGCCGTATCTTTATTAAGCGCAAAAAGCGCCTCAGGTTCGTCAGAAGGCGAAAGATACTTGATCTGAGAACCCTTTTCGGTTTCTAAGTATATCCACTCTATGTAATGATCCTCAGTCATAGGATGTTTTGTGCTTCCGACTTTTACATCTACGATCAAATTAGATTTTGTTACAACAGGAATATGTTTTTCCATAGCTGCATCAGTCGTATTGGCCTTCAGCTCTTTCATGGCTTCACCGCAGCATATTGTGGGAATATCAGCCTTATCTTTTAGATATACTATTTTTCCGCAATGTTCACATCTGAAAAATCTTACCATTTTTCTATCCTCCATCTATATCATATAAAATCTTTAAGCTTTTTACTGCGCGTAGGATGTCTAAGCTTTCTTAATGCTTTTGCCTCGATCTGTCTGATTCTTTCTCTCGTAACTTTAAAAGTCTCCCCCACTTCTTCAAGCGTACGCGGACGGCCGTCCTCAAGACCAAAACGAAGAATAAGAACTTTGGCTTCTCTTTCCGTAAGAGTCTCTAATACCTCAAAAAGCTGTTCTCTCAAAAGCATATACCCTGCTACATCCTCAGGAGCCAAAGCGTCTTCATCCGGTATAAAGTCTCCCAGATGACTGTCCTCTTCTTCTCCGATAGGAGTTTCAAGAGAAACGGGGTCCTGTGCAATTTTTAAAATTTCAACAACTCTTTCCTCATTCATTCCCATTCTTTCGGCAATCTCCGCTGTCGAAGGATCTCTCCCAAGTTCCTGAACAAGTATTCGCGTCGCGCGCATTATTTTGTTTATGGTTTCCACCATATGAACAGGTATTCTTATTGTTCTGGCCTGGTCGGCAATGGCTCTGGTAATGGCCTGCCTTATCCACCATGTAGCATAAGTAGAAAACTTGTAACCTTTTGTATAATCAAACTTTTCAACTGCCTTTAAAAGGCCCAAATTGCCCTCCTGAATCAAGTCAAGAAAAGCCATGCCTCTGCCAACATAGCGCTTTGCTATACTCACGACAAGCCTCAAATTGGCATTTGTTAATATCTGTTTAGCTTCTGCGTCACCTTTTTCGATCCTTTCAGCCAAGGCTACTTCTTCATCCGCCGTAAGCAAATCGACTTTGCCGATCTCCTTCAAATACATTCTGACGGGATCCGAAGTTATATTCAAATTATCAAAATCATTCAGCTTGTCCTTTGAAACATCATCTCCGACCGAAAAATGAGCCTCCTCCTGCTGCGACTTTACTTTTAAAACTTCGGGATCAACATCGGCCTCTAATTTATCTTTACTCAGATAATCAAGCACGGCATCGCTTTCTTCCGCGTTAAGATCCATCTCTGATACGGCCTTTGCAAAATCATTGAAGGTGAGTCTTCCATCATCTTGTACTTTCTTTTTAAGCTGCTCTACCTTTTCGTTAAGCTCGTTGTTATGCGAAATCAAATCCTCAATATTGGAAGGTTTTGTCAAATTATATTCACCTCTGACTTTATTTTTATAAGTTCCTTCTTCAGATATCCATACTCCTTAAGCAGCGCCGCATCGACTTTGCCGCAGTTTTTTTCAGTCTCATCGATCCTTTTTTTTATTTGCCTGAGTCTGCCTTCGTACAAACTCAGCCGAAGCGTTTTTATAATATCCTTCAAATGACCTTCGCTTGAAATATCCTGCGCATTATCAACGCTCACTACTGTTTGAGCTAATTGATTATTATATACCAAATTGTTAGAAATGTCAACGTTTCCGTTTTCCTCATAAAGCCGTTTTATTTCATCATATAAATCAGCCGCGTCTTCGTTGGAAAACAAACTTTTATCGCCTCCGAGACTTACGAAACGCTCAAAATAACTTTGTCCCTTCAAAATATATTTTAATGCAATAAGTTCCGCACTTGTGCTTTTTGACTGTTGCGGTACGCTTATGTTTATCATGTTACCGCTGTCTTCAATATTGCTATCGCTTTGTGCAGAAACGTATTTTGAGCTTTTGTATATCTGTTTTTTTATTACCAAAGGATCTGTACCCGTTAATGAAGAAATTATTTTTACATAATAATCCCATTTTATCTCATCCCGCGTTTCCGCTGCAGCCTCGCACGCTTTTTTTGTAAATTCCGCAAGTTGCACTATATCGCTCAGATCATACCGATTTTTGTAATAATCGATTTTATAGTCCGTTGAATATTTTGCCTCGGCGGCCTTCTGTTCAAATGCCTCTTTGCCGTACTTGAGCACATAGCTGTCAGGATCCTCTCCTTTTTCAAGCGTAAGCACTCTGGGATTAAGCCCCTGGCTGACAAGTATTCCAAGTCCTCTCATTGCTGCATTTTGCCCTGCCTCATCCGCATCATAGCATAAGATAATATTTCGCGTATATTTCATCATCAGCTTTGCATGTTCAGCATTAAGTGCAGTACCCAACGTTGCACAGACATTTTCAATTCCCTTATCAAAAAGAGATACAACATCCATATACCCCTCAACTACGATAAGCGGTTTTGAAGCTAATTTATTTTTCGCCCTGTTTAAATTGAATAGAGTTGCATGCTTTACGAATACGCTTGTTTCGGGCGAATTCAAATATTTGGGCTGCGAATTGTCAAACCTTCTTCCGCCGAAAGCCACTATATTATCCGAGACATTTTGGATTGGAAACATTAGCCTGTCAGAAAAATAATCATAAAAATAACCTTTGGTTTCGTTTTTCCTGACAAGTGCCGACTCAATAAGCTCTTTATCGGAATATCCTTTTTCTTTAAGATACGAATACAGGACGCTGCGCCCCCCGGGAGCATATCCTATGCCGAACGTTTTGAGGCTTGAAGCACTGACGCCTCTTTTTTTGATATACGAAATCGCTTTTTCATTTTTTCTGCCTGCTAGATAATAAAAATTAGCAGCGTCTTTATTTATTTGAAAAAGTCTTTTCTTTCTCACATAAGCAGTATTGTCATCAAAAGTATTTACGCGCTCTATAGGTATATTCGCTCTTTCGGCCAAATATTCTATAGCCTCGGGAAACGAATACTTAAACATTTCCATAACAAAGGAAACTACATTTCCGCCTCTTTGGCATCCAAAGCAATAATATAGTTTTTTATCGCCGTTAACTGTAAACGACGGTGTTTTTTCATTGTGAAACGGACACAAACCTATATACCTGGGTCCGCTTTGTTTTAAATTTGTATGCTCAGATATAATAGATACTATATCCGAAGCATCTATTACCTTTTCAATAAAGTTTTGTGAAAACATCCCCGCCATATAAACCTCGTTCGCCTTTCAGCCCCATGGGCTTCGGGAATAAAATTTGATATATTCCGCTACAGCGTAATTATCCGTCATGCCTGCAATATAATCGCATATGGCGCGTTCTTTGCCGCACTCTTCTATGCGCTTGGCATACTCAGCGGGCAAACAATGAATATGAGAAGAAAGATAATCAAACAAGCTGCGCAAAAGATCCTTTGCAGGCTTTTCCTTCCTTTTTGCTTCGCTTCCGAAATACAGATTTTCAAACAAGAATTCTCTGAGTCTTAGCGTTGCTTTTTCCACCTCTTCCGTCTTTACGACGTCGTTTTTCCCTTGGCTTGCAAAAACTATATCCCTTATCATAGTATCAATGCGCTTTGCAGGAGTATTGCCCAATATTTCAATACACTCCTTTGGAAAGTCGCTTTCTTTGAGGATACCTCCCCTGACGGCGTCATCCATATCGTGGTTAATATAAGCTATCTTATCGGACATATATACAATTTTGCCTTCGAGAGTGGAAGGCGTATAACCCGAACAATGATTTTTTATGCCGTCTCTTACTTCCCACGAGAGATTAAGCCCCGTACCGTTTTCCAGCGTGTCGACAACTCTTAAACTTTGTATATTGTGCTCAAAAGGAATAATTTCATTCAAAACATCCTCGCCGCTGTGTCCAAACGGCGTATGACCCAGATCGTGTCCAAGAGCTATTGCTTCCGTAAGCGTATCGTTGAGCATAAGAGCTGAAGCTATAGTTCTGGCTATTTGGGAAACTTCAAGAGTATGAGTCAGGCGCGTCCTGTAATGATCACTCTCAGGATCGATAAACACCTGAGTTTTGTGCATAAGCCTTCTAAAGGATTTCGCATGAATAATCCTGTCCCTATCACGTTCGAAACAGGTACGTATATCACAGGGATCTTCATATTTCATCCGTCCTTTTGATGAGTCAGAAAATACGGCGTATTTATTCATTATCAGATGCTCGTTTTGTTCTTTAAGCTGTCTGATATTCATTCAAAACCCTCCTACTCAAAAGGAGCTTATTATTTGATTTATTTTGACATAACAGCCAATGCTTAATATCATTATATATGATATTATAACAAAAAAACATTTTTTTCATTAAATAAAAAAGGAGATTCCGCTTGAGTGGAGTATATATACTATGAGGATAATACTTGCGTCCAATTCGCCAAGAAGGAGGGAATTAATATCCAAGCTCGGTTTAGCGTATATCGTAAAAACGCTGAGCATTAAAGAAGTTTATGATAAAAACATCAGTGCCTTCGACAATGCTGTGCATACTGCAGAAGAAAAAGCAAAGCGTGTTTATACCGAAGGTATTGACAATGACGACATCATAATAGCCGCTGACACTATAGTCGAATTTGACGGCGAAGTATTCGGCAAACCCCGCGACAAAAAACATGCATACTATATGCTCAAAGCTTTGAGCGCGAATACGCATAAAGTAATAACAGGCGTATCCATGATGAGCAAAAACAAGCGGGAATCATTTTACGAAACAAGCCTTGTCGAATTTGCAAAACTCAGCGATGAGGAAATAAACCATTACATAGAAACGGGCGAGCCTTATGATAAGGCAGGCGCATACGGCATACAGGGGAAAGCCGGAATATTCATTAAAAGGATAAGCGGATGTTATTATAATATTGTGGGCCTTCCTGTAAATGCGGTATATAAGCGGCTGATAAACGTATTTGGGTGTGATATTAAAGAAATATTCTGATGATACAACGAAAAAAAGATTCTGAAATACTTGATGATATAAAAATGCGAATGGCAAAGCGCGGAACCGGTTCTCTTACGGATGAAGAGCTTATTGCATTGATAATAAAAAAAGGAAGCGGCTCTATGAACGTAACTGAGCTTTCGCGCATGCTTTTGAGACACTGCGACGGACTGAAAAATATATACGATATGCCCGCGGATATTATAATAAGCCAGAACAAAGGGATGACTCAAGCAAAAGTGATGGCTCTTAAAGTAATGATTGAAACGGGAATAAGATATTTTCACAAAAGAACGCATGACCTTAAGATGGACAGTCCAAAAAGCGTATACGAATATTTATCCGTACGAATGAAAAATCTGACGCAGGAATATTTCAAGGTCATACTCTTGAATACAAAAAACGAAATGATCAATGTGGAAGATATAACAGTGGGGCTTATCAATTCTTCATTGGTTCACGCACGGGAAATTTTCAGGTGCGCAATACTAAAAAACGCCTACAGCGTCATATTGGCGCACAATCATCCCAGCGGGGATCCCACCCCAAGCGGCAATGACCGCGAAGTAACTGATAAAATAGTCGAAGCAGGCAAGATTTTAGGGATAAAAGTCTGCGATCATATAATTATAGGCAATGAGAGTTATTACTCATTTCTTGAAAAAGGCATGATAGATTAAACAGAGCGGACAGGGCCGCGCCCGGCCTTGCCGTAAGGCAAGACGGGCGTGCGCCTTGCGCGCACGCCCGAACAAATTCGAAGAATTTGTCCGGGCGCGGCCCTTTACTTTGTACAACGTGCTTTTACCACTATAATAGTTATATCGTCAGGAGCTTTTCCATCGCTCACACACAAAGCCTCCTCCAAAAGACTTTCTGCGATTTTTTGAGGGTTTCTTCCTTCGTAAGCCAAAAGCCTCTCTCTTACATATTCATCATCATCTCCGAACACTCTGAAAAAACCGTCGCTCATCATGAATACATAATCACCGTTTTTTATGCTTTTAAGGCCTTTTCTTATATTCACATAATCCAAGATGCCTACCGGCATGCTTTCAAAGCTTATCTTCGTTACTTCTTTATCGCTTTTTATATATGAAGGACTTGCTCCGGCTTTTACAAATTCACCTATGCCTTTTTGAAGATCATACAAAAATAAATCTATTGTTGAAAACATCTCCTCGGTTTCACACAACGTCAGTACTGAATTAACGGTCTCTATGGCGCTCGTTTCATCACACCCCGCATTCATAAGCTCTTCCATCAGACTCAATACTTTGGCGCTTTGCCTGTTCGCATTCTCTCCGCTTCCCATTCCGTCGCAAAGAGCTACCATTTGCAGTCCGTTGTCAAAAACAACATTTGAAAAATTATCACCAGAAGGCTCGTCCTCGTGCTTGGAGCAGCCGGCTGCTCCAACAATAAGTTTGTATTGATATTCCTGTCTGTAACAATATGTACAAATATCGCTCTGAGCGCTGCCTTCCGATACAAACTGCTTGCCGAGCGTTTTGGACAATACAAGCGGAATTGTCGTTTTATATTGTTTTTCTTCCAATGCATCTTTGGACTGTATAATCGCTCTAAGCCGATTATCAAAATCTTGAAAAATCACTACATTAGTAATATTCATTCCAAAATTCTGCATTGCGCCCAAAGCATGTTTGGCTTCCGTTTTATATGTGTAAATACCTTTTGAAAGCTTAGAATAAAGTCTGTCAAGTACTCCCGCCATATGATCGAAGCGAACTTTCATAAGCTCTTTGAAAGAATCGATTTTAGCCGAATATGTTTGTTTGGCAGTATAACCGTCATAAATATAAGGTATTGACTGAGTGATCAAATCAGCATTCTTACATTTTTCATATAGTCTTTTGGGAAAATACAGATCGGAAGAATTCCCGCAGCGCCATTTGTTTATAACAGACGATAAATCTTCAAACGTCTCTTCTGATTCTTCACTCCAGCACTTTTCATAACGAGCGCATGAAAAACATATGTCGCCTGTAACAACTTTGCATATATAAGTAACCGCGCTGTCCTGTTTTATAAAATTTGTATCTCTCAGCGCAGATGATATTTCATGCAGCATGCTTTTTTGTGTGTCTATTTCATTTTTTATAAGAGAAACAGCTTCACTCTGAGCAACTATTTTTTCATATCCGCTGTGTTCCTGATTGGCTTTTTTGAATTTCATGAATTTAAAAACGCCTATATAAGCCACACATGCTATCAATGAAGCATAAAAATTAACGATAACATTGGCGGGAGAAGACAAAAGCAAAGTGCCGAAACTTATCGACAGTAAAAATGATATGCATGAAACTATCATGCCCAAAGGTGATACAATCGACGAAACAATAGCGCTTATGCATAAAACGCTTATCATAGCGGAGTCAAACCCTGCGCTAAGGGCCAGAAGACATCCTGAAAGCACCGCGTAGGAAACGCTGCATGCGCTTGTAAAAAGTTTACCCAGAGCAAGTATAGTAAATACTGATAATATAAAAGCCGCATTGGCCTTAAATATATAAAGCTGCGAAAACCCGCATGTAAGACAGGAAAGCATTAACCCAAAGCATATCAAATCATTGGATGAATAAACAGTTTTTTGTTTTCTTATAAAAAACATATTAATAGATATTTTAAAAATATAATAAAAACACAGGCATATAATCCCTTCGGCGCCCATTGTAATCGTTGTGATAAAGCCTTGTTTTAAAATCACGCTTGCAGCAATACCGCTTAATGATGTAAGAATAGAGCATACGAACATTAGAGCTGTATCTGATAGAATATTTCTTTTCAAGCTTAAGGCAAAAATGAGCAATGAAAACATCAAAGCGAATCGCGCAGTACCTACTATGCCTGTATTAATAATAACGCCGGGTACGGCAAAAATAAGAAATTTTATATATTTACGTTCATTGAAAATAATATATCCCATTAACGGATATATAAAAGGCGTAAAATTTTCAAAAAGCACTGCGAAAGAAGCTACAACAATAAAAAAGCACATAAAAAGAGCATTAACAGCTTTTTCCTTTTTTGAGCTTTTCAGGTAGGAAGCGATAGATTTATGTATAGATGTTTTCTTTTGCGTATTCGCTTGCTCGGAAGACAATTGCTTACCTCGGCAATATATATTTGTAATTCAAAGTTTAACAATCATTTGGGGTAAGATTTGTCGGTTTTTCAGGAGGCAAACAATAATTATATGAACGAATATTCAATATTATGCACAATAAGATAAATAATAGATATAGCGCAATGATATTTGTATGGATGCAATATAGCATACGTTATTTAAAGCGGTACAAAATGAAAATTGCTTGTATAATATTCCAGGCATAAGCTGACGGGCGCGCCAGGCCGCAAAGCGGCCCCTGAAGCGGCTAAGCCGCTTCAGCCAAAGCTTGCGCTTTGGCCGCGCCCGCCAAAACCTCACTTTTGCATCACTCTTAAAGCCGGCGTGTCGAAAACTTTTAAATCCCGCCCATTCAATCCGCACGATATAAGTCAATCTTCTTCAAAGTAATATAAATATTCAATTACTCCCAATAAAAAAAGACACATATTGTGTCTTTTTTACAATTATCTCTTTGAAAACTGAGGTGCGCGTCTGGCCTTTTTGAGACCGTATTTCTTTCTTTCAACCATACGCGAATCTCTCGTTAAGTAACCAGCTTTCTTGATGTCAGCCTTAAGAGCGGGATCAATAAGCACAAGAGCTCTGGCAACGCCATGACGAACGGCTCCCGCCTGTCCAGTGGGTCCTCCGCCTATAACATTCACCTTAATGTCATATTTGCCCGTAGTTCCCGTAAGGGTAAGAGGCTGCCTGGCTATTATTCTGAGTGTTTCCATGCAGAAATAATCTTTTATGTCTTTGTTATTTACGATAAATTCTCCGGTTCCTTCTTTTACCACTACTCTGGCAATCGCTTTTTTCCTGCGTCCGGTCGCTAATATCTGCTGCGACAAATGATTATCCTCCTTATCCCTTCAATTTATATTCTACGGGATTCTGCGCTTGATTGTTATGTTCGCTTCCCGCGTATACTTTTAATTTTTTGCCCTGGGCGCGTCCGAGTTTATTATGCGGAAGCATTCCCTTTACGGCCTTTTCTATAACTAATTCGGGTTTTTCGGCTATCATTTGTTTATAAGGCTTTTCTTTGAGTCCTCCGATGTACCCCGTGTAGTGCTTATACATTTTTTGCTCAGCCTTGTTGCCTGTTACCTTCACTTTTGCCGCATTGATTATTATTACATAATCCCCCGTATCGATATTAGGCGTGTAACAAGGTTTTTTCTTGCCTCTTAGAAGCTCGGCCGCTTCGCTCGCAAGTCTTCCGAGAATTTGGCCTTCCGCATCAATTACATACCATTTTTTTTCGATATCACAGGGTTTTGCTGATAATGTGGTTTTTGTCAGCATTGTTTATTCCTCCCAAATGATTCGGCTTATCGTATCCGGGGGCTAAACGAAAACGAATAGAGCCAACCAATATTTTATAAAAGTAATTACTTATTGTCAAGTATTTTAAATATTCTTATTTATAATTAACGCCTTTCAGATAAAGCCCGCACGCAGGAGCCGTTTTAGCGCCTTTTGTCCTGTCTTTGGATAAAATAATCTGTTCCACATCACTTCTGTTCAGCTTCCCGCTTCCTGCATACACAAGAGTGCCGGCAATTATTCTAACCATGTTATACAAAAAACCGTTTCCGGTCACAGTAATTCTTATCAAATTTTCTTGTTTCTCAATATCAAGCGAATAAACTGTGCGTACGGTATTCTGCACAATGCTGCCCGAAGCCATAAAAGCTTTAAAATCATGTTCTCCTTTAATAGCTTCAGCGCAGTCTCGCATTCTTTCCATATCAAGATTATGTTTAATATGCCATGCCCTGTTTACGAAAAAAGGCGATAAATATCTCATATTATATATAAGATACATATATGTTTTATTCACAGCGCTGCTTCTGGCATTAAAATCTATATCAACTTCTTCCGCCTGAGTTATTGCAATATCTGAAGGCAGCATTGCATTCAGCGCTTCCTTAAGCTTGAAAATATCTATGGAACTATCAGTATAAAAATTAGCTCTCTGCCCCAATGCATGAACTCCGGCGTCAGTGCGGCCTGACACATACAAAGTAGGAGCCTTGCCTATTATCCTTTCCAGAGCTTTCATTATTTCCCGGGCAATCGTCGGATGATCCGGCTGAAGCTGCCAGCCGAAATATTCAGTACCGTCATACATTATAGTAAGAAGTATATTTCTCATACCAGATTTACCGCCGGCAAAAATCTCGTGGCAGTAAGCGCAGCCATTACTGCAAATACAAGTATATATGCCCATGCATCGCGTTTTTTGTATTTAAGCTGCTTCAAACGCGTTCTGTTTTCTCCTCCGTGATAGCAACGCGATTCCATTGCCATTGCCAGTTCATTAGCTCTTTGAAATGCGCTTACGAAAAGCGGCACCAAAATCGGAATCAGGCTTTTTGCTCTTGCAATAACATTTCCGCTTTCAAAGTCCGCGCCTCTTGATTTCTGCGCCTTCATAATCCTTTCAGTTTCTTCCGTAAGGGTCGGAATAAATCTCAAAGCAATACTCATCATCATACTGAGTTCATGGGCAATCCTTTTCACAAGCGGCACTTTTTTAATATCCGCTTCAAGCCCGTCAGTCAGATCAAGAGTAGAAGTAGTAAGCGTCATAATTGACGTGCCTGAAATCAAAAGTATAAGCCTAAGCCCCATATTCACGGCATTGTTTATTCCCATATCAGTAATCTTTATAATCCATACCTGAAAAATCACGTTTCCAGGAGTCCAAAGCATGTTCAAAAGCACAGTAAGCGTTATAATGATAACAAGCGGCTTAAGTCCTTTTAATATATATTTGACAGGAACTTTTGACAAAGTCACGACAAACGCCAAAAATACAAAGGCTGCCATGTATCCCCATAAGTTATTGACTACAAATAAAAATATAATATAAAGCAGCGTAGAGTTGATTTTTGTACGCGGATCAAGCTTATGTATTATTGAATCAGTAGGATAATATTGTCCTATCGTTATATCTTTAAACATTGTTCCCGCCGTTCTTTTTAAAAAACTTTAAAAGCTCCTTGATCGTATCTTCAGTTGTATAAGCCGACGTATCCACATTAACTCCGCGGCTTTTCAGCGCCTCCAAAACCTGCTTGCCCTGAGGCACATCAAGACCCATTTCCTTGATTTTGCCGCTGTCGGCAAACACTTTGCTCGGTTCGTCAAACATAACCAGCTTTCCTTCATTGAACACCATTATTCTGTCAGCATACTGGGCCACATCGTCCATGCTGTGAGAGACGAGGAAAATACATATGCCCTTCTGCTTGTTCATGTTTTTTATACATTCCAGAATTTCGTATCTTCCCATGGGATCAAGACCGCTTGTCGGTTCGTCAAGGATAAGTATCTGAGGCTTCATAGCTAAAACTCCGGCTATCGCCACCCTTCTTTTCTGTCCTCCCGAAAGATCAAAAGGCGATACTTCTTTGACTTTATCGAAGTCCAGTCCTACTAACTCTATGCTTTCGCGCACATAAAAATCTATTTTCTCATCGTCAAAACCTATATTTTTAGGCCCGAAAGCTACATCTTTATACACAGTTTCTTCAAACAACTGATATTCGGGATATTGAAAAACGATGCCCACACGCTTTACGATATCTTTCATTAATACGCCTTTTTGATTAATGTCAATCCCGTTTATCACTACAGTCCCACTCGTAGGAACCAAAAGCCTGTTTAAATGCTGTATAAAGGTAGATTTGCCGCTTCCCGTATGTCCTATGATGCCTATGAATTCATGTGCGCCGACTTCCAACGAGACGTCCTTTACGGCTGTATATTCAAATACGCTGCCCTGAGCATAAACATGCGTTAAATTTTTTACGCTAACCGACATAATTCATCCACCAGTTCGTCCATAGTTAAAATATTATTGCTTAATTTAACGCCTTCGCGTCTCAGCGCATTAGAAATTTCCACTATTTCAGGCACGCCGAGCCTCATTTGTTCCAATAGCTCTTGTTTTCGGAATACCTCGCAGGGAGGACCTTCAAGCACGCATTTCCCTTCGTCAATAACTATTATCCGGTTCGCCTCAGTCAATTCCTCCATATAATGCGTTATCATAACAATGCTCACGCCTTCCTGATTGAGACGTTTAACGGTCGCAAGCACTTCTTTTCTTCCGCTGGGATCCAACATAGCCGTTGCTTCGTCCAACACTATCAAATCGGGATGCATTGCCAGAACACCAGCAATTGCAACGCGCTGCTTCTGGCCTCCGGAAAGCTTATGAGGTTTTTTGTCCTTGAATTTTTCCATGCCTACAGCTTTCAGACTCTCATCAACCAACTGTCTTAGTTTTTCCCGAGGCAAACCCAAATTTTCAGGTCCGAAGGCCACATCTTCTTCCACTATGGTAGCTACCATTTGATTGTCAGGATTTTGAAATACCATTCCGACTGTTTTTCTAATATCGAGCAGTTTGTTTTCATCTTTTGTATTTTGCCCCATTACAAAAACATCTCCCCGGTTCGGAAGATGAAGGCCGTTTAACAGCTTTGCAAGGGTGGATTTCCCTGAGCCGTTGCGTCCGGCAATACCGAGAAATTCACCCTTGTATATTTCTAAGTTTATATTGTCAAGCGCCTTTATGCCAGGTTCATTTTCCTCATCGTACATAAAGGTAACATTTTTTACTTCAATAAGCTTGTCCATTGTAATTTTATAAAAAAGGTTATAAGCGAACGCCCGTTTAAGCGTCCGCCTCCACCAGTTCGAGTATTGCCATCTCAGCATTATCGCCTCTGCGGCTTCCAAGCTTTATTACTCGTGTATATCCGCCGTTGCGCTGAGCATATTTAGCGGCAGTTATATTAAAAAGATCGTAGACTACTGCGGGCTCATAAACATACGCCATAGCCTGTCTGCGCGCATGCAGGTCGCCGCGCTTTCCAAGCGTTATCATTTTGTCCACAATGCTTTGCGCTTCCTTTGCACGCATAAGAGTTGTTTCCACTTTGCCGTATTTAAGCACATTGGTTACAAGCCCTCTAAGCATGGCTCTGCGCTGGTCGCTCGCTCTGCCTAACTTTCTGTATCCGGACATTTTTGATCCTCCTATTATTCATCGCTCTGCTTCAGCGAAAGACCTATCTCGCTGAGACGCTTTTTGATTTCGTTGAGTGATTTTTTGCCTAAATTGCGAACTTTTGCCATATCCTCTTCACTCTTTGAGATAAGCTGGTCAAGCGTATATATATCTGCTCTTCTCAAACAGTTGCTCGAACGCACAGAAAGCTCAAGCTCGTCAATAGACATTTCAAGGACTTTTTCCTTTTCATTTTCTTTACATTCCACCATAAGCGAAACATTCTGAAGATTATCATTGAGATCTATAAACAGCTTAAAGTGATCGTTTAGAACTTTTGAAGCAAGCGATACGGCCTCTTCCGGAGTTATAGTTCCGTTAGTCCATACCTCCAAAGTAAGCTTGTCAAAATCAGTAACGTTTCCTACACGGGTATTTTCCACTGTAAAGTTGACTTTGCGAACGGGAGTGTATATTGAATCAACGGGAATCGTGCCTATCGGCATATCCTCTTTTTTATTTTTTTCGCTTGCGCTGTAGCCTCTGCCTGTTTCAACGGTCATAGACATATTTATTTCCGCGCCGCTCATGAGAGAAGCTATATGCGCTTCGGGATTCAATACTTCAACCTCACTGTCGCATATGATATCCGCGCCCGTTACTTCTTTTTCGCCTTTAGCTTGAATATAGACTGTTTTCGGGCCGTTGTCGTGCAGCTTGAAAACTATCTTTTTCAAATTAAGTATTATTTCAAGAACATCCTCGCTTACCCCCTCAATAGAAGTAAACTCGTGCAGCACGCCTTCTATTTTAACGCTCGTTATGGCGCTTCCGGGAAGGGAAGAAAGCATGATCCTTCTTAAGGAATTGCCCAAAGTCGTGGCATATCCTCTCTCCAACGGTTCAACAACAAATTTGCCGTATGTTTTGTCGGCATTCACATCTGTTATTTGTATATTCGGTTTTTGAAATTCTAACATAAAACCCCTCCACATATTTTGTAATAACAGCAACCGAGGTAATGTGGATCATTATTTGGAATAGAATTCGACAATTAAACGGTCCTCGATGGGTATTTCCATATCTGCCTTAGTAGGCTTATTAAGAAGCGTCGCACTCATCTTTTCAAAATCCACGCTCAGAAAAGCCGGTATAACTTTTCCGGAATTCGTTTCCACGATTTGCGTGAATTTAGGAGATTTTCTGCTTTTGCTTTTTACTTTTATGATTTGTCCCTGTTTTACTTGGAATGAAGGTATATTTACCTTTTTATCGTCTACAGTAAAATGATTGTGCAAAACAAGCTGTCTGGCTTCTTTTCTGGAATTCGCGAAGCCCATTCTGTATACAATATTATCAAGACGACATTCAAGCAGCTCTATAAGGTTTTCACCCGTAACGCCGCTTTTTCTTTCGGCTTTATCAAAATAGCTTCTGAACTGCTTTTCCAAAACGCCGTAAATTCTTTTGGCTTTTTGTTTTTCTCTAAGCTGTACGCCGTATTCGCTCATTTTGCCGCCTTTTTTACCATGCTGACCCGGCGCGCTTGCTCTGCGCACAAGAGCGCATTTATCCGTGTAGCATCTTGCGCCTTTAAGAAAAAGCTTTTCCTTTTCTCTGCGGCACAGCTTGCATGATGCGTCTGTATATCTGGCCATATTAAATGATCAACCTCCGTATAATATAGATAATTCTTTCAAGCAATCAGACTCTGCGTCTTTTAGGCGGACGGCAGCCGTTATGCGGTATAGGCGTAACGTCCTTAATGGATGTAATTTCAAGCCCTGCGGCCTGAAGCGCGCGTATAGCTGCTTCTCTTCCGCTGCCGGGACCTTTTACGAAAACGTCCACGGTTTTAAGCCCGTGCTCCATGGCTCTTTTGGCAGCCTCTCCCGCAGCCGTCTGCGCCGCATAAGGAGTACTTTTCCTTGAACCTTTAAATCCTAATTCGCCTGCGCTCGACCATCCCAAAGCATTGCCCTCAACGTCCGTAAGGGTTACTATCGTATTATTGAAGGAGGACTGAATATGCGCCTGACCCTTTTCTATATTTTTCTTAACTTTTTTCTTTCTGCCCTTTACTACTCTTTTCTGTGCCAATTTGACCCCTCCTTAAGCTTTCTTGGACTTTCTTCCTACGGTCTTTTTAGGCCCTTTTCTTGTTCTCGCGTTCGTCTTTGAGTTTTGACCTCTTACAGGCAGCCCTCTTCTGTGACGCATTCCGCGATAGCAGCCGATCTCCGTAAGACGCTTTATGTCAAGAGATACTTCACGCTTTAAATCTCCCTCGACAGTATAGGAATTGTCTATTATTGAACGCAGTGAGTTGATTTCGGCTTCCGTCAGATCCTTTACTCTTGTATCAGGATTGACGCCGGCCTCAGCAAGTATTTTATTCGACAAAACTCTGCCGATGCCGTAAATATAGGTTAAGCCTATTTCTATGCGTTTTTCTCTCGGCAAATCCACGCCGGCAATTCGTGCCATTAAATCTTGTACCTCCGTTTGTACTATGAGTTGGTTAATTTTTAAATATATAATAATCAGTTCATAAGATGAGTAGTAACTACTCCAGCCGCTCTTGATGACTGTATTTTTTAACCCTGTTTCTGCTTATGCTTGGGATTTTCGCAAATAATCATTACTTTGCCTTTTCTTTTAATAACCTTGCATTTTTCGCAAATAGGCTTTACGCTCGGTCTTACCTTCATTTTTACGCTACCTCCGTTATTATGAGTTTATTTGGCCTTGCCTCTCCATACGATCCTGCCCTTTGTCGGATCGTATGCCGAAAGCTGCAATACTACTTTATCGCCCGGCAGTATTCTGATATAGTTCATTCTGAGTTTGCCTGATATATGAGCCATTACTTCATATCCGTTATCAAGCTTTACTTTAAACATTGTATTGGGCAATGCTTCCGTTACTGTGCCCTCAACTTCGATATAATCGCTTTTACTCAAAAGCATCCTCCGTTATTATCTTATTTCATCATAAGATTTAAGCGCTTTTCTCAAAGCCGCATTATCGGCTTTTTTGCCGCTTTGATATATTGCTTTAATATCCTCGCATATCATATGAGTCGGCCGTATATGCTTTATCTTCTTTTTCTTCGGTTTTTCCGCTTTGCGCAATTTTCCATCCGCAAGATAAACGTATGAAGGCTCAACTCCCACAATTATCATAAACGCTCCTTTGTCACGTCCCTGAGAGGATATTACTATCTGACCTATACTTAAACCTTCCAGCAAGCATTCACCTCACAAAACCGTTAAAATGGAAGGCTCGCCTTTAGTCAGCGCAATAGTATTTTCATAATGCGCGCTTGCTTTTCCGTCAGCCGTCTTTACTGTCCACCCGTCAGCGCAGACTTTTGTATCATACACTCCGATATTTATCATCGGCTCTATTGCAAGCGTCATTCCAGCCTTAAGGCGCACGCCGAAGCCTGGATTGCCGTAATTGGGCACTGATGGATCCTCATGCATGTTTTTTCCGACGCCGTGGCCCACATAATCGCGCACAACCGAATATCCTCTGCTTTCGGCATAAGACTGAATGGCATGCGATACATCGTAAAGCCTGTTGCCTTCGCGGCAAAACTCAAGTCCTGCGTAAAACGAACCTTTTGTTGCTTCTATAAGGTCTTTTTTCTCCTGAGATATTTCACCAACGGCAAACGTTCTGGCCATATCCCCCACATATCCGTTCAAAGTCGCGCCTATATCAATACTTACTATATCGCCTTCTTTTAAAACTTTTTTCTTATCGGGTATTCCGTGAACTATCTCATCGTTAACCGAGGCGCAGATATTTTTGGGATATCCGTTGTATTGATAAAATGTAGGATATGCTCCGCAGCCAACAATAACATCGCGCGCAATCTCATCGAGTTCAAGCGTTGTTATTCCGGGGCGAACGGCTTTTCTCACTGCCTCCATAGCCATGGCGGTCACTTTCCCCGCCATACGCATAAGGCGTATTTCGTTTTCGGATTTTATGATAATCATTTCCGCCGTCCTAAAGCGCAGACAGAATATCGGCTATATCTTTTTCAACGGCGCTGATTGACTGCTGTCCGTCAACTTTTTTGACGATGCCCTGTTTTTCGTAATAATCGATCAAAGGAGCAGTTTTTTCATCATATTCTTCGAGACGTTTGACAACAGTCGCTTCTTTATCATCATCGCGCTGATATAACTCGCTGCCGCACTTATCGCACACATCCTGCTTTTGGGGAGGATTGAATGTTACATGATACGTTGCTGCGCAGCCTTTGCATATTCTGCGTCCCACGATACGCTCTGTAAGTTTTGCGTAATCAGCCGTGATCACCAAAGCGCAGTCAAGCTTCTCGCCGGCTTTATTTAATATCTTATCAAGTTCCACGGCCTGATTAATAGTACGCGGGAAACCATCGAGCATATAGCCTGCTTTGCAGTCGTCCTCCTCAAGCCTTTGAGCTACCATTGAAACCGTTACTTCGTCCGGCACCAAAAGGCCCTTTTGAGTATACTCCTTAACCTTAAGGCCCAAAGGCGTATTCTCTTTTATGTTTTTCCTGAAGATATCCCCCGTTGAAATATGAACTATTCCGAAACGCTTTATTATGGCTTCGGCTTGAGTGCCTTTACCTGCGCCCGGAGGTCCGAGCAATACGATTTTCATTTTCAAATGCCTCTTTATTTAAGAAATCCTTTATAGTTTCTCATAATCATTTGCTGTTCGAGCTGTTTGACTGTTTCCAAAGCAACTCCGACCACAATCAAAAGACTGGTGCCTCCGAATTGAAGGTTAAGTCCTGTTACGTTTCCTACGATAATAGGTATAATCGCTATCAACGCAAGGAACAATCCGCCGAAAAGCGTCAAGCGGTTCAATATCTTTGATAAATACTGTACCGTTGGCGCGCCGGGACGAATTCCAGGGATAAATCCGCCGTATTGTTTAAGATTATTAGCCACATCCTGTGGATTAAACGTAACAAGCGTATAAAAAAACGTAAACGCTATTGTAAGCACAACGTATATTATAGTGGGGACAGTTTTGCCCCAGCTCATAAACTCCGCAAAGCTTGCAAGCCAACCTACATTTGGGAAAAACGACGCTAATGTTGAAGGAAACATCGTTAATGTTGAAGCAAAAATAATCGGAATAACTCCTGATTGATTGACTTTCAGCGGCAAATGCGTATTCCTTCCGCCGTACACTTTTCTGCCGACAACTCTTTTGGCATACTGTACAGGTATTTTCCTTGTTCCTTCCTGAACTGCAACCACTCCTGCCACTGTAAGCAGTATAAATATAATCATAATGGGCAGCAAGTACAGTTTTGACGAATCAGTCTGCATTGTAAGCACAAGACTTTGTATAGCGGAAGGAATGGACGATATTATTCCAACGAAAATTATTATCGAAATACCGTTTCCTATCCCTTTTTCCGTAATGCTTTCGCCCATCCACAACAGCAGGCAGCTTCCGGCAGTTACAACGGTAATGACAAGCAGCTTCACCCAAAATGTATTTACAAGCAATACGGAGCCAACTGTAACCGTAACGCCGTATGCCTGGATAACTGACAATAATAAAGCTGCATAGCGCGTATATTTGGCAAGTTTCTTTCTTCCCGCCTCGCCTTCTTTTGAAAGTCTCTCCCATGAGGGTATGACTACCGTAAGAAGATTAATGACGATTGAAGCCGTAATATACGGTGATATCGACATAGCAAATATGGAGAAATTGCTGAAGTTATTTCCTGAAATTATGTTCAAAAGCCCAAGCATGCTGTTGCTTCCTATAAGCTGCTCCACTGCTTGCGTATTGATATACGGAACCGCTATGAAGGAGCCTGCACGAAACAGCACTATCATTATGAGCGTATAGATAATTCTTTTTCTTAGATCAGGTATCTTCCATGCACGCTTGATTGTTTGGATCATTTAGAGTTCCTCTACTTTACCGCCTGCGGCTTCAATTTTTTCACGGGCGCTCCGGCTTACATTCGCTATTTTTACTGTAAGCTCTTTTTTGAGTTCCCCATTTCCAAGTATTTTTACCTGAGAGTATTTATTCTTTACAAGCCCTTCTTTTTTGAGCGAATCCAAGGTTATTACAGAGCCTTTTCTGAATTTGTTTAATTTATCTATATTAACGATAGCAATTTCGTTTTTGAATTTTGCGTTCGAAAAGCCTCTTTTGGGCACTCTTCTTGTAAGGGGCATCTGGCCGCCTTCGAAACCTATGCGCACACCTCCGCCCGAACGGGATTTCTGACCGTCCTGACCTCTGCCTGCAGTTTTGCCCTGTCCTGTCGCAGTGCCTCTGCCTTTTCTCTTTGGCTCCTTTGTCGAGCCGGGAGCCGGTTTAAGAGTATGAAGCTTCATAATGCCTATCCTCCTATATTTCTTCGACTTTCAGCATAAAACCGACTTTTTGAATTATTCCTCTAATGGCGGGAGTATCCTGCCTTGTTACGCTTTGTCCTATTTTTTTAAGTCCCAAAGCTTCAATGATCTGTCTTTGCTGCTGATTTTTTCCTATAAGACTTCTATTAAGTGTGATTTTCAACTGTTTGTTCGCCTTAGCCAATTTTTTTCACACTCCTAACTTAATATTTCTTCTACGCTCTTGCCGCGCTTTGCTGCAACCTGCTGCGCACTGACAAGACTGCTAAGACCCTGCAATGTAGCCTTAACCATATTGTTGGCGTTGTTGGATCCTAATGATTTTGTTCTTATATCGGATATTCCGGCAAGCTCAAGCACTGCACGAGCAGGTCCTCCTGCGATAACTCCGGTACCTTCGCCGGCAGGCATCAAAAGCATTCTGCCCGCTCCGAAACGCCCTATGATCTGATGAGGTATAGTTGTGCCTCTGAGCGGAACGCTTATCATATTCTTTTTTGCGTCCTCAGTGCCTTTGCGTATGGCTTCCGGTATTTCTATGGCTTTGCCAAGTCCTACGCCTACATGGCCGGCTCCGTCGCCTACAACTACCAGGCACGAAAAACGCATGTTGCGTCCGCCTTTAACCGTTTTGGCTACTCTGTTTATCTGAACTACTTTTTCCTTAAGATCCAGCTCAGCCGGATTAAAGTCATTTTTCTTCACGCTAAGCCCTCCTAAAACTCAAGTCCCGCTTCTCTTGCGGCATCGGCAAGAGCTTTTATTCTGCCGTGGTAGACATATCCGCCTCTGTCGAATACGACTTTGCTTATTCCCTTATCCGCCGCTGCCTTAGCGACCGCTTCGCCTACTTTTTTCGCAGCCTCTATGCCGGAAGTAGATATATTTTCTTCAATATCCTTCACAACGCTTTTTGAGCATGCGCTGGCCAGGGTCACACCGTTTACATCATCAATAATCTGAGCGTAAATATGCTTATTGCTGCGGAAAACATTCAGTCTGGGTATTTGAGGAGTGCCGCTGATGTGGTTACGTATTCTTTCATGTCTTTTCAATCTGATTTTATTTCTGACAGGTTTACTTATCATAAAGCATCACTCCTTACTTCTTACCGGTCTTGCCTTCTTTTATTCTGACATACTCGCCGGCATATCTGACGCCTTTGCCTTTATAGGGTTCCGGCGGACGAACCTTCTTTATGTTGGCTGCGTGTTCGCCTACGCGCTGCTTATCGATGCCCTTTACGATTATCTTGTTGTTGCCTTCTACAACCGTTTGGATATCTTCGGGATCTACCATTTCCACAGGATGAGAATATCCCAAATTCAATATCAGCTTATTGCCCTGCTTTTGAGCTCTGTAGCCTACGCCGACGATTTCGAGCTCTTTTGTAAAGCCGTTTGTCACGCCTTCAACCATATTAGCTACCAATTTTCTTGTAAGGCCATGCAAAGCTTTATGTTCTTTATCGTCAGACGGTCTGCTTACGCAAAGCACTCCGTTTTGAATATCGAATATCATATCCTTTGATATTGCCTGGACTAACTCCCCTTTCGGTCCCTTTACGCGAACCGAACCATTGTCGATTTTGATCTCGACTGAGGCGGGGATATTAATGGGCATTCTTCCTATTCTTGACATTTTATGCCTCCTTAATATTTTATGCCTGCTACCATATATAGCAAAGCACCTCTCCGCCTACGTTTAATTTGCGGGCGTTTTTATCCGTCATAACTCCTTTGGATGTGGAGATTATGGCTATTCCGAGTCCGTTTAGAACCTTTGGAACTTCGTCTCTTGCGGCGTAGATTCTGAGTCCCGGCTTTGAAATCCTTTTAAGACCGGAAATTACCTTTGAATCGTCCTCGCCGTATTTCAGGGTTATTTCAAGCATTCCCTGCTTATCATTATCTATTTCGCTAACCTGCTTTATATAGCCCTCTTCCAACATAATATTGGCAATAGCCTTTTTTATATTTGAAGAAGGAACAGTAACTGACGCATGCTTGGCGTTGTTTGCGTTTCTGATTCTTGTAAGCATATCAGCAATAGGGTCAGTCATAACCATACCGCTTATCCTCCTTAATAATTGATGTTACTACCAGCTCGCCTTTTTGACTCCGGGAATCTCTCCCCTGTAAGCCAGCTCTCTGAAGCAAATTCTGCATATGCCGTATTTTCTCAGATAAGCATGAGGCCTGCCGCATATACGGCATCTTGAATACGCTCTTGTTGAGAATTTAGGCTCGCGTTTCTGCTTTGCTATCATTGATTTTTTTGCCATGAGCTACCTCCTTAAGCCTGAGAAAAAGGCATCCCGAGCTGTTTTAAGAGTTCGTATGCTTCCTCGTCGGTTTTAGCTGTCGTTACGAATATCACATCCATGCCGCGGATGGTCTCAACCTTATCGTAGTTTATCTCCGGAAAGATAAGCTGCTCTTTGATGCCCAAAGCATAGTTGCCGCGTCCGTCAAATGCGGAAGGCGACACTCCGCGAAAGTCCCTTATACGGGGGATGGCTATATTAATGAGCCTGTCTGCAAATTCGTACATTCTGTCTTTGCGAAGCGTTACTTTAGCGCCTATATCCATACCTTTACGCACTTTAAAGTTGGATACGGATTTTTTAGCTTTGATGATTATTGCTTTCTGTCCCGTTATTTGTTCAAGCTCGCGCACTGCTGATTCCATTGCTTTGGAATTATCCTTGCAATCGCCGAAACGCATATTCACAACGATTTTTTCAAGCTTGGGTATAAGCGTAACATTTTCGTATTTGAATTTTTCTTTAAGCGCGGGAACAGCCGTTTCAACGTATTTATCAAACATTCTCGCCATTTGCTATACCCCCTGCTTTCCTACAGCTTCGCCGCACTTTACGCAAACGCGTATTTTCGTGCCGTCGTTCAGCATTTTATGAGCGACTCTTACGCCTCTTTTGCACTTTTCGCAGTAAAGCATAACGTTCGAAGCGTCTATTGAACCTTCCTGATCAATTATGCCGGCTTGCTGCATTTCGCGCGTCGGCTTAAGGTGTTTTTTCCTCATATTTATGCCTTCAACGATTACTCTGCCTTTTTTCGGCAAAACCTTAAGCACTTTTGCTTTTTTATTTTTGTCCTTATCTTTTACTCCCGAAATTACTACGACAGTATCACCTTGTTTTACATGCATATTACCCATACCTCCTAAAGCACTTCCGGAGCCAGCGATACTATTTTCATGAACTGCTTTTCTCTGAGTTCACGTGCTACCGGTCCGAATATACGCGTGCCTCTGGGCTGGCCGTCTTCTTTGATTATGACGGCTGCGTTTTGGTCAAATCTTATATAGCTTCCGTCCGGGCGTTTAGTCGGGTTAACTGTTCTTACCACAACGGCTTTTACGACGTCGCCTTTTTTGACGGTTCCTCCGGGCGCAGCGCTCTTTACAGACGCGACGATAATATCGCCTACATACGCATAGCGTCGTTTAGTTCCGCCGAGCACCCTGATACACAATAATTCTTTAGCGCCTGTATTGTCGGCGACTCTCAAACGCGTTTCCTGCTGTATCATTGTCTTACCTCCTTAAAATACAAGCCCTTGATTATTTTGCTCTTTCAACGATCTCCACGAGCCTGAAGCGTTTGTTTTTGCTAAGCGGGCGCGTTTCCATAATTTTTACGGTATCGCCTACCCTGCACTCGTTGTTATCGTCCTGAGCCATGAATTTTGTCGTCCTCAACACACGTTTGCCGTAAAGCGGATGCTTTACCATGGTTTCAATAGCGACGACAATGCTTTTATCTGCCTTATCGGAAACAACCTTACCGATTTTTACTTTTCTGTTAGCTCTTACCATGTTATTTACCTTACCTATGCGTTAATTTCTCTTTCGCGCAGCACTGTCTTTATTCTTGCATAATCCCTTTTAACTTCTCTGATTCGAAGCGGATTATCAAGCTGACCTGTTGCGTGCTGAAAACGAAGGTTGAAAAGCTCTTCCTTTAATGTCTTAAGCTGGTTGTTTAATTCTTCTATGGACTGAGTCTTTAAATCTTTAGCTTTCATTTGCATTTACCGCCTGACTTTGTTCTTTGACGACAAATTTTGTTTTAATAGGGAGTTTATGCTGCGCAAGCCTCATGGCTTCCTTAGCAGTTGCTTCGTCAACTCCCGCAAGCTCGAACATTATGCGTCCGGGCTTAACCACAGCTACCCAATATTCGGGAGCGCCTTTACCGCTTCCCATACGGGTTTCAGCCGGTTTTTTGGTAACGGGTTTGTCCGGAAATATTTTTATCCAAACCTTTCCGCCTCTTTTGATATATCTTGTCATAGCGACACGAGCGGCCTCTATCTGGTTGGACTTAATCCAGCCGGGTTCAAGCGCCTGAATCGCGTAATCGCCGTATGTTATGGTATTGCCGCGCAGCGCTTTGCCCGTCATTCTGCCGCGGTGAACTCTTCTGCGCTTAACTCTTTTTGGCATTAACATTTTTAGCGTTCCTCCTTATATATACTGCGCTGCTCAGGCGTCTTTCTTTTTGGGAAGGATCTGGCCTTTATTTATCCAAACCTTTACGCCTATTTTCCCATAGGTAGTATCTGCTTCAGCCTGCGCGAAATCTATATCCGCTCTTAATGTCTGCAAAGGAACATTGCCCTCGCTGTAGTGCTCTGTTCTTGCGATTTCCGCGCCGTTAAGCCTTCCGGAGCAGCTCGTTTTAATACCTTCGGCTCCGCCCTTCATTGCTCTTGAAATAGCCTGCTTCATAGCGCGGCGGAAAGCAATACGCTTTTCGAGCTGCTGAGCTATATTTTCAGCAACGAGCTGCGCGTCGCAATCAACGTTTTTAACTTCCATTATATTGATGTTTACGTCTTTGCCGCCTGTGAGTTTTTTAATCTGGCGTCTTAACGTTTCGATACCTGCTCCGCCTTTGCCGATGATGCGCCCCGGTTTTCCGGTATATATAAACAAGGATATCTTGTTTGCGCTTCGTTCTATTTCAACTTTGGAAATTCCTGTGGAATACTGTGTTTTTTTGATATATTCCCTGATTTTGCGGTCTTCTACCAGAAGGTCGGCAAAATCCCTGTCCTTTGCGTACCATCTTGACGACCAATCTTTAATTACGCCTACTCTAAGTCCGTGCGGATTAACTTTCTGACCCAAGATTTTACCTCCTTATTGCCTTTCCATCAGCACCACGCTTAAGTGGGCGCTTCTTTTTTTAATGATGAAACCTCTTCCGTGCGATCCGGCCTTCATCCTTTTAAGTATAGGACCTCGGTTAGCGTTAACTTCGGCCACATAAAGTTTTTGAACATCCATTTCGTGATTATTCTGAGCGTTGGCCGCGGCGCTTTTTACGACTTTTTCGAATGCTCTTGACGGCTTATTGCCGTTAAGTTTTAATATTGCGAGCGCGTCGGTTAAGTTTTTACCTCTTATCAGATCAGCCACGCGTTTTGCCTTAAGAGGCGAGACACGCACGTATTTTGCAGTTGCTTTTGCTTGCATTACTTTCCTCCTTAACGCTTGGCTGCTTTCTTTTCGCCCGCATGGCCTCTGAAGGTTCTTGTCGGAGCGAATTCGCCTAGCTTATGTCCTACCATATCTTCCGTTATAAATACCGGCACATGCTTTCTGCCGTCGTGCACGGCTATCGTATGAGAAACCATTTGAGGGAATATGGTACAGTCTCTCGACCATGTTTTTATTACCTTTTTTTCGTTGGCCGAATTCATATCTTCTATTCTTTTCAGAAGTTTAGCGTCAACATAAGGTCCTTTTTTAGTAGATCTGCTCATATATTAGTATCCTCTCCCTCTTACTTCGTTCTTCTTCTGACGATATATTTATCGGAAGGTTTATTTTTCTTTCTCGTTTTATATCCGAGTGTCGGCTTGCCCCATGGCGTCATAGGACCGCTTCTTCCTATAGGAGCTTTGCCCTCGCCGCCGCCGTGCGGGTGATCGTTGGGGTTCATTACGGAACCGCGCACTGTCGGTCTTATGCCCATATGTCTTTTTCTTCCGGCTTTACCTATATTTATATTGGCATGATCGAGATTTCCCACCTGGCCTATTGTGGCGCGACATTCTTTTCTTACCATTCTCATTTCTCCGGAAGGAAGTCTCAATGTGACGTAATTGCCCTCCTTGGCCATTAACTGCACAAAGCTTCCCGCGCTTCTCGCAAGCTGAGCGCCTTTTCCGGCTTTAAGCTCCACATTGTGAAGCACGCTTCCTACGGGAATATTATCCATCGGAAGAGCGTTTCCTACTTTAATATCAGCTTCGGCTCCGCTCATCACTACATCTCCGACTTTGATTCCCTCAGGTGCGATAATGTAACGTTTTTCGCCGTCGGCGTAAAACAAAAGTGCGATATTAGCGCTTCTGTTTGGATCATATTCAATGGCTTTTACAGTTGCCTTGATACCGTCTTTGCTTCTTTTAAAATCAATAATTCTGTATTTCTGTTTGGCGCCGCCCTCTCTGTGCCGTACTGTAATTTTTCCTGTATTATTTCTTCCCGCCTTTGCGTTTTTCGGGGCGAGAAGGGCTTTTTCGGGCGTTGTTTTCGTTATTTCCTCAAAAGTCGAAACGGTCATGCCGCGCATGCCGGGACTTGTGGGCTTATATTTTTTTATACCCATAATAAATTGCCTCCGTTAAAGTTAAACAATGCTTTATACGTTCTCGAAGAACTTAATTTCCTTGCTGTCCGGCGTAAGAGTAACGATCGCCTTTTTCCAATCCGGACGTCTTCCCTGAGTGCGGCCCATTTTTTTAAGTTTGCCGCGCATGTTCATGGTGCTTATTTTTGCAACCTTTACGCCGAACACTTCCTCGACGGCGTCTTTGATTTGATATTTATTGGCCTTTTTATTTACATTGAATGTATATTTTTTTTCTTCGGCCTCCTGCATTGTACGCTCGGTCACGACGGGTTTTACCAAAATATCATAAGGATTCATTTCTATGAATATACCTCCTGTATTTTTTCCAGGGCCGCCTTTGTTACGAGCATACTGTCGTATTTGAGCATTTCGTAAGTATTGAGCGTACCCACCGTAGAGCATTTAGCAGTAGGTATGTTGCTTACGGATTTGATTACGTTTCTGTCGTTATTTTCAAGCACTACAAGCGTTTTTTTGAGTTTAAGATTATTCAAAACGCTTATCATTTCCTTAGTTTTTGGTTCGCTGAAGCTTAATTGATCAACGATGAAGAATTCGTTGTCTTTTACTTTAGCTGAGAAAACGGACTTCATAGCAAGTCTTCTCATTTTTTTGTTGACGGATTGCGTATAATCGCGGGGTTTTGGCGCAAACGCTACGCCTCCGTGTCTCCACACAGGGTTGCGTGAAGAACCTACACGCGCACGTCCTGTGCCTTTTTGTCTCCAAGGCTTTTTACCGCCGCCGCTCACTTCAGCGCGCGTTTTAGCGCTTTGCGTGCCTTGTCTTTGGTTGGCAAGCCATGCTTTTACCACTTGGTGCACGACTGCTTCATTCGGTTCGATGCCGAATATATCATCTTTTAATTCAGCTGCGTCAACGACTTCGCCTTTTATGTTTAATACATCAGCTTTCATTTAAATATCCTCCTCGTGCGCCTTATGTTAATTCTTCACTGAATCCACTACGTATACCACAGAACCGTTTGAACCGGGAACCGCGCCTTTAACAAGCAGAAGATTCTTTTCGGCGTCAGACTTTATAATGGTCAGATTCTGAACGGTGCACTTCTTATCTCCCATATGGCCGGGCAGCTTTTTGCCTTTGAATACACGGCTGGGGGAAGAGGATCCGCCCATTGAGCCGACGGCTCTGTGATATTTTGATCCGTGCTTCATCGGGCCGCGGTGCTGGCCGTGGCGCTTGATATTGCCCTGGAAGCCTTTACCTTTGCTTTTTCCTGATATATCAACCTTATCGCCCTGCTCGAAAACAGAACAGTTAATTTCGCTTCCGAGAGCGTATTGGTCAAGATTATCAACTCTGAATTCCTTAAGCCTCTTTCTTGGTATTACATTGGCTTTTTCATAGTGCCCCTTAAGCGGCTTTGAAACCTTTTTGTCTTTGACAGCTCCGAAAGAAAGCTGCACGGCATTGTATCCGTCCGTCTCTTCGGTTTTTACCTGAACGACGCTGCAGGGGCCGGCTTCGAGCACAGTCACGGGAACTACTGCTCCTTCAGGGCTGAACACTTGCGTCATGCCGATTTTTTTAGCGATGATTGCTTTCTTCATTTATATAACTTACCTCCATTAGCGGACCGCAAATTATGCGGTCATAATTTTTTGATGCAAAAGCATTTATTTGATTTCGATATCTACGCCGGCAGGAAGATCAAGATGCATCAATGCATTGATCGTTTCTGGAGTCGGATTGATGATTTCTATGAGTCTTTTATGAGTTCTCATTTCGAACTGTTCACGCGAATCCTTGTACTTATGGACTGCCCTCAGTATTGTTACCACTTCCTTTTGAGTCGGAAGAGGAATAGGACCGCTGACTTCAGCTCCGCTTCTTTTAGCCGTATTTACGATTTTTGCGGCTGACTGATCCATAACCTGATGATCATAAGATTTCAGTCTGATTCTCATTTTGTTTGCCATTGTTACCTCCTTTTTACGCGGCGAATGGCATATGCGCACTGTGCCGGGTGTTCCACTAATCCTTTTTCACAAAATTCACCCGTTTTGCGCTATACGCCCCATTTAATGATGGTGACATACTCAGCGGAAATTCCCCGTTATTTACGGCAACCTCCCGCTTCATCGCATTTTTTCACGCGCTGTATAAGCAATAAAATAGTATGCGCTTATGTGACAGCTTTTCAATAATACACTAAAAAAAGACCTGTGTAAAGCTTTTTTTTAAGATTTTTTGAAGTTTTTTTATACAAATACATATATTTTTATCAAGATGCGTTTTTTAATATTTACGACGGATTTAGCATATACAGATTTACCCGCTGCGCATGGCGGTACAAAACAGATATTTAAAGATTCAGAAAAGAAACCGATGGGTTGTAAGGGGCGCGGGGCACGGCTGAAGCTCGAAGCTTCAGCTATGCGGCATCATGCCGCACGGCGCTTTTAAGCGCCGTCGTGCCCCGCGCCCCTTACAACCCATCGGTTTCTTACAGTGCTCAAAAATACATTACGTATAAAAAAGCGTCCCTTAACTCAGGGACGCCGCAAAGCTTATACTTCCTTCTGCCTTATGCTTACTTGCTTTTTATTTTTGCCGCAGCGTTCGAAACGAACAACGCCGTCAGCTTTTGCAAAGAGCGTATCATCTCCTCCGATACCTACGTTAACGCCGGGATGTATTTTCGTGCCGCGCTGACGAACAAGAATACTGCCTGCAGAAACGAATTGACCGTCGCCTCTTTTAACTCCAAGACGCTTAGCTTCGCTGTCGCGGCCGTTTTTGGAGCTTCCCACTCCTTTTTTGTGTGCAAAAAGCTGTAAATTATCAAAAGTATATCTAATCATCTTTATCCTCCGTAACCGTTACCTGAATATAGTCTTCGTGCTCATCCTCTAAGCCTGTAAGCGCCATATAAAGCATATTGGCTATTGCCTGAGCCTGTATGGACTTGACAGTATCATCTGTATTTATACTAAACTCGGTCGCCCCGTTTTGTATAATAACCGACGTATCAATGCCGACATACTCCTCCAAAGCGTTGACAGTAGCTATAACAAGACTCGAAACGCTTGCGCAAACCACATCGCTTCCGTAATCATCAAATTGTGCATGTCCGCTGATATTTACTTTGAGTATTTTATCGGTACTTTTTTCAAATGTAAACGTAGCTTTTATCAAAACTAAAGCCCGCTTTACTTTTGCTCATCAGTTTGAGCCGTTTTTTTAGCAGCCGCCTTATTTATTGAAGTAATTTTCAGCTTTGTATAAGGCT
This sequence comes from uncultured Lachnospiraceae bacterium, assembly GCA_944381375.1. Classification (GTDB taxonomy): domain Bacteria; phylum Bacillota; class Clostridia; order Eubacteriales; family Anaerofustaceae; genus CALWKX01. The sequence continues at coordinate 129,466 of CALWKX010000022.1, forward strand.
GACGGTGCCCTTGTTTTCTTCTGTAATCTTTTTTGGCCTTATACTTGTAAACGATGATTTTTTCAGATTTGCCGTTCTCAATGATCTCGGCTTCCACACTGGCGCCTTTCACATACGGCGCGCCTATCTGAGCCTTTTTCCCGTCGTTAAGCATAAGGACATCGCTGAACACCACGCTTTTTTGATTTTCATCCTCAAGCGTAATTTTTTCTACCGTAATAACGTCGTCTTTTTCAACACGATACTGTTTGCCGCCTGTGGCAATAACTGCATACATAATAAATATACCTCCTCTAACCAATCTCGCCGCATATCAAGGTGCGCATTACACGCTTAAAAAACCCTGCGCGTGCGGATACGAAGTTAACTATATCACAACGCTTTGTGTGTGTCAAACGTTTTAACGAAATCGTCGTTAAAAATTCGATAAAGCCGCTAAGGGGCGCGCCGCGGCGCTTTGTAAAAAGCGCCGTACGGCTAAAGCCGTACGCTGAAGCTGATAAGCTTCACGCGGCGCGCCCCTTAGCGGCTTTATCGATTTGACAGCGCTGAAAAATACCACGAAAATTCTACCTTTCGGTCTATTCGCATCTGTCCGGGCCCTTCAAATTCCCGCCCGTTTTCGGTTGGGAAAGCCGCGCATACAATATAACCGCGCGTACTTTCCCTCAATCTGCCCCGCTTAAAGAAAAACCCCTCCGGCAAATCTGACACATCGGCGAAATTTATAGTATAATGATTATATGAACGCAAAGAAAACAAAACTGATTTCATTACTGCTTATAATAACGCTTCTTGCGAGTTCATGCACGCTGAACGTAAGAATACGAAATCACGATATTCCCGACTATCTTAACGGCCCCTATAAAGTGCTGAGTATTGTAGACGGAGACACGATACAAGTTAAAATAGACGGCGAGAAAGTAAAAGTACGCCTTATAGGCGTAGACTGCCCGGAAAGCGTTCACCCTGATGAAGACAAAAATACTTCGCAAGGAAAAACGGCCTCCGAATTTACACAACAGCTTCTCGACGGACAAAAAGTATACCTTGAATATGATGTAAGTATTTACGATCAATACGGCAGAACTCTCGCATACGTATACCTGAGCGACGCAGAAACAATGCTGAACCGCGAACTTTTGATAAATGGCTATGCCGTCGTAATGACAATTCAGCCGAACGTCAAATACAGTGAAGAATTTTACCAGCTACAAAAACAGGCGCAGGACCAAAAAACAGGTTTCTGGGCGGAATGAAAATTTATACTGTGTATTCCCGTCAAAGAATTAATTTTTTTCTTATTTCTAAAACCTTGTATTTATCCGAAAATATATAGAAAAAACTATCAGTGGCGAAATGTAAGGGCGAAAAAGCATGGCGCTTCTCGTAATTTGTTTTCAGTGGAGCGTGCCGCTTATGGTTACTTATTGAAATATCATCTTTCCATTTGCGAAAGGCAAGATATGATAGGATATTCTCATCATACACTTGATATATTTAAAAAGGAATAGATAAAACGACTGTACTGACAGTTTCCGAAAACAAAAACAAGAAAACGGTGCAACTCATTTTATTGAGTTATACCGTTTTCCTCACATAAAAACTTACTTATCAGGCAGCGCCTATAGGCGCTGCCTGTTCTCAGCCTCCGCCGCCTTCTCCTGAAACTCCTCCCGGATCAGGCGGATCTGGTTCCTGGGTTCTATTTACAATAATATAGATAGTCCTGGAAACAGTGTATTCTTTGGAAGTACCCGCATTATAAGTCACTGTCGCAGTTAATTGCGCATTTCCTTCTGTCAGCCCTGTGACAGTCACGCTGCCTGCCGAACCGGAAACGCCTGCTACTGTGGAATCACTCGAGTAATACGACGGCGATTCATTTGTAATAGCGCTTACACCATTTTCGGATACCGTTCTAAGATATAAAGTTACCGATTCTCCTTCGTTTACCGTGATGCTCGTTACTATGTCATTCGAGTCGCTCGAAGCGCTGAAATCAAGTCCCGTTACCATTGATGAGCTCGTGCACTGCGTGCAAGTCTGTACCGGAGCGACATAGCCTGTTTCAGCAGATCCCGCATATGGAGCCGCCACCAAATAAGTCGCCCCCTCCGGCAGCAGCTTTTCAGGATCTTTCACTATCATAACCTTTTTGACAGCAGGGCAGTTTTCACTTGCCAAAAGACCCGTTACACTGCAAATCTCCACCTCTTTGTGCATATCATCGCTTTCCGCCGGATATGTTCCGTCTATGAAATAATCACTTCTGATCATGGAACCTCTGGGATCTTTAGATGAAAGCTCTGTGGGAGCTTTGCCCGACACCCCGTCAACCGAAGCAGTAAATATTCCGTCAGGCATAGAAGGAAGATTTTCATCAGGCAAGTTTTTCGCCGCATAAAACTGTCTGAAAGCAGTCTCCCAGAAAGCAGCCGGGCCATAACTGTCGCCGCCGCTGGAACGGTCAATATGAAGCTCATACGTGGTTCCGTTTATGGTTACTGATGTATAGTCATAGCCAAACCATACCGCTCCTGTATACCTTGCCGTATAGCCTGCAAACAACGTTGTAGCGCTGCCGTCAGTCGTTCCTGTCTTACCGGCAATCTCCTGTCCGGGGATCGAACGGTACGTGCTTCCTCCTCGCACAACGTCTATCATTGCGGAAGTCATAACCCATGCGGTCTGCTCGCTTATAACCTGGACCGTCTCCTGCTCTGCCGTCAGAATCACATTGCCGTTGGAATCCATAACAGTAGTATAGAATGTAGGGGTAACTCTGTATCCTCCGTTCGGGAATACAGTATATGCGGAAGCAAGCGCAAGCGTTGTCTGACCGTAAGTATAGCCGCCCAAAGCCAACGCCGCAGAGTTCATATCCGTAGCTTCTCCTTCGCGGACTATTTCAAAGCCGAAACGTTCAGCGTAATCCGCAGATACTTCTATGCCGACTTTTCTGTGAGCCAGCACAGCCACGACATTGATCGACTCGCTTATTGCAGTTCTTACATCCACCATCCCGGGATATGTCCCCGTAACGTTAATTGGGCTCCAGCCGTCAAAGCTTATCCTGTTGTTGTCAAACGTCATAGCCAAATACAATACGCCCGTATCTATGCCCGGCGCGTATACCGTAATGGGTTTCGTTGTCGAACCGGTTTGATGATAAGCCAAAGCGCGGTTGAGGGATAAGCTGCCCTCCTTTTCGCCGCGGCCTCCGACTATTCCCACAACATAACCGGACTTGTTTTCTATCACGACTGCCGCTACCTGAGGAATGTAATTGGTCTCCGTGCCGGAATATTCAGTCATTGCCTCCGAAGCCTGCCTCGCGCTGTACGTTTGACTCGGGAACCTGTCGTCATCGTTAGCCGCATCCTCCAAAGCCTGTTGCACGTCCGGATCAACCGTAGAATTTATAATAAGCCCTCCGTTGAGCAAAAGATCCGTCGCGGCATCCTCTGTGTAGTTATACTTCTCCATTATGTCGGAAAGCACCTGCTGGTATACTGCATCCGTAAAGTAACTGTATATAGTCGGATCCTTAGGCTCAATAAGCCCTATTAAATTATTTTGAAGATCGTTAGTAGCAATATTATATTCGGTTTCGCTTATATATCCGAGCTCATACATTTTATCAACGACGAGAAGCGCTCTTTCCATACTGTTGGGGTCATAAGCGATTTTTGTATTGCCGGACTCATCGGTCGTCCGCATGAGTATGGTATTGCCGTCCTCATCCGTCTCATACAAGTAAGGATTATAATACGACGGCGAATTTATAATTGCAGCAAGCACCGCTGCCTGGGCAATGCTCAGTTCGCTTACATCTTTACCAAAATACAGATCCGCTGCTCCCTGAATTCCCCACGTATAAGACATATTAACCTTGTTGAGATACGCTTCCAAAATCTCGCGCTTGCTCATTTGATTTTCAAGCTGAACTGCCAGCTTCCATTCCATAACTTTACGCTTTATGGAAACCTCGCTGGTAAGGTGCGTAAGCTTTATCAACTGCTGAGTAATTGTAGAGCCGCCGGGCCCGTCCGTGGAGCCGCTGAATATAACATTGATAATAGCCTTTAATGTACCTCTCAGATCAACCCCGTTATGCGAATAGTATCTTTGGTCTTCTATTGCAACAAAAGCGAGCTGAACAAGTTCCGGTATATCCTCTATCTCGACAGGAACTCTGTTTTCCTTCGCCTGAAGCTGCTGATAGAAATCACCGTTTATATCATTTATAGTCGTATTGGAGTTAAAGTCAAGTTTGCTCAAATCAAGCTCAGGAGCGTTTATCATCCATGTTATCGCAAAACCCAAACCAACAACTGCAATTACAAGAAAACACGCAATGCTAATCCATACAACGCGCCAGAATATTCTCCAGCCTTTCGGACGTTTCGCGTTTTTTTCCTTCATTCTTTGGAAAAATCTTCCTATTGGTCCGCGTTTTTTGTTATCTTCCGCGCTATGCTCTTTATTTATTTCTTCAGAGTCTTTAATATTGACTACTCTGTTGAGCTTTATGCGCTTTTTGCCGATCTTGAGGATTTTTGTTTTTATAACTTTCTTTTTCTTGGGATCATTGCCTGAGTTACTGCTGCTCATTATAATCCTCCGTTTTTTGACAAGTTTTGTGTTTTGTGCTAATCAGATATTTTTTGAGTTATCACTTCTATTGCTTTGTTAAGCTGAACGTCCGCTCCTTCGGGAATGCTTTCTATCGAATAATTCGCATATTCGGCAGACTGCTCGACAACAATATCGGGAGTAACTCCCACGCCGTGGATTTTTGTTCCATTAGGTCCATAATACTCACAGAAAGTATATTTATACATCGAACCGTCATTTAAAGGATGAAGCGTCTGCATTATGCCTTTGCCGTATGATACAGTGCCTACTATTGTTGCGGCATTGTTGTCCTGAAGCGCGACAGCAAGAATTTCAGATGCGCTCGCAGAGTTTTCATCTATCAGCACAACTATCGGCACATCTACCGTATAAGACGCATCCGAAGTATAAAGCTGCTTTTGCTCTTTATTGTCAAGCGTGTATATTATATCACATTTACCGAGCATATCGTCCGCAATATCTATAGTTTCATCAACAGAACCTCCGGGATTTTGTCTGAGGTCCAATATCAGACCTTTCATGCCCATATCCTTCAGGGATGTCACTGCCTCGCTGAATTGCTTATAGGCATTCGTCTCAAATTCTATTATTCGTATATAGCCTATACCATTGTCAAGCATTTTGTAGCTTGTATATTCAGTCTCAATTTTGGCGCGCCTGACCTCCAAAGTAAGCTCCGCACCGTTTCTCAATACTCCCAAAGTTACGCTGGTGCCTTCCTCGCCTTTAATATACGTTACAGCATTGTCTACCGATACCCCTACAAGAGATACGTCTCCGGCGGACACTATCACGTCCCCGCTCATAAGACCCGCCTCTTCAGCAGGAGAACCAGAAAATACCCCGACGACCTGAACGTTGCCATCTTCATTATTTTGAATCCTCACGCCTATGCCGTAATATGAGCCGGAAACGCTTTCAGCGTAAGCCGAATATTCATCAGCCGTCATATAACCTGAGTAGACATCTCCCGTGCCTTCAAACATGCCCTTTATGGCATATTCCCAAAGCTTTTCTTCGTCAAGTTCCCACAGATAATTTTCCTTGAGCTGCTCATAAATATAAAGCATTTTGTTTATATTTTTCACAGCTATCTCATCATTGGCATTAATTACAATGGAATTGCCCGAAAATACGGGGAAATACCTGGGAAGAAAATAAGTTATAAGGTTCGTTACTATAAGAATAAGAACAAAGAAGATCACCCAGAACGCCGTTTTGTTTTTCTTCGGCTTCATATAAGGATTCCCCTGTGGATAATTATAGTTTGTCTGATCACTCATTTTTAAAAATCCTCTTCATCTTAAAATCAGCATACTGTCAATTGAATATATATTATAACACATAAGTATTTATTTCATAGCATGTCAAATTATTAATCAAAAATTAATTTGAACCGTTGGAATGTACAATTTGATATGCGCTTGACTAATAAGGATTATTTAATGTAAAATCCTTATATTAAAGCGTATATGAACCGGAGGACGTTTTGAAGGAAAAATACATAAGGCCGAATATATGCATATATCTTATTGGTATAACATGGGTTATATATGCCCTTATATTTCCTTTATACCGCATAACAGATTATATCATAGCGGCGGCAGCATCTATAGCAGTTTATTTTGTAAGCGCATTGCTGTTTGGCAAAAAAAAGATATACGTAGCCCAAGATACTCTTGAGCTTACCGATGACGAAAAACTCAATGAAACAATAAAGCAGGCAAATGAATATATAACAAAGCTTAAAACAGCAGGCATGAAATTGTCCGATGACAAAATTAATGCAAAAATCGACAATATTATTGACAGTTCAATAAAGATTTTTTCTTACGTACGGGAAAATCCTTCACAAAGAAACGAGGTCAGAAGGTTCATAAACTATTATCTGCCTACTACGCTAAAGCTGATTGAAACGTACACAGCGCTTGAGGCGCAAAATATCGAGACGGAAAATATCTCGCAAACTATGGAAAAAATAGACAAAATGCTTGATACAATTATTGAAGCTTTCAAAAACCGTCTTGACTCGCTTTATGAAGACAAAGCTATTGACATATCCACAGACATATCCGTGATGGAAAGCGTGATGAAAAGCGAAGGTCTTATAAAAGACGATATAAAAGTTGAAAAATAAAAAACAACGAAAGGGTTACTAGATGAACACTAACAAACAAACCGAGCTTGATGTGCCTCAGCTTACGCTGGATGAAACTCCCGTATTGAAAGTAGAAGAGGTCATAGCCCAGGCTAACGATGAAGCAATAAAGGCTCAGGAAAAACCTGTAGAGGTAATAACAGAGCCTGAGTTTACTGCAGAAGAACAAAAGGTTATCGATGAATTTGTCGACAAAATTGATATTACCGACACTAATATCATACTTTCTTACGGAACAGGAGCTCAAAAGCACATTGCGAGTTTCTCAGAAACAGCGCTTGAAAAGGTAAGAACAAAGGATATGGGACAAACAGGAAAAGCTTTGGCGGATCTTGTAGCTGAGCTCCAGGGTTTTTCCGCTTTAAACGACAAAAAGGGGTTTTTGGGTTTATTCAAAAAAGCCGGCAATACCATAGCAAGACTCAAAGCGGGTTATGCGAAGGCCGAAGCCAACGTTGAGACAGTAGCGGAAATTTTGGAAAACCATCAGATAACGTTGCTCAAAGATATTGCTCTGTTCGGCAAAATGTACGATATGAATCTGAATTATTTCAAAGAGCTTTCAATGTATATAGCGGCAGGAAAGAAAAAGCTTGAAATAGTCAATACTAAAGACATTCCGGCTTTGAAAGAAGCGGCGGAAAAATCGGGTCTTGCTGAAGACGCGCAAAAAGCCAACGATCTTGCGAATATGGCCAACCGCTTTGAAAAAAGGCTGCACGACCTTGAGCTTACCAGAAACATATCTTTGCAGATGGGCCCGCAGATCAGGCTTGTGCAAAACAACGATTGTCTCATGGTAGAAAAAATACAATCGTCGCTTGTAAACACAATACCTTTATGGAAAAGCCAAATGGTGCTTGCTCTCGGGATAGAAAATTCCAAGCAAGCCATTGATGCGCAGCGCAAAGTTACCGATATGACAAACACGCTTCTTAAGCAAAACGCGCAAATGCTCAAGCAAGCAAGCATAGAGACGGCAAAGGAAAGCGAAAGAGGCATAGTTGATATAGAGACTTTGGTAGAAACTAATAACAATTTAATAACAACCATAGACGAGGTCGTCAGAATACAAAACGAAGGACGCGAAAAACGTCTCGCCGCAGAACAGCAGCTTGCTACAATAGAAACCGAGCTGAAAAACAAGCTATTGCAGGCGTCCTCAAAATAAGCTCAAAAAGGAAAATAGTATAAAGTGAGCGGAACAAAAAGCGGAAAGGTTCTTGCCGTAATAGTATGCGTGGTATTGATCGCATCTTCAATAGTTTTCGGTTCTTACAAAAGCGTAAATTCCGTAAGACAGAAAGCGTTGGAATATTTTGAAAACGGAGACGGAACTCAGAAAGATTTAGGAGTAGCATACCTTCTGGACAAAAAGCTTGGACAGGCTCAAAACTTAATCATCATTGCCGAAAGGTATCTAAATGAAAACGATGAGTCTTTGAAAGCGCTTTATCAGGCGATAAGCGACATGGAAAGTTACTCTGACACGGAAAGCGCAAAAAAAGCGAACGAGGCGTTAAATGATGCGTGCGCTTTGGTGGAAGAGACGCTGCAAAATTATGATCTGAGCGTTCAGGATCAAAGCTACTTAAGCGAAATAATGAACAACTCGGCTTCATACGATATGCAGATGGGGAATTGTACATACAACCAGGCAGCCGAGGAATTCAACACAGTCACGCTCAACAGCATACCTGCGGGATTTCTGGCGCGTCTTTTAGGAGTTAAACAGCTCAGTTTATTTTAAGAGGACCTTATGAACACAAAAAAACTTTGTATATTGATATTTACAGCGCTGGCTATGATTTTCATGCCGCTAAACGCTGCTTACGCCGCATTGCCGGAGCCGACTGATGATTTTTTTACGGCGGACTATGCGCAGGTTATAAGCAGCGAAACGGAGCAAAAGATAATCTCAACAGGCAGAACGCTTGCTGAAAAAACAGGCGCGGAAATAGTTGTTGTAACTTTGGATTTTATTGACGGAGAAGATATTGAGCAATATGCATACGATCTTTTTAATTATTGGCAATTGGGAAGCGCTGAACAAAACAACGGCGTTTTGATATTGCTGGTTATAGGCGAAGAAAACTATTGGGGGACGATAGGAGCAGGGCTTGAAGATACTTACTTAAGCGCGGGGACTCTTTCGGATTTCTTTTACGATTATTTGGAAGATGATTTCGCGGCCGGCAATTATGATGCAGGCGTACTTAAGCTTTATGACGCATTAAGCCAATATTTAGCTGAATGTTACAATGTTTCTCTCACCAACGCTCAGGATCAGCCCCAGGATCCTGTTGTGCAGCAGCCGTCCGGCACATCTGAAAATCCGCTTGTGACAAAGCCTTCGGGCTCATCGCAGGATTCTCAGACAGGAACAAGCTTAGCATGGTTATCAAGATCTATTTTATATTTGGTAATAGGCGCAGTAATATTTATCATTATCATAATCATAGTAACCTCCGGTTCAAGAAGACGCCGCAGAACAACGTCCTACTACCCTCCTGTATATCCGCGTTATTATACGCCGAATTATCGTCCGCATTATCCAAGGAGAGTGACGCACCGCAGGGTGCGCGACGCCGGATCCGCTCCGCCTCAGCGCACTACGCGTCCGAGCATAGGCAAAGCGCCTTCAATTGATTCGCCGAGAAGGACAGCTTCTTCCTCCGGAAAAATTTTTTCGGGCGGCTTTACAAGAGGAGGAGGCGCCTCAAGGTTTGGAGGAAGATCTTCTTCAACAAGGTCTTCTTCGAGGTCAACGTCTTTTAGAAGTTCGGCTTCGTCCCGCCGTTCATCAGGAGGCGGTTTCTCGCGCGGAGGAGGCGCCGGAAGAAGAAAACGGTAGTTTTTCGTATTGGCAATTTTAAGCCGCAGCTTTTGCTGCGGCTTTATCAAAGCAAAACTGTAATTATATCGCAGTATATTAAAAAACTTAACGGGGCCTTCCCTGACGGGGTAATCGTACGGAAAGCGCATAATACGCTTTCCTACATTAATCGGGGTGGGAATTAAAAACAGCCAAACTAAATATTTTCAGATAACGGATTTACAATGAGGCTTTTTATAAGCATTGAGCTTGAAGAAAAACTAAAAAAATATCTAAGCGAAAAAGTTTTGATATTAAAACGCAATTCAGAGTACGGATCGTTTACTCGCGCAGACAATTTGCATTTGACACTCGCATTTATAGGTGAAACAGCTAATTATCACAAGGTTATTGAAATTTTGGACAGCATCAAGATAGAACCATTTGATCTCAAAATAAACGGCGCCGGAAAATTCAAACGCAATGATGGTAATATATACTGGGCAAAATGCGAAAAAAATCCAGCGTTATTAAGGATACAGCGTGTCATTGCGCAAAGACTGCGCGCATCATGTTTTGACATAGAAACACGAGCATACACGCCGCACATAACGCTTTCAAGGAGAACTCGCCTGCACAAAGAATTTGATGAGAGCAATTTTATGAATAATTTCGATGAAATATCTCAGAAAGTTGACTGTATAGTTCTTAATGAAAGTATATTTCAAAGCACAGGAGTCATTTATCGAAAAGTTTATACAAGGAAAGCCGATTTATAAAACAACCTCTTTAAAGGTAATGTGAGCAGCAAAGGAAGTGGGCGCGGGGCGCGGCAGCCCATAAGGGCTGCCCGGCGCGCCGTGGCGCGCAGCCTGCGTTCGCAGGCGGCGCCCCGCGCCCGCTTCCTTGCTGCTCATTCTTCATTATCAAGCCTTGTGGCGTCAGGACCTTTTTGCTTTAAACGTATAAAACTTTTAATGCGCTCATTTGATTTGCGCTCCAGTGTATAATCTTCATGCCTGTTGCGTTCAAATACTATGCCCTTCCTTGCCGCCGCCGTTTTTAATATCCCTTCGGCAAACCACGGATTCTTTACAAGCGCAGGTCCCAAAAGATTCGTCTGAATAAAACCGTTTAAACAAACTCCTTCATATTCTCCTTTGCAGTTGCCGTAACCGTAAAGCTTTCGGCCAAGCTGCTGTCCTTTTTTTACATCGGCCTTAAGCATTTGTATTTGACATCCGACAAGCTCCATATGATCTCCGAATTTATCAGTAATAAAAACTTCATCATTTGTATATGCGCTTCTCAGTTCCTTAAGCGTCACATCCGCAAGCCCCAGCCCTTCATAAACGCTTCCGTCACGCCTTAATGTCGATACCGCGAATACAGCCATTGACGTGCCTACGACAAAAATCAGTCCTCCCCTGTTGATATACTCTTCAAAATGACTTCTGCGCTTTAATAAAACTTCGGCGCATCTTAACGCGCTCAACGTTTCAGAAGGCGGCACATAGATTATATCAGTATTTTCGAAATCTATATCATCCGAAAAATTTTCCACACGCTCTATTTTAAGCGTAATTCCCATAAGTGATGATACTCTCATCAGCGCCAATATATTGCCCCTGTCGCCGTGAAGATTAAAGATATCTGGATAAGCCCATAAAAGATTTATTTGGTTCATTCTTCACCTTTTTCGCTTTATTTTTATATATATACTTTTTGAATTCATTCATTTTTGACATAAGCGTAATGATGTATACATTCCGGCATACGCACTTATCTATCGCAGCGAACACATCTTCCGCCTTATCCGAATCAATAATTTCCAACTTGTCTTGATCAACCCCTTCATATTTCAAACGGTTCACAATATCGTAGCAAACGTATTCAGAAAAGCATATTATTTTTTCCGCTCCGGAATTTAGCAGCGGCTTGAAATCAGACTCGTACGCGTAATACGTATTAGTATAATGAGGCTGCCATTCGGGGCGGCGTTCTTTCAGCGTACAAAGGCCAAGCGCTATTATTTTCGGCGTCTTATCCAATGCTGCCGCATTGAGAGCGTCCTGAAGCGTTTCGGGATTTTCCTGCTTCATCCTTATATACTTTATCGTCTTGTCTTTGTATTTAATCGTCTCTGCGCGGCCTGCAACATTAATAAAATTTTTCATCCCTTCAGCCGCTTTTTCTATATTTAACCCCAAGCTATCGCATACCGCCAATACGGCGGACAAATTGTAAACCATAGACGGCATATTGTAAGGGATCACACAGCTTGTCCCTTTAACGGTACAATTGCCGTTTTCAAAATCCGTATCTGAAGCAGCAATGACAAAGTCTTTTGATAAGCTCTCGCTGGCAAATCCGCAGCCGCTGCATTTGAAACGGCCTGTATTAGAAAGATTTAAAAATTCAAATTCAATTTTAGATGAACATATCGGACAAGGCAATGTAACATCAGTAAAACCGTTTTTATAAAATGCCTCAGCGAACTTATCCGCGCCAAAATAAACCGCCTCGCCTGCATATTCTGCAAACGAAGCGCTGCGCGGCTCATCGTTGTTTACAAATACGCGCATGTTCTTATTTATGGTTTTTTTGAGGATCTGATATATAAAATCAGGCTCTCCGTTTCTGTGCACCTGATCCTGCATAATATTTGTAATCAAAATATTTTTTGCAGGGAAAGCTTTATAAATCAAAGGAAAGCTTCTTTCGTCCGCCTCTATAATATAATAATCCGTCTTGAGTTTTCCAAAAATCGTGCAGTTTTCAATGAACATGCTTACAGCGCCGTTTATCATATTCGAACCTGCAAGATTAGCGGCCGCTGTGCATCCACATTCCTTAATTGAATGATAAAGCATATTCGTAACTGTAGATTTGCCGTTAGAACCCGTGACAATAATACCTTTATCATGATTGATATTCTTAAAGTTCAAGTTAAAGTTCGGATACAACTTCAAAGCTATCCTTCCAGGAAAATCCGTACCGCGCTGTTTATCAATGAGCCTTATTAAAGCCCGAACAGATTTCGCAATGAGCATTACGGCGAAAAATCTCATCACAAACGCTCCTTTTTTTCATACTATGTAATAATATTATGCCTATAAAAAAATTTTTTAAGCGCGAAGGGATAATAAATCGTAAATTTTAAAAAAAATTCTTGACAAGAGAATATCATATAAATATAATAGCGATAAATCAAAAACAGGCTGTGAACGAAGAAAGTAATAATTCATCACCGCTTCAAAGAGAGCCGCGAGGGTGGAATGCGGCAGGCAAGGAGAATTACGAAGTTCCTTCAGGAGCTGTACCGGCGAAAGCATTATGCCTTTAACCGAGACCGGAGCCGCACCGTTACAGGCGGGCGCTTATTAAATCCCTGGCGGATGCGTAGGCGGCAAAGAGGGTTTTTTGCCAATAAAGGTGGTACCGCGGATAATTTCGTCCTTTACATTAGTGTAGAGGATTTTTTTATTGAGTAAAAAATCTTTTGTACATCCTAACTTTATCAGCCTTGTAAGAAAGAGGGTAAATATGTTGTATTATGAAGAGAGCATCGAAACGATGCCGAGAGAAGAACTGAAAAAACTTCAGTCAGAAAGGCTGTCAGCCTTAGTAAAAAGAGTCTATGAGAAATCGTCCTTCTATAAAAACGCTTTTGATCAGGCCAATATAAAACCCGAAGACATAAAAAGCGTGGACGATATTGTAAAACTGCCTTTCACCGTAAAAGCTGATTTAAGAGATAATTACCCTTTCGGAATGTTCAGCGCCGATCTGAAAGACATTATCAGAATTCATGCCTCCAGCGGAACAACTGGCAAACCTACTGTTGTGGGATATACGAAAAACGACATTACAATGTGGGCAAAGTGTGCAGCGCGCTCTCTGGTATGCGCAGGCGCGAATCCTGACAGCATAGTTCAGGTAGCATACGGTTACGGTCTTTTCACCGGAGGATTGGGCCTCCATTACGGAGCCGAAGAACTTGGAGCGGCCGTTATACCGATGTCGGGAGGAAATACATCCAAGCAACTCATGCTCATGCACGACTTTCAGGCGACGCAGCTTGCCTGCACCCCTTCATACGCTAATTATCTAGGAGAAGCATTGCGCGAAAGCGGCGCCGATATGAGCGAAATAAAGCTCAAAAGCGGAATTTTCGGCGGAGAGCCATGGAGCGAGGGCTTGAGAAAAAGCATTGAAAAAAAGCTTAACATAAAAGCATACGATATATACGGGCTTTCCGAAATAATGGGGCCGGGAGTAGCTATCGAATGTTGCGAGCAAAACGGCCTTCACATATGGGAGGATAACTTCATTGCCGAAATTATTGACCCTGACACGCTTGAACCGGTAAATGAAGGAGAAGAAGGAGAACTCGTTATTACCACAATAACAAAAGAAGGCATACCGCTTATTCGCTACAGAACAAGGGACATATCAAAAATAACATATGAAAAATGCGCATGCGGCAGAACGCACGCAAGAATAGCCAGAGTCAAAGCGAGAACGGACGATATGCTCATAATAAGAGGAGTAAACGTTTATCCTTCGCAAATCGAAAGCGTACTTTTGACAATAGACGAAGTCGAACCCAATTACAATATAATAGTGACAAGAGAAGGAACTCTTGATATGATGGAAATATTGGTAGAGCTCAACGAGAAATTCGATTTCGACAAGATTGCTTCTTTGGAGGCTCTTTCAAAGACAATCGCCGCAAAACTTCATTCCGTTTTGGGTATACATTCCAAAATAAAACTCGTCGAGCCACATTCGATAAGCCGTTTCGAAGGCAAAGCAACGAGAGTGGATGACAGAAGAGGAAAGGAGTAATAAAATGACAAAGCAGTTAAGCGTATTTTTGGAAAACCGAGCGGGAAGAGTCAATACCTTGCTCGAAATATTAAAAGAAAACGATATAAATATTTTATCCATGACTATCGCCGATACCGGAGAATTCGGCGTAGTAAGAATGATTACTGACGATATAAAGAAAGCGCTCAACGCATTAAACGATGCAGGCATGATAGTATCCGAAACACGGGTAATAGCCATAGAAGTATTGGATGAAGCAGGGGGACTATATGACGCGACTAAACTGCTTTCCGAAAACGACATAAACATCGAATACATGTATTCGGCGGTAAGAAGCGCTCAGGGAAGGGCAGTAATTATAATGAGAGTCGACGATATCTCAAAAGCTGAAAAAATAATATCAGAGCATGAAAACGGCGTCAGGCTGACACAAATAAAATAATCTTAAAATAAGGGAATTAATTCCCTTATTTTTTTTCAAAAAAAATGAATGGAAATTCATTGATGAATCGTATTTATGGTGAAATCAAAATATCTCACATAAGAAAGGAACAGTATGAAAAAGATATTGACATGCGCGGCAGCTATTGCAATAATCATGGCAATAAGCGCTTCAAGCGTATTGGCGGCAGGCCGTCACGGCACATCAAGCAATAACGGCGCAGGAATGTGCATTCACAAAAATTGTTCATCAAATTTTACAGATGAAAATAATGACGGAATTTGCGACAATTTCGAAACATCAGGCAATTCTCAAAATTTCGTTGATGAAAACAACGATGGCATTGGTGATAATTATTCGCAGGAACAAAACGCTTCATGCAATCAAAAAGGTTCGTGCAAAAGGAGCTTCTTTTTCTCTTCAAGCCAATTCTGTAACAAATTTCAAATCAATTAAGAGAGTTTAAATGCGCAGCGAACAGGAAGCAATAAGGGCAGTCAACATGTACGCCGACACCGTAAAAAGAATATGCTTAATATATTTGAAAAACTCTACCGATACGGAAGATGTATTCCAAACGGTTTTTTTAAAGTACATCACTAAAGACACAGAGTTTGAAAACGAAGAAAATGAAAAAGCATGGTTTATAAGAGTAAGTATAAATGCATGCAAAGATTTTATGAAAAACTCATTTCGATCCAAAAGAACTGCGTTTGATGATTTGAATTTAATCGGCGAAGAAATGACCCTCAAAGATACGGATACATTGAACGCAGTCTTATCGCTTCCGCTTAAATATAAACAGGTAATATACCTTCATTATTATGAAGGTTATACCGCAAATGAAATAAGCAAGATAATCAGCAAAAAACCAAATACCGTATATACTCTCATAACACGCGCCAAAAACATGCTGAAAGAAAAGCTTAAAGGTGAAATATGAATAACGATATAAAAAACGCTTTTGATAAAATTCATGCTGAAGACAGCTTAAAAATCAAAACCCGAAAATACCTGATCAAACAAATTGACAAAAGCGCAAAAAAAACAAATACCGGCTTTTTTAAAAAAGTAAGTATAGCTTCAGCTTTAACGGCGATTTGCGTTATAGCGCTGGCCGTCGTTTTGTACTTTACGCCTTCAGTAGTTTTAAGTCTGGAGATTAATCCCGGTATTGACATAACTCTCAACAGATTCAACAAAGTTATAGCTTATGAAGGCGCAAATGAAGACGGCGCTCAGCTTGCGCAGACGTTAAACATACAGAATATGGACTATATCCAAGCTGTACAGGAAATTATGACTAATGATACAATCAAAAAATTTTTGGATGAAGGGGAAATAATGTCCATAGCCGTATTGGGAGAAAATCAAAGCCGCAATGAAAGAATTATGCAGGCTATCAATTCATGCGACGAAAACAACGGCTCCATATACTGTTGCAGCCTGAATTCTGAACAAACGCAGCAAGCAGCTCAAATGGGATTGACGCCTGGCAAATATAAAGCGTATTTGACTCTTTTAAATCTTGATCCTTCCATAACCGTATCTCAAGTACAAAATATGTCGATGAGACAAATACGCAATCTGATAAATGAACTGTCGTCACCTTCTTTAGATGATGGCAACAGCAATCAAACAGGAGGCGAAGGAAATCATCGTCACAGATATAATCAAAACTGACGCATTTTGAAGACGCCAAAACTTATTTTTATATAACGGCCCCTCCGTCAACGCACAGTACCTGACCTGTAATAAACGAAGATTCTTCGGAAGCTAAAAAAACCGCAGCTTTTGCCACATCCGAAACTGTTCCCAAACGGCAAAGCGGAGTATTTAAAGCAAAAGCGTCCTTTTCCTGCTGCGTGTACTTATTAGTCATATCAGTAAGGATAAAACCGGGCGCAATGCAGTTGACACGTATGCCGGAAGGGCCCAGTTCCTTTGCCAGCGCCTTGGTAAAGCCTATTACAGCAGATTTAGAAGCGGAATAAACGCTTTCGGCCGCGCCTCCGCTTACGCCCCATATGCTGGATATATTTACAATAGATCCGGATTTATTATGCACCATTACAGGTACGCATGCTTTGGTAATATTAAAAACTCCCTTTACGTTAGTATCCATGATCTTTATATATTCTTCCTCACTTGTATCCTGAACAAGCTTTTCCAAAGAAGCGCCGGCATTATTTATCACGATATCAAGACGGCCGAAAATCTCAAGCGTTTTGTCTATCATCGCTTTCGCCTGAAAATAATCCGTCACATCCGCTTTATACGCTAAAACCGGTGTATTATTGCTTTCAAGCTCAGCTTTCAGGCAAAGAGCCTTTTCTTCGCTTTCACGGTAATTAATTATAATACCGTATCCTTTGCCGGCAAGCGCTTCTGTACAGGCTCTCCCTATGCCTCTCGCCGCTCCCGTTATCAGCGCCGTTTTCATACAATACTGTTTCCCTTTTTTATTCTTTCCAATATCAAATAATTTCTGGCCTTTACAGTATCAGGGTGAAGCATATCGCCTTTGACAAGCACATAGCGTATTATGCCGTCATAAGCCTCTAAAATCGCCTCGTCAAGGTCCTTTTCGGCCAGCATACGTACTTTATCCACACCTTCGTAATCGCGCGCCGGTTCCATCAAATCAGCGAGAAAAATTATTTTTTCAAGCTTTGTCATATCTTCTTTTCCCATTGTATGATGAGCTATAGCGCTTAAAGATTCTTCATCGCAAAGACCGAACACCTCTTTGGCGACAACAGCTCCGACTGCTGCATGCAGAAGGTGCGGTCTTACTCTGCAATATTTATCAACGGTTATGCCTGCTTGTTCAGCCCTCTTAATAAGCTCTTGGGCGCTCATGTCTTTGGCAGCGTCATGCAAAAGAGCGGCTCTATAAGCTTTATGTTCATCTACTCCGTACTTTGATGCAAGCATTAAAGCAGTATCGGCAGTATTGAGCGAATGAGTATATCGTTTGCTGCTTAGCATTGATTTTAATATAATTTTATCGTCAGCATTATCGTACATAAACAAATCCTTATTTATACAAATCATTTATTTTGATGTATTCCGCCACCCTGGCCGGTACAAAAGATGAAATATCCCCGCCCTGCCTTACCAAACTGCGCACCATACTGGAAGAAATATTATCCGTTACATTTTCATCCAGCAATATTATATTGGCTCCAAAATCCGCCGAAAGACGTTGCGCAACATTAAGGCACGCGCCAAAATCGGTGCTTTTCCGCATAACGCAGACAAATCCCACCATGCGGCACAGCTTGTCAAAGCTTTTCCATTTGGAAAGCTGAAATAAAATATCGGAGCCAAATATAAAATACTTATCTGCGCTGTACAATTCATTTATTCTCTCAAGCGTATCCACGGTATAGCTTACGCCTTCGCGGTTTATTTCCAGATCGCTTACATAGATATCTTTTCTGCCATCTACCGCGGCCAAAGTCATATTAAACCTGTGCTCGCGCTTGATCATATCATCTGTATTCTTAAGCGGATTATCTCCGGTAGGAACCAAAAGTATTTTGTCCACAACAGTCTTTTCGATTACGTATTCACACAGCTTTATATGCGCATTGTGTATGGGATTAAAGCTTCCGCCGAATATGCCCAGTTTCATAATATGCATATCTCCTTCAAAAAGCTATTTGTAATACTCAAATTCCATACCGTAGATGTCCACGGTATCGGACTCCTTTATGCCCATTCTCTCCAGCTCTTCAAACACGCCTTTATTTTTAAGCACACGCTGAAAATAAGCTCTCGATTCACTGTCGTCAAGATTAACGCTGCCCAAAAGCCTTTTTATCATCGGGCCTGTTACATAATAAATACCGTCTGCGAAATTTATATCAAACGTATCTTTTGCTGCGGGCGCATGATAGATAATTTCCTCCTGCGTAAAATAAAGCGGCGCTTTAGGCGTTTCGGAAAGCCTCATAACAATAAGATCCAAAAGCTCTTCAAAAGACTGATCGGCAGCGGCGCTCAGACATATTACATCTGCGTTTTTTTCCTTGAATCTACTGCGCAGGCTGAATATTTTATATTCGTCCTCAACAAGGTCGCACTTATTCAAGACGACTATCTGCCTGAGCAGCTTGAGCTTTTCGGAATACTCGCCCAGCTCCTGATTTATTATGTCGTAATCATTTAAAGCATCGCGTCCTTCGCTTTGCGAAGCGTCTACGACATGCACCAAAAGTCTTACTCTTTCAATATGCCTTAAAAATTCGTGACCGAGTCCCGCCCCCTGAGAAGCTCCTTCGATAAGACCCGGTATATCAGCCAAAACAAACTCATCGGCATTTTTATACTGCACAATACCCAGATTGGGGCTGAGAGTTGTAAAATGGTAATTGGCTATTTTGGGTTTTGCATTGGTAAGACGCGAAAGCAATGTTGATTTGCCGACATTTGGAAATCCAATAAGACCTACGTCAGCAATTGTTTTAAGCTCCAAAAGCAATGTTCTTTCCTCAGCTTCGCCTCCCGGCTTGGCGAATTTCGGAGCCTGTCTTGTGGCAGTGGCGTAATGCTGATTGCCCTGCCCGCCTTTCCCGCCTTTCGCCGCTACAATGGTTTGATCATGTTCGGTAAAATCGAAAACGATATGCGAAGTATCATTATCGAAAACAACAGTGCCTACAGGTACTTTTATGATGAGATCTTTTCCCGATCTGCCGCTTTTTTTGTTCGAGCCTCCGGCTTCTCCATTCTCAGCCGCAAACTTTCTTTCGTAGCGAAAGCGAGTAAGCGATGTTATTGCACTGTCTGATTTTAGAATGACACTGCCTCCGTCCCCTCCGTCCCCTCCGTCGGGGCCGCCGTTAGGCACGTATTTTTCTCTTCTGAAGGAGACGGCTCCGTCGCCGCCTTTTCCGCTTTTTATGAAAATCAGCGCTTTGTCTATAAACATATATTCTATCCTTTACGTTTATTTAAGGCTCCCTGTTTTAAAAGTTTGTATATTACCGTAAATGCCGGTACGCATATAAACATTGCCCCTATTCCGAAAAACGCGCCGGATAACACCAGCGAAGCGAATACCCACACAGGCGCAAAACCAATACTGTCTCCTACTACTTTAGGAGCAATGATGTTGTTTTCGAGCTGTTGGACAGCAAAAATAAATAATATGAACCATACCGTTTTTGAAGGGGTCGCCAAAAGGCATATGATTACCCCGGGCACTGCGCCTATAAAAGGTCCTATCATCGGAATCATATTGGTTACACCGACAATTGCGCTTATAACCAAAGGATATTCGAAACCAAACGCCAACATGCCTGCATAGCACAATACAAACAATATAAGCGCTTCGAAAAGCTGAGCTGAAAGGTAGACAGAAAACGTAGTGCACGTTGTAGAAATAAAGTTCAAAAAACGCAAAGAACCTTTTTCGCTCAGATACGAATTTGCAAAAACGGCAAGCTGTGACTTTATCCTTTCCTTGGATGCAAGAAGGTAGACGCTGAGAACAATGCCTACTCCCGCATTTACTACAAAGACTGAAAGTTTGCGCATTAACTGCATAAAACCTTCGGCAAGCTTTGTAATAGGAAGTTCTCCTTTAAACAAAAATTCAGCTATGCTTTGTTCTGTGATTTCTATATCTGCAATATCGAACGGAAGCGCTCTCAATATTTCGTTTATTGCTTTTCTTATCGACATAAGGTAGCTGTCAGCATTCGAATAAAATATTTCGATGCTTTGAACAAGCTGCGGAGCGATCAATAAGAAAAAAACTGCAATAAGAGCGATAAACGCAGTGTATACAATAATGACCGAAAACGCCGGCGTCCATTTTTTTATTTTATCATTTTTGATGCTCAAAGTAAATCTTGTGCGCAAATATTCGTAAGGCCGGTTCAAAAGCAGTGAAACCACTATGCCTATAAAAACAGGAACAAGACCATTAAAAAGAACAGACAGCGCCGCAAAGATTTTATCTGCGCCTATCAAAGCGAAAGCAATTAACACAGATGATATTAAAATCGTATTTTTTATATTCTTGTGCATAAATATATTTTTATCCTAACGCTGTTTAAAATGCTCATAATTTAAAAAAAACGCGTCAAAATTAAAACATGCTTTACTACGTATGTTTTATGCTATAATATTGTAGATATAATTAAGAAAAAGCTTTTATTAAATGGCATAGATTAAGCTTTTAAGCGCATTGAAACATAACGAACCCAACGTACAAAGGAACATAAATATGGCAAACCAAAACAACTCGGCGCCGTTTTTTGATTCGGCGGATAATAATATCATAGATGACGCTCTTAAGGGAATGACGCCGCTGGGCGCAAGATATGCCGCCGGCGCCAGCTCAAAGGAGGCGCAAAATTCACATTCCTCGAGCACGGCAAGCGCGCTTGATAAAAAAATAGCGCGTCTTACGGCACAGTTAAACGAAAAAAATAAAAAAATCGAAGAACTGGAATATAAGCTTGCTCATCGCTTAAATGATACGTACCGCGCAAATTATTCTGCAAACATATTTTCGGAACAGCACAAAAAAGAAATTTTAGACAACATTGTCAATGATATAAGAAATCTTTACACGTCTGTGAGCACGCGTGCGAAGCTTGTGGAAGACAGAGAATACCAGATACTTCTGAAAATGGTGCAGCTTGAACAAAGACAACGAGAGCTTGATGCTGAAAACAAAAGACGTTTGGAAAAACAGAAAAAAAGTCCTATAAAACGCAGCTATGAAGAATTTGCCGAAGAAAAGCTGCTGCCCACGGACGAACCCGAACTTTCACGGAATATCAACCGCTCCATAGACAAATATCAAAATCAGCTCAAAAAACAGACTCCATTTATAGAACTTGATGAAGAGGCCGCAAAAAAACAACAGCAAGAAGCCGAAAAGCATGAAAAGCTTAAAGAAAATCAGACAAACTTTAAACGGATAAGAACGGAACCGAAAAAATACAAACCGACTCCGCTGTATGATAAGCTTGTTGAAATAACTGATGACAGCAAACCGAGGGCAAGCGTATCGACGCCCAGAGTTCAAAGTCTGAGAGAAGCTTTGGCAAAAGATACGGAAGGTCTTGATATATTTGACCGGAAAAAAGAAGAAAACCGGCCATCTGAAAAAATACCTACAAAAGCCGCGCCGCAGCCACAAACCGCAGACGCAGTCGCAAACAAAGCGCATCCGTCGGAAGAAATAAAGCGCGAATACGAAAAAGCCAAGGCGCAGCTTGATAAAAAGCGAAAGGAAGAAGCAAAGCGGACAAAACAAGCAAACGCACCCATACGTGCTGAAAACAAGCCTGACACATCACAATCAACGGCTCAGAAAGCTGACTTCAGCAAAGCTTCCTCAACGATTATGGCTGAAGATATAGAAGTAAATGAGCTTGTTGAAGAAATCAACAAAGTATTGGGCGAACAGCATAAAATAGAAAGCAAGCTGAACGCAGCATTAAAAAAAGATGCTAAGGTAAAACTAAACGATAATGTTGCTTCTTTGAAAACGAAGGAGCAATCTGCGCCGCTGAAAGACAAAGAATCAGAAAAAAAACCTGTTAATAAAGACGAGGCTTTGGCCGCGGATGAAAAGCCCACTACTGATAAGACAATAAAGCCAAAGCCGGAAACGCTGACATCAGAGACGATGGAAATACCGAACGAAGATATATCTTTTCTTTCATCACTGCTGGATGAATTATAGGATTTCGTATCAAAACCGCTTTCGTAAAGAAGGCGGTTTTGATCTATTTAATATCAAGGATAGTGAGTTTGACAAACGACATGGGCGGGCGCGGCAAAGCCGTAAAACGGCTTGTGAAGCGGCGGAGCCGCTTCAGGCGACGCTTAAGCGTCGGCCGCGCCCGCCCGAGAGCCTTTGCCTTTGTTTATACCAGGCAGCCTGTATTTCTCAATTCCCGCCCCGCTTATGTTGGAAAGCGCGCGCAATGCGCGCTTTCCGTACGTATCCGCCCCTATTTAGTGAAGCCCCTTGAGCAAAACGGCAACTAAGTAAAAACAAAGCGACACCAAGTCACGGGCGCCGCTTTTAATTACCTATACAACAAAAGCTACATAACTACTACTGGCTTAATAAGATCGCGCGGCTTGTCCTTCATAAGCATAAGCGCCTCTTCTAAATGATCAAATCCTTTAAAACGGTGAGTAAGCATAATGGAAGTATCAAGCCTTCCCGCCTCCATCAAAGAAGCCAATTTTTCCATACGCAGCCTTCCTCCCGGCATAAGCCCGCCGGCTATCGCCTTATGCCCCATGCCGCAGCCCCACTCGACTCTTGGTATGGTCACAAATTCTCCGGAACCAAGATAATTAACATTCCCAATCATTCCGCCGGGCTTCAGCATTTTTACAGCTTGCTCAAACGTAGAACAATCGCCTCCTGCAACTACAACGCGATCTACGCCTCTGCCGGAAGTTTTTTCAAGTATCTGCTCCGCTATGTCCCCGTCGCGGTAGCTTATAATATCAGTCGCCCCGTATTTTTTCGCCGCTTCAACGCAGTTCGGACGAGTGCCTACAGCATATATATAGCTTGCGCCTCTCAGAGCAGCGGCAGCAACCGCCATAAGACCAACCGGCCCTATCCCTACAACGCACACTTTATCTCCGAACTCAACGCCTGCAAGCTCAACTCCGTGAAAACCTGTAGGAACCATATCGCTCAACATTACAGCAGAAGCAGGATCAAGACTGTCCGGAAGCACAGCAAGATTAGCGTCAGCTTCATTTACATGAAAATATTCAGCAAAAACGCCGTCTTTGAAATTCGAAAACTTCCACCCTGCAAGCATTCCGTTAGAATGCATGGAATATCCCGCCTGACTCTCAAGAGCTCCCCAGTCAGGCGTTATGGCGGGAACAATCACGCGGTCCCCCGCCTTGAACGTCTTTACAAGATTGCCTACTTCTACAATCTCTCCGACCGCTTCATGACCGAGAATCATGTCTTTCCTGTCTCCAATAGCTCCTTCCCAAACCGTATGCACATCAGACGTGCACGGAGAAACAGCCAATGGTTTTACTATAGCATCAAGCGGACCACATTCGGGTACGTCTTTTTCTATCCAGCCTGTTTTACCAATGCCAAGCATGGCAAATCCTTTCATTTTACTCATTGCTTATACCTGCTTTCTTTAAAATATTACATACATTTAACACAATTATTATTACCTAAATTGATAATTTTGGCAATGAAAATTTGAACAAATTAATAATTATTTAGAAAATTAAGCTTTTGGTACATTTTTTTGTTTAAAGGATGAAAAGAACACTTTCAGCCAGCAAAAAATGAAGCCATTTGCATTTTATGGCTTCATTTTTAATTTCAAAAACATCACGCTTCGCGCACTGCTGCAAACGCTTTTTCAGATTTAATCATCCCATTCGCGTTCGTATTTAATTATCTGTCCGTTTACTGCATTTATCTCATAATTATATTCATATCCGGCGCTTTTGAAATCTATCTCATACACATATATACTGTTTTCTCTCTCAAACTCCACGCTGTAATCATATATATCGGATGCACTTACGCCGGCATGCGACAAAGCCGCATCCAAAGCCGCTTGCTGGCTTATATACGAATCGGAACTATTATTATTACTGCCGTTATTGCCGCTGCCGCTTGACGATGAATCACCTTCAATATTACGCTTTACGATTTCACCTGTTTTGGCGTTGATATCATATTCATATTCTCTGCCGCCCGCGTTAAATTCCACCTCGTAAACCATTACGCCGCGTTCGCTGTCAAATTCCACATCCAATTCACTGACGACACCAATGACTGTTCCAGCATCGTTCAGCGCTATATTCAGCGCCTCATCAGAACCAATATATGCCTTAACGCTTACGGAACCGCTTAGCACTGTATTTGTATTCGTTATATTTCTGGATTGATATATCGCACAAAGTTCGTTTACGCTCAGCGCCGACAAAGATTCAGCGTTTTGAGTCGGATCAGTATCCGTTATTTGCAGTATAAGTTCAGCTTTTGCTTCGGAGATATTAAAATCTCGAGCCAACTGGTCGACTCTGTCATCATCATCGTCTATACTGAGCATTATAACCGCTCCGTCAAGCGAAGTATCTGTAAAAGCAAGATCTGCGCCACTTATCAATGTCTGCGTTGACACGCCGCCGCCGCGTACATTTTTTACACTGAGCAAAACAGAATTGTTCATATCATTCAAATAACCGTTTGCAGCCAGAGAGCTTATAATGCGGTATGCCGCGTCATCCAAAGAGACGTTTTTCAATTCCATTCCCTCAAGCACCTGTTCAGCTTCCTTATTTTTGGCAACAGCTCTTATAACTTTCCCTTCACTGTCTACTTTAAGTTCAATCTGAGGATTAACTTCTATTGCCACAACAGATGAATAATTAAAATAATTGCTGTAAATAATGCCTGCGGCAAAACCTATCAGGGCAACAGCTATAACCGCTGCCGCATATTTAATCCAATTTCGTTTGTTCTTTTTTTCAGGCGTCATTAATATTATATTGTCCTCCTTTGATTCATCACAGAAAGATATAACGTCTGTAAAAACATTTTCAGCAACTACATCTACGGCTCTTTTAAGGCTTTTTTCGATATCTTTATTTTTCATTTTACTCAACCTTCCCGATAATGCTTTTCAGTTTTTTGAGCGCCCTTGAATACCTTGACAAGACTGCAGGCAATGAAAGATTCATTATTAAAGCGATCTGACGGTGTTTGAATCCCGCAACTGCATGAAGCATGACGATAGCCGCATCTTCGCTGCTCAAAGAATTTATCGCCGTCTCCAAAACGATTCTGTCCAGAGCCTGCGCCGTATCTTCGGAAGAAAACTCATTATGAAAACTGACGACGTTTTCATAAGATCTTTTTCCTTCCCTCATCTTCATAAGAGAAAGATTCCTCGCTATGGTATATATCCATGCCAAAGGCTTAGATCTCATCTCATAAGAAGAAGCATGCTTAAATACCTTTAAGTAAACATCATGCAATATATCCTGCGCCACATGAGTATCCTTTGTGATTGACAAAATAAAGCCATACACTGATTTATAAGTTGCCCGGTACAAATCTGAAAAAGCTTCGCGGTCGCCTTTGGCTGTTTGAATAATGTAAAACTCAAGCTTTTCCGTGTTCGGCGCGCCGGTACAGCTCATAGACGTATTCCTCCTGTCATAATATTAATGATTGGACTCGCATTTTTATTGCAAAAAATTTTATTTATTTTTATTACAGATATTTATACAAATGATACAAGCCGTCGCCGAATAGCTTTTGACGATACGTCGCAAAGCTGATAATACGGTGTAAACAGCTTGTTAAAGACAACGTGCTTAATGCTTCAAATCCTTATAAGATAAATTCCTATCGCCGCTGTCAACAAGCTTAAAGCAACGGCTGCTAAAAGCAAACGTTTCCTGTTATTGTTTTTATTTTCATTAATCAGCCCCGAAGCGAAATATATAAGAATCGGAGATAAAGACGCAAACACCACAACAGCTCCCAGGGAAGAAAGCGTAATCGTAGCCGCAGCGCCTGCCTGCTGGCCTAAGGCAGTATCTGACAATAAATAACTAGCCGCGCAGGCGAAAAAATTATTGATAAAATGAAACAACGAAGCTAATGCAAGGTTATCCGTTTTCATCATTATATAAGAAAGCGCTGCGCCCAGCACGGCTGTAGGAAAAAACCTGTAAATATTTGCATGGAGCAATCCGAAAATCACGCTCATTGCGCAAATGCGCCAAAACGGTCTGATTTTATAAAACGTATACTGGATAAGCCCTCTGCAAAGAGCCTCTTCGCACACGGCAGGAAGCAAAGCCGCAATTATTATTATCGTCGGGAAGCTAACCGTATTCATAAAAGCCGCCATACTATTGCTCGTATTCTGCACGGCGTTAGGAAAAAAATAATATAATGCATTGCTTACTACGGCGCTTATCAAAAAGAACGCAAACCACATGACAATTACGCCGGCAATTTGTCCTGATTTGGCCTCTTTTATCCTGAAAACGTCTTTGAAATCAAAGCCGTAAAGTTTTGCGAACAATAAGCTGACGGCCAAAAGCATGATTTCAGTTGCCGCAAGCCCTGTCATTCCCCATTGTCTTTGCATAAAAGAGCCGGCAGATAATAAAGCGGCTATTGCAGAGATAAAAACGATTATTCCCCATACGGGTTTTCGGAAATTATCAGGTTTATCGTTCAAACTACTGCCTCTGAATATTATGCTCCTGCAAATTTAAACACAACACCAACTACCGCCGCAGCAGCTAAGTATACAATAGGATGCAGCTTATTGAGCGGTTTTACATTGGTAAGCACTAAAAGAACAACAGCCATTATAACGCCCTTCAAATCAAACAGATCCGCAATGTTGCCGGACTGCTTAAATTCATCAACGGTTATAATAGCAATAAGAACTACGGAAAGACAAGCGTTTGCTATAAAACCGGCAGAAGCAGGACGAAGCGCATAAAACATAGAGGTAACCCAGGGGCTGTCTCTGAATTTTTTCAGCATGGTAGCTATGATAAGGATAGTTATTATGGATGGCGTTATTAGTCCTAAGGTTGCAACTATGGCTCCTGGAATACCGCAAACAGTATATCCGACATACGTAGCCATATTAACGCCCATGGGGCCCGGGGTCGATTCGGATATTGCTACCATATCCGCAAGCTGCTGGTACGTAAACCAGCCTGTGTTATCGGACATTTCATACAGAAAAGGAAGAGTAGCAAGTCCCCCGCCTATGGCGAAAAGACCTGTTTTGAAGAATTCGAAAAACAATCTGAGATATATCATTATTTGAACTCTCCCTTCACGGCTTTTATTATGATTCCGCTTATGCCCGCAGCTATAACGATTATGACGATGGAAATATCAGTGAAAGCGGAAAGCGCAAAGACTGCTAAGAATATTATCAATGTCGGTATATCTTTAACGGCGCCTTTCCAAAGTTTGACAACGGCGTTGAAGATCAATACGCAAACGCATACTCTGATTCCTGCGAACGCATTTTTCACAACGGGCAGATCGGCAAAATTACTGATTACGGCTGCAATAATTATAATGATAACCAAAGAAGGAAACACAATTCCCAGCGTTGCAACAATTCCTCCCAGCCATCCGGCAATTTTATTACCAATAAACGTTGCTGTATTTACAGCGATAATACCGGGGGTGCATTGGCCTATGGCGTAATAATCCATGAGTTCTTCGTTTGTCGCCCATGAACGTTTTTCAACCACTTCGCGCTGTAATATAGGAAGCATGGCATAGCCTCCGCCGAACGTAACAGCGCCCATTTTTGCAAAAGTAAAAAACAAATCGAGCAGTGTCTTCATATTGTTCTCCCTTTATGTATTAATATTTAATTAAGATTTTATTGTTTTTTATTATATCAGAATTTAAGTCCTGTATACTGGCAAATACGAAATAAATAAAGATAAAAGTTTTTTATTTTTTTATGCTATTTTAAAGATGAATTAAACATTCGTTATATAATGATTATAAAGGTGATAATATGAGCGTTGTTAAAGGCAGTTCAATACACAAAACAGTATGGAAAATATTAAGAATATTAGCCGGCTTTTTTATAAGGCATAAATACAATTATTCTTATGATACTGTAAGACCGAAAAGCGATAATTATATAGTTTTATCGAACCACAGCATAGATCTGGATCCTATATTCATAGGATTAAGTTTTCCGAATCAAATGTACTTTGTGGCGAGCGAACATATATTCCGGCTTGGTTTTTTATCAAAGCTGTTAAATATTTTTTTCGCTCCAATACAGCGGCTTAAGGGGAAAAGCGAGATAGGCACTGTTAAAGCTATGCTGAAGTTATTAAAGGCAGGAGAAAATGTATGCATTTTCCCGGAGGGCGTATGCACATTTGACGGAACAACTCAGCCGTTTGCGCCGGCGATAGGAAAGCTTGTAAAGAAGAGCGGAGCAGGCATGATAACGTATACGGTAAAAGGCGCATACTACGCAAAGCCGCGTTGGGCAAAGAGATTCAGGAAGTCTGAAATAAAGGGATGTTTCGTAAAAGAATATACTCCCGAATGCCTGTCAGGCATGACTGACAATGAAATCAATGAAGCGATAAAAAAAGATTTGTATGTTAATGCGTATGAATACGAAGCGACGAAAAAATATACAAGCTATATTCCAGATAATGCTGAAAATATTGAATATGCGCTTTACGCATGCCCTGAATGTGGGGGAATAGCTTCTATTACAAGCGATGGCGATACTATTATATGTAAAAACTGTAAAAAAGAGCTGAAGCTTACGCCGCAGCTTGAAATAGTAAATACGGACGGTTCTTTATATAAATTCAGCAGGATTTATTTATGGAGCGAATGGCAGCGTTCCCATTTGGAGGAATATATAAAAAAGTCGCTTAAGTCAAACGTTTCGCTGCCTATATTGGAAGATGACGGGCAAGAACTGTACGAATATGAGCGGGGCAAAAAAAACAGGCTCAGAGACCGCGGCATTTTAAGATTGTACACTGACCGTTTGGAATTTGAGGGTATTGAGTCAAAACATATTTTTTTAGCGAATAAGCTCAGCTATATAGACATACACGGGAAATCGACAATTTTATTTACATATGAAAACAAAAACTATGAAATAAAAACAGAAAAAATAAGAAGCAGTTTAAAATACGAAGACGCTTTCAGAATAATAAAGCGTTTGAAGGCTGAAAAGCAATCCGCGCTTTAATATGGGGCGCGCGTCTTAAAACTCAAAAAACCGAATTGATTCGGTTTTTTGAGTTTTAAGGAGCGGCGGCAATGCCGAGACATTGCCGCCGCTTGCGGCGTCCCGCGCTCAAGGCGAAAAATTTCGCCGCCGCGCGGGGCGCCACGCGCGCCCCCAGCCAAAGCATAAAAAATTGCGTGCGAATTCATATCTTTTAATGTATAATAGTTTAAATATCAAAAGTGGGGTTTTAGAATGAGTATACATGACGCTGAAAGAATAGTAGTAAAAATCGGTTCCTCTACACTTACCCACCCAACCGGACTGATTAACTACAGACAGGTTGAATCCCTTGTTATTACATTGAGTGATATTATAAATTCAGGCAAACAGCTTATTTTGGTCACAAGCGGGGCTGTCGCAGTAGGTATGTCTATGATGCTGATCAAACAAAAACCCTCTGATATACCTACCCGTCAGGCAATAGCCGCTATAGGACAATCCAAACTTATGTCGCTTTATCAAGCCATGTTTATAAAACACCACCGTAATGTCGGGCAAATACTGCTGAGCCGCGATGTAACCGACAATGATCATTTTAAGCAAAACGTAAAAAACACAATAAATAAGCTGATAGAAATGAATGCAGTTCCAATTGTGAATGAAAATGACAGCATCTGTGTTGACGAACTTGCATACGGCGACAACGATACGCTCTCATCAATAGTCGCAGTTATATCTGAATCCGACAGTTTGGTTCTGTTGACAGATATAGATGGTCTTTACAGCGCAGATCCGAGTAAATACGAAAATGCAGAACTGATTCAAAAAGTCGGCATAATTGATGAAAATATAATGAGCATTGCTTCGGACAGCTCAAGCAACATCGGCACAGGCGGCATGAAAACAAAGCTTATAGCCGCACGCTATGCGCAAAAACATGATATTGATACATATATAATAAACGGAAACAATCCAAAAAATCTTTACAAACTTTTTGACGGAGAGAAAATAGGCACTCATATACTGAAGGGAAGTGATCTGAAATGACTAATAATATAACTGCTATAGCCAAAAATGCAAAAGCGGCGCAGACTGAACTTTCGATCTCTTCTTTGGAAAAAAGAAACGAGATTATAAAAAAAATAGCTAAAGGATTGAAATATAATTCCTCTCTAATACTTAAAGCAAATAAAAGTGATATTGACATTGCGCACAATAACGGATTAAGCAAAGCCATAACAGAAAGACTTACGCTTAATCAAAATCGTATTGACGCTATATGTGAAGCGCTTGAAGACATCATTCGCATGCAGGACCCTATCGGGCGTGTGTTGGGCGGATCGACAAGGCCGAACGGTCTTAGAATATCAAAAGTAAGCGTGCCTTTGGGAGTAATCGGAATGATTTACGAATCCCGGCCCAATGTAACTGTAGATGCGGCTGTTCTATGTATAAAAAGCGCTAATGCATGTATACTGCGTGGAGGCAAGGAAACGCTAAACACTAATATTGCATTAATTCAAATTATGCACGAGGCACTGGAATCTTGCGGCGTTTCACCGGATGCTGTACAGCTTATAAAAAGCCCTGACAGAAGCTATGTAGACGATATGATGAAATGCGATAAGTATATAGATGTATTAATCCCAAGGGGCGGAGAGTCATTGATAAATCATGTTATAA
The DNA here is from genome assembly GCA_944381375.1 of uncultured Lachnospiraceae bacterium. Classification (GTDB taxonomy): domain Bacteria; phylum Bacillota; class Clostridia; order Eubacteriales; family Anaerofustaceae; genus CALWKX01. Next base: position 160,797 of record CALWKX010000022.1, read on the forward strand.
AAAATGCAACTGTGCCTGTTATAGCCACAGGAGTCGGCAACTGCCATGTGTTCATTGATGAAAGCGCTGATATGAATATGGCGCTGAATATTGCTGACAATGCGAAAAACAGCCGCCCAAGCGTATGCAACGCCGCTGAGACGCTTTTGGTGCATAAAAATATTGCAGAGAGGTTTTTGCCCGAATTTAAAAAACGCTGTGATAAATATTCCACACGCCTTATGCTGTGTGAAAAATCCTATAAAATTTTAGAAGGTGAAAACAATATTGCTCCTGCTGAAGAAAGCGATTGGGAAACAGAATACCTTGACTATTGCCTGAGCGTTAAAACCGTAGAAAATGTAAACGAAGCTATCGCACATATCAATAAATATTCAACAGGACATTCTGAGGCTATTGTTACTAATAATTATAAAAATGCCAACCTGTTTACTTCAACAGTAAACAGCGCGGCAGTATATGTAAACGCTTCCACGCGCTTTACTGACGGAGGGGAATTCGGTCTTGGCGCCGAAATAGGCATATCGACTCAAAAACTGCACGCAAGAGGACCTATGGGTCTTGAAGCGCTTACAACCGTTAAATATATAATAGAAGGCAACGGGCAAATACGTATTTGAAGTATTATTACGCTTTTATTAATGATATTGACAAAATAATGATTACGATATTATAATTCACACAATAATATTATTGTAGTATTATAAAGCAATCAGGCTTTATGCCGGGCCTTTACGGCAGCAGATAACGAGCGTCTGCGGGATTATGATAAATTCTCCTGCAAACGCTTTTTTTTACCCAAAAACAACAAGGAGAGATTATATGAACAGCGCGGAAAGAAATGCCGCAGCGCAAAAAACATTCCTTATTACATTTATAGTAAATTTATTACTTACATTTTTTAAATTTGCCGCAGCAGTTTTAGGCAACAGCGCGGCAATGCTTTCAGATGCAGTGCATACTCTTACAGATTTATGTACCACTCTGATAGGTATGGCAGGAGTAAAGATAGCGTCAAAGGAAAAAGACGCATCTCATCCTTACGGACACGAAAGGATAGAAAGTCTGGCAAGCCTTTTGCTTGCTGCTGCGTTGTTCGCAGCGGCTTTCGGAATAGGCAAACAAGGAATCCAAGGGCTAATAAATGATAATGCGGACTTTCAGACGCCTGGATTTATTGCGTTAACAGCCGCTGCTTTGTCGATTGTAACACAGGAAATAATGTATCAGTATGCCGCGCGCACTGCAAAAAAGCTGAACTCCTCGGCTTTACTGGCCGACGCATATCATCACAGAAGCGATGCATTTTCTTCAATCGGAGCTCTTTTAGGCATCATGTTATCTCGGTTCGGCGTTCATTATGCGGACAGTCTCGCTTCAATAATAATATGCTGCTTTATATTTTATTCGGCGCTGAAGATACTGAAAAAAGCTGTTGACGAGCTTATTGATTCTTCCGCTCCTGAAGATAAATTAGATCAAATAAAGCAAAAGATACTTTCCGTTAACGGCGTTTTGGCTATAGACGATATAAAAAGCCGCAGACATGCAAGCAGGCTTTATATTGATGCGGAAATTGCCATAAATGAAAATGAAACCTTCAGCAAAGCTCATGAGATATGCGAAAATGTCCATGCACTGCTTGAAGAGTGCTTCCCTGAAATAATTCACTGTACCGTGCACGCCAATCCAAGAAAATTATAATGCTTGAAGGGGATTTCCGTATACTGGGGATAAATACGTACGTACAAAACGCATATGATGCGTTTTGTACAACCTTAACGGGGCGGGAATTAGATTTGTGCGGCGAACAAAAACGCCCGCGCGAGCGTGCGGCCTTTCCGGCCGCTGGCGGCTGCGCCGCCTATGCCTGAGCTTAAAGGCTTCCCCTTTAAGCTCAGGCCGCGCTCGCGCGGGCTTCCTTGCTTTAGCAATGCTTTATATACTTAAATAAAAAACATTTTATACGTATTGCATTTATCCCGCTAAAATTTAATGCAAAGCTTTTACTTATTGAAAAATTCATGCTATAATTATAAAAATCAGATATACGGAGAAACGTTTAATGCAGGCAAAGTACAAACGTATTCTACTCAAGCTCAGCGGCGAAGCGCTTTCCGCCGATAAAGGTTTCGGGCTTGACAACGATACAATAACTCAGGTATGCAGTCAGATCAAAACAATATCCGAACTTGGTGTAGAAGTGGCAATAGTTGTCGGTGGAGGCAACTTCTGGCGAGGAAGAGAAGGCGCGGGAATGGACAGACCAACCGCAGATTATATGGGAATGCTTGCAACAGTAATGAACGCTTTGGCGCTTCAGGACGAGCTTGAAAGACAGGGGCTGACTGTCAGAGTCCAATCGGGAATTATCATTCAGCAAGTATGTGAGCCGTATATAAAAAGACGCGCCGAGCGCCATCTGGAAAAAAAGCGTGTCGTAGTATTCGCAGGAGGCACGGGAAATCCTTTCTTCACGACTGATACGGCAGCATCGCTGAGAGCCGCAGAAATAGAAGCTGAAATAATATTGCTTGCGAAAAATATAGACGGAGTTTATGATTCCGACCCCAAAATCAACCCAAATGCGAAAAAATACCAAACGCTGACATTCCAGGAAATGATTGAAAAAAATCTCCGCGTAATTGATATAACTGCAGCCTCGCTGTGCAAGGAAAACAATATGCCCGTATTGGTATTTTCACTGAATGAAAACGACAGCATTATAAAGGCCGTGTGCGGTGAAGAAATGGGTACTAAAATATATAATGGAGAAACAAAATGATTAAGGATACGGAAGCAAAGACAAAAGAAAAAATGCAAAAAACCGTGGACGCTTTAAGCGCGGAGCTTATGACTCTTCGCTGCGGAAGAGCCAATCCGCATATTCTTGACAAAATCAAAGTCGATTATTACGGAGCCCAAACTCCCCTTACTCAGATAGCAGCGGTTTCAGCCCCCGAAGCAAGACTCATCACTATTCAGCCATGGGACGTATCTGCAATAAAAGCTATCGAAAAAGCGATACTTTCTTCCGATTTGGGTCTTAATCCTTCCAATGACGGCAAAGTCATTCGCTTAAGCATACCTCAGCTTACTCAGGAACGCAGAGAACAGCTTGCTAAAAGCGTAAGCAAAAGCGGAGAAGAAGCAAAAGTAGCGCTTCGTAATATACGCCGCAATGCAATTGATGAAATAAAAAAAGCGGAAAAAGCGAAAGAAATCACAGAAGATGATGTAAAAGACGGTGAAAAACTTTTGCAGAAAGCAGTAGACGATTATACAAAAAAAATAGATGACATCGTAAAAGAAAAAGAGAAAGAAATTCTCACAGTATAAACGTCCTGCTTAATTAATATATATAACTAAGACATAAAATCCGCTCGGCAAAATCTCGGGCGGTATTTTTATTCAAACAGAAAGGACAAAATATGCAGGAATTTTTTGATACAGTATTTACAGATCGCTTTGCAGAATCTCTCACTGTGGGGACAGCCCTGATTCAGCTTTTTTCGGCATTGTTTCTGGGCCTTTTGATAAGCTTGACTTACATTTACACTTCGAAGAAAAGCGGATACCTTCCTTCTTTCGCCGTAACTCTTGTTATACTTCCGGCTATAAGCGCAACGGTAATCATAATAATATGCAAAAGCATACTTCTGGCTCTCGGGATAGCGGGCACATTCTCAATGGTTCGTTTCAGAACAACCTTTTCATCCCCAAAAGATACAGCATGCGTATTTTTCTCTCTGACAAGCGGTATCGTTGCAGGCACAGGTTATACATACTATGCGCTTGCATTCGTTGTGATTGTCAATCTGGCTATGATAATACTTTATCTCACGCATTACGCTGAATCAAAAAGCACTATGGCATTGCTGCGCCTTAACACAAAAGAAGATTTTGATTATGAAAATTCGCTCAAACCCATATTCGATGAATTTACAGTCTCAGCGCTGCTGAAAAGAATCACACAGGGAGCAGGCGAAGGCACATACACTCTTAATTATATAATAAAGCTAAAAAAAGACGTTTCATACAAAGAGCTTCTGGAAAAACTCAAGGATGTATCGCAGTCACAGGAAATATCACTGACTATGAGGGAATACGAAGACAAAGTATTTTAAAAAATAATGCCTGACTGACCAGAAATTGGCAAAAGCCGTTTTGTTGTCCAGCATTGATTATATTCTGTCAATCAGGCCGCTATTTCATAGCTTTGGTAATATTTTCATAAAAATCCGCCAGCTCACTTCTTAAGTCAATTCTTCCTTCAAAAACAGTCCAATCTATAAGAAGCGAAAATATAAATCGTGTAATAACTTCTACATAAAAATCAACATTAAGATTTTCATTATATATTTTCTGAGCCTTGCCTACTGTCAGCAACTCTCTGAAAACATTGCTTTCTATTTCTATTTTTCTCAAAACTTTGCTTTTTGCAGAGTTCATTATAACTTTATAATAGTTTCTCAGTACATTGATTTTGTCAGGAGTGCAATAATCTGCATACCACATAACTGCCTTTCTTAAGCGCTCGGAATTACCTTCTTTGGCCGTCTTTTCGTAATCATTGTAAAAAGCCTCCTGAATTGCCCTGTACTGCTGTATAGGTATATCGTATTTCGACCTAAAATGATGATAAAACGATCCTTTCGTCACTCCCGCCGCTGCGCATATTTCATCTATGGATACTTTATCAAAACCTTTTTCGCTGAAAAGCTCTTTTGATATATCAATAAGCTTTTGTTTTGTACTCACATCTTCGTTAACTTTATTCATTGCTGCTCCCGCCCTGATTTGGCTCAGACAATAATTTTATATCGTTTGAATATAGTATTATATCATACTTTACGATTTACTTACAATTATTAATATTTTTAAAATGCAGCTCTGCCACTGCGTCTCATATTTACAGTTTATGCGCCCAAGCTGCAATCACGATTCACTTTAAACTTTTTCGAAAACGATTATTTTTTTCTTCCTTTGCCACAAAAAACGATATGCAAAGCTTCCACGAAGAAAATAAAAGGGCGTAATGCCCTTTCAAATTTTTATTTCTAGTTTTTACCGCGCCGAAAACTCAGCGGCACAAAGCTTTTTCGCGTTTGATGAAACTTCAGACTGAACATCAGTTTTTCATTATCTGCATAAATTCCTCTCCGGTAATCGTTTCTTTTTTAAGCAAATACTTTGCCGCTTCATGCAGCTTTGCAAGATTGCTTTTTAAAATGCCTTCTGCTTTATCATACTGCTTTTTGATTATATCCATGACTTCTTTGTCTATAAGCGCTGCCGTCTCAGCAGAACAAGCCAGCGACGTATCTCCTCCCAGATACTGATTTGTTACTGTCTCAAGCGCCGTCATGCCGAAATCATCACTCATACCGAGCCTTGTGACCATGGCTCGGGCAAGTTTTGTCGCCTGCTCAATATCATTTGAAGCTCCTGAAGTAATGGAATTGAAAATGATATGCTCAGCCGCTCTTCCCGCCGTGAGAGTCGCTATGCGGTTAAGTATTTCCTCCTTGCTCATAAGAAAACTTTCCTCTTCCGCAACCTGCATTGTATATCCCAAAGCTCCGCTGGTTCTTGGAATTATAGTGATCTTATGCACGGGAGCGCTTTCGCTCTGACTTGCGGCGACAATCGCATGCCCTATTTCGTGATATGCGATTATTTCTTTCTCCTTCGAAGATACAACAGCGTTTTTCCTTTGATATCCGGCAAGCACCGTTTCGACGCTTTCTTCCAAATCCTCCTGCAAAACTATATTTCTTCCCATCCTGACAGCTCTCAGCGCGGCTTCATTAATCATATTCGCAAGCTCCGCTCCGCTGGCGCCTGCCGTAGCGCGGGCTATTTGGGCAAGGTCTGCATTTTCGCTGAGCTTGATTTTTTTAGCGTGAACTTTTAGGATAGCTTCTCTGCCGTTTAAATCAGGCAGCTCTACAGGAATTCTTCTGTCAAAGCGTCCCGGACGCAAAAGCGCTTTGTCCAACGATTCTGGTCTGTTTGTAGCAGCAAGAATGACAACTCCCTTTTTGCCGTCAAAACCGTCCATTTCACTGAGCAGTTGATTTAGAGTTTGCTCTCTTTCGTCGTTGCCGCCGATTCCGGAACCGTCTCTTTTCTTGCCTATTGTATCTATTTCATCTATAAACACTATGCATGGAGCTTTTTCGTTAGCCTGTTTAAATAAATCTCTCACTTTTGCAGCTCCCATACCTACGAACATTTCAACGAATTCTGAACCTGATATTGAGAAAAAAGGTACTTTCGCCTCTCCTGCTACTGCCTTTGCCAAAAGAGTTTTACCCGTGCCCGGAGGCCCTACCAGCAAAGCGCCTTTCGGCATATTAGCGCCGATTGTTGCATATTTATTTGGGTTGTGAAGAAAATCAACTATTTCCATAAGCGCTTCTTTTGCTTCGTCCTGCCCTGCAACGTCCGCAAATGAAATACCCGTTTGCGCTTCTACATACACTTTGGCATTCGCTTTGCCGAAGGTCATAGCATTTCCCATACTGCTTCCCATTGATTTGCTTATTCGCGAGAACAAAAGCTGCCCTATACCTATAAATATCAAAAGCGGAAGAAGCCATGATGTAAGAAAGCTTACTATCGGCGAAGCTTGAGTTGGTATTTCAGCGCCGTAGCCTACCCCTGCAGCATCAAGCTTATCTCCTAAAGTATAATCCGGCCATATTCCCGTTTTGTAATAAAGAGTTTCTCCGTTTTCGCCGTCAGCGGAAAACATAATCATGCTATCGTCCATAGCAACCTGTTTGATTTTTCCTTCGGAAAGCATGCTCATAAATTCAGAATAGGTTACTTCCTCAATCTTGGGCCCCATCATCTGAGGGAATACAAAAGCATTGAGCAAAAGCATTATGAGCATGACAATTACATAATAATATAAAAGAGGCCTTTTGTTAGGTTTCTTTTGTTCTTCTTTCATTTTTACTCCTTTGATTCTTACTTGCAATATGCGGCGCAACGCGCTTTATTTATAATAATCCAATACCTTATATACCGCATTGCTTCTCGTATCTGCGCTACATTCTTTTAACTTTTCAGCTATCAAAACATTATTTTGTTTTATCAAAGCTTCAGCCGCCAAATCAGATATTACAGGATCATTTTTGTACGGCTCGCTTACCAATAAATTTATATAAAAATCATCATTGTCAATAAGCGAAAGCTTGTCAACCACATCGAATAATACCGAAGCGTTCGGCATTTCTTTTTTTTCATTTATATTCTTTTTGACAAAAGCTGCTATTTTAGCGCGTGCAATTCTTCCTTTGCTTATCATGTATTCCAAATCGCTGTCATTATAACTTCCGGCCGTAATATTCGAAAGCGCCGCGTCTATTTTCCTGAGTTCTTCAGCCATATCCTCCTTAGGCGCAGGAACGACATATTCTTCCGTTTCATTTTCATTATCATTGATATCATTTATTGCCTGCGCGTTTTCAGATTCTTCGTCTTTTTCATATTCTTTATTCGTCATATCAGGTTTTTCATATATAATGTAAGGATTGGATCCTGGTTCGACTTTTCTTTCATTTTCCATGGGCCTGTACCAATCTCTTCTGATGATCAACCATGTCAAAAGAGGATTCAAAAGCCCATACATCGCACTTAGGCCCACTGACGTAAAATTCCATACAACAGTAAAAACGGAAACCCCTGCCGTTATAACAAAACCCCACCTGCTGTTTAAAAACCACAGAATCAGAAAACCTGCCGTACTTATAAGGGATGGAAGGGCATACAAAAAATAACCGTTAATTATGTATGTTATAATTACATACAGATTCGCCGCAGAGCAAAACCCGGCCCAGATTTTCGCGCCGGTGCTGATATATATAGGTGAATTAATGGAAATTTTCCGGTTCATCTTTATTTCTTCCTTTTTTTATTTCAAATTAACTTTTCTTATAATAATAAATTTAAAAAAATTATTTATTAATAATTTTAACACATAATCAATTATTAACATATCACTATAGGTTTTTTTATGAAAATAAATTTATATTAATTATTTCAAGTTTTATTTTTCTGACAATACGTTTTTTTTATGATATAATTAATTATAATTCATGACCATAAAATAATAAAATAAATTCAAGGAGGCCGCATAAATGAAGATCGAACTAGGTTTTGCTAAAACGCCCCAATATGTTGAAATACCTGATGAGAATGTTCAGGCAATTTTAGAGCCGAACGAAATCAAGGTTGACGTAACGGGTGAAGCCGTAGTCAGAGAAGCTCTGAATCACCCTGTGGGCACTAAAAAAATTGAAGAAATCGTAAAACCCGGAGAAAAGATTGCTATTATTACAAGCGACATTACAAGACCCGTTCCTTCATATGTCGTAATACCGCCAATACTTGACAGACTTCTTGAGGTGGGAGTAAAGCCTGAAGACATTACTGTTGTATTTGCGCTGGGTGTACACAGAGGACACACGCCTGAAGAACACAAAAAATTGGTAGGCGAAAAAGTATACAATCTTGTAAAATGCGTAGACGGAGATCCGAACGACTTTATACATATGGGCGACACCGAAGGCGGCACGCCTGTTGATGTTACAAGAGTTGTTGCTGAAGCTGACAGGAGAATATGCGTAGCAAATGTAGAGTATCATTATTTTGCAGGATACAGCGGAGGAGCAAAATCAATCATGCCCGGAGTATCCACAAGAGCAGCTATACAGGCGAACCATTCGCGCATGGTGCAGCCGGAGGCATGTGCGGGCAACATTGACACTAATCCGGTACGTCAGGATATGGAAGAAGCCATAAGACGCTTCTGCCCGATTGATTTTATAGTAAACGTTGTTTTGGACGCTCATAAACAAGTGATTCACGCACAGTGCGGAGACTATATTCAAGCTCACAGACTTGCATGCAAATATCTGGACGGAATTTACAGAGTAAATATAGAAAAACGCGCGGATATCGTCATTACTTCACAAGGCGGAGCTCCGAAGGATCTTAACCTTTATCAGGTTCAGAAAGCTCTTGACAATGCTAAGCACGCAGTAAGGAAAGGCGGTATTGTAATACTTGTAGGCTCCTGCCATGAGGGATTGGGAGAAAAAGTATTTGAAGAATGGATGCTTTCCGCCAAAAAGCCGCAGGATCTTATAGATAGGATCAAAGCTAACTTCCAGCTTGGCGGTCATAAGGCAGCAGCTATCGCAATGGTTATGGAGAACGCTGACATTTATCTGGTATCAAAGCTCGAGCCTGATTTTGTAAGAAGTTTGTTCATGACTCCGTTTGAGACGGTTCAGCAGGCATATGACGCCGCTGTGGAAAAAATGGGCAAAGATGCAAGCGTAATCATTATGCCTTACGGCGGCAGCACTCTTCCGACGAGCTTAACATAAATATATGCGCAATAAAAAAACAAAGACAGCATAAGGGACACTTCACATAAGGAAGTGCCCCTTTGGTATTTTTAAGCATTTGTAAGCACGGTTGGGTATAATGATCTTGATAGAGAATTATCTAAGTAATTTTCGTGCAAGGAGTTCCTTAGTTTTTCTATTTTTACAAAAAGTCTGTTATGTCTTGCCAAGCACTGAATTTGGCTATCCAAATTCGCTTGTTAGGTATGGTTAAATGCGCTGCAACCCTTTCATTGCAGACGATTTCCTTATTTACAGCACAAGCCCGTATGCTATTCATTCGTCCTATCCATTCTAAGGCATTTCATAAAATTGTGGTGGGTAGGGGTAATTCATTACCCGTCATTAAGAAAGGAAAAATTATGCTGTATTATGATGAATATGGAAGCAAAGAAAATCCGACGATCTTGCTGCTGCATGGGGCGGGTGCGCTTGATACATTTTGCAGGCAGTATTGCTTTTCTGATAAATATCATCTTGTTGTACCTCATTTGGCAGGTGCGGGAAAGGCAGCGGCTGAGATTTATGAGCCAGAAAAGATCGTAGAAGAACTCTTTACGCTCATTAAATCCCTACATAAAAATCGAATCGGTGTAATCGGGCATTCGCTTGGAGGTCAGATTGCAATAATGCTTGTCAGCAAGCAGCCTGAATTATTTAACTTTGCCATATTTTTAAGTGCATGGGTCAATCCCAAGCCGAAAACAATTCGGTTGTACTGTTCTCTTGCAGGATTATCGGCAAAAATGCTGCATTGGAGATGGTTGGTTCAATTTCAAGGAAAGTATTGGAACTACACAAAGAAACAAGCCGATAATATGGCAGAATATTCAAAACAGATTACTCCGCTGGTGTATCACTCCTTCTTTTCCAATACATTAGATTTATCAAAGTTACCTGAATATCAAACAGTAACGATACCAATGTTGGCGATTTGTGGGAGTAAGGAAGTCAGAGATATGAAAACTTCTCTTATATTACTTGCTCAAAATCCAAACTGTCAGACAAGGATATTACAAGGGGCAAACCACGACTTTCCAATGCGTAATGCCAAGCAACTTAATCCAATACTGAAACATTTTATGTTGGAGTGCTTGTGAACATAGAAACAGTATGCCATATAACCGTCATCAAAGAGCCAGTCGCATACGACGCAGAACCGATGAACTTGTGAGCAATCACAGTCATCGGCTTTTTTGCTTACATTTGGATAAGCCCGCCAAATATAAAAACGACATAGCCACCAATGACAATACCGTAATTTGTAACAGACGCCCTGTCCCCTCACGTCCTTATGTGAAGAGGACAAAGAACGCTGTCTTTGTTTTTATGAGCACGAACGTAGGGGCGCGGTGCGCAGGCGCTGCACGGAATATGCAAAGTTTTTTGCTCTATGCCGTGCAGCGCACAAGCGCAAGGCGTTGCGCCTTGCGCTTCGTAATGGCCTTTGACGGCCATTACGCGCGCCGCGCCCCTTGCATTACAACCAATACATGAATGTTAATCAAACAAAATAACAGATACAATAATAAACGGACGCTTTTTTAAATGCGCCCGTTTATTATTTTTCCGCCAAATCAGCAGCAATCAAGATCTGAAGGGAAGAATTTAGGAAACGGGGTAGCGTTTTCGTCAAGAAACGTCTGACAAAAGTTTACTTCACATTCTTCCTCTCTGCACTCGGGCGGCGTCTCGCAGAAACCAAAATTGGGCACCTTGAGCTGTACATCACTGACTACTTTGACAATAAAGAAAAATCCCAATGTCAGCAATAGACTTGATCCGTCCGATGAAGTTGTAGCGCAGCCACATTCCACATAGCTTTCTGCATAAGGCTCGAATCTGCCCTGACGCAGAAATTCTTTTGGCGCATAAACCGTCATATCAACGGGAAATCTCACAATATTATCCATTTGAGTAACGCCATTGCATATGGGGCAGGCAGGCAGTCTGAGAACACAGCGGTCGCCTCTGCGCCTTAGCACTACCCAAACGGGCACCCCTACTGTCATTCTCAGTCGTGCATGACAATCATCCTTGCACATTAAATACGGCTGAGCTTCGTAAGGCTCTATAACAGCCTTGCCGAATTCCGTATGCAAATAAGTATAATCGTCGATATTCCCCTGCGGCAGCGCTACGCAGAATGGCTGGCGCTCAAGGCATTCCCTTTTGCTGCAGGCGTCATAGACTTTTTTCACTATGAGGCAATCCACACATCTGCGCGAAGCGTTTACGTTGTTCGTTCTATCTTCCAAGTAAGTATATCCTCCTGTTTGAATTTAACTTTCATTACATAATATGGCTTCGGCTTGAAATCGTTAAAAATTAGTAGTAATATTATTTTCAGATAATATTTCAGACATATGAATCAGTATTAATTTGTAAAATAAACTTACATATTGACGTCTTGCGCTAAAATAATCAAGGAGTTTTTAACAAGCGGAAAAAAACTTCGAAGAAGATGGGCGCCCCGGCAAGGCTCAGGCGCTTGCAGCGCCGGCTTCGCTCATTGCGAAGGCCGGGGCGCCCATCTTCTTCGAAGACTGTTTGAACCGGATAACATGAACGAAATAATCAGCAGACTCTATAAAAGAAAATCTGTGCGGGTATATGCAGACAAACAAATATCATCAAAAGACAAAACAACAATAATTGACTGCGCCATACAGGCTCCCAGCGCAGGCAATTTGAGTTTATATTCCATAATAGACATAACCGATGAAAAAATAAAAAAAGCCCTTAGCATAAGCTGCGACAATCAGCCTTTCATCGAAAAAGCCCCAATGCTTTTGCTTTTTGCGGCTGACTACAAAAAACTTTATGACGTAATACAATCGAAATTTCCCAACGTGAGAAAACCCGATATCGGAGATTTGTTTTTGGCTTATACAGATGCGGTTATAGCGGCGCAGAACGCTGTCGTAGCGGCGGACGCTTTAGGCATAGGTTCGTGTTATATCGGAGATATTTTGGAAAATTACGAAACTGTAAAAGAACTTTTAAACCTGAAAAAATATACGATGCCTGCGGCTCTCGTGTGTTTTGGCTATCCCAGCGAAGGGCAGTTAAAACGCGCAAAGCCGATAAGAACTCCGCGCGATTATATAATTTCAAAAAATACATATGAAGAAACACCTGTATCAACAACATTAAAAATGCTTGAAGAAAAACACTCTGACAATGCTGAAAATATAATAAAATCTGTAAATACAAGAAAATTCAGCGCGCCATTCGCGCTCGAAATGAGCGCAAGCGTGAAAAAATGGATACAGAATTGGCTCAGCGACTGAATAAAGTAAACGGGCTTAACCTGAAAAGAACCCTGCCTATAATATCATCATAGCTTACAAATCCGAGCGACGAACTCCTGCTGTCAATACTGCTGGGGCGGTTGTCCCCCATTACAAACACGCAGCCTTCAGGTACTCTTACAGCAGAAAAATCAGGATACACCAAACTGCTGTCTATATAATCTTCCTGCAAAAGCTCGCCGTTAATATATACGCGGCTGTCCTTTATCTGTATGGTCTCTCCTTCTAAAGCTATTACTCTTTTTATATAGTTTTGCTGGTCATTAGCTTTTAATACTATAATATCTCCTCTTTGAGGCTCGCTGAAAGTATAACTCAGTTTAGACAAAAACAGCCTTTGCCCTTCCAATATTGTAGGCGACATGCTTGACTGCTCTACTATAACTACTTCAAAAACTATAAGCCTTAAAAGTATGCCAACTATTAAGGCTATGGCTATTGTCTTTATCCAATCAAATATTTCTTTTCTTCTTTTTTCCTTCGAATCTTTATCTATCGAAGCATTATTTAACTGATCCATTTATAATACCTGAATAGTATTATATACTTTTTTGATGTTTTATAAAATATTATCTTTACAGAAAAATATTTCCGCTGCCTCTGTACTGCAAAGCCTCGCTCAAATGATAAGAGCGTATATGATCACATCCGTCAAGATCCGCTATGGTGCGCGCCAATCTTAAAACACGATGATAACTTCTTGCAGACATATCAAAACTTATATAAGCTCGTTTCATAAGCACAGAACTTTCTTCATCAAGGGCACAGAATGTTCCTATCTGCTTGACGCCCAGCTGTGAATTAAACAAAGCGCCAGTTTCAGCATACCTTTCAAGCTGCCTTTGGCGTGCCGCATTGACCCTTTTGCGTATATCCGCGCTTGTCTCCTCTTTTTCGTCATTGCCTGTGAGCACATCGTATTTTTCCACGTTTACCCTTGCCACAATATCTATTCTGTCAAGTATAGGTCCAGATATTTTCTGCATATATTTTTCGATCGCATTCTGAGAGCATCTGCAATTATGAGTTTCATCTCCGTCATAGCCGCACGGGCATGGATTCATGCTTGCCAAAAGCATAAACGAAGACGGGTAAGTGATGGTACCGGCCGCACGGGAAACCGTCACGGTCTTGTCTTCTATCGGCTGTCTTAATACCTCAAGGGCCATACGCGGGAATTCCGCAAATTCATCCAAGAACAATACTCCGCAGTGTGCCAAAGAAACTTCTCCGGGACGAGGGATTCTTCCGCCTCCTACCAATGCAATCGGAGATACAGTATGGTGAGGAGATCTAAAAGGACGTTTCGTTATCAATGATCCTCCGTCCTTCAAATATCCCGCTACTGAATAAATCTTTGTAACATTGAGCATTTCCTCTTTACTCATATCCGGAAGTATAGTTGGAAAACGCTTTGCAAGCATTGTTTTACCGCTGCCCGGAGGCCCTATCATCAACATATTATGAGCCCCTGCTGCGGCGATTTCAAGCGCGCGCTTTATATTGCGCTGGCCGCGCACTTCCGACATATCCGCATCGTAACTTTCGGCGCTTGTATCAAACGCATCGTCGCGGCATTTTGACGCTACGAGCTTTTTATCGGTACAAAGATGTTCAATCACTTGAGTAAGTGATGACGCTGCATAGATCAACACGCCTTCTGCAAGGCTTGCTTCTCTCTCGTTTTCCATAGGAACAATGAACTTGCGCCAGCCGTTCTCGGCTGCTGACGCTATCATTGGCAGTATGCCCTTTACGCCTTTTACTGCTCCGTCCAGCGAAAGCTCTCCCATAATTATATATTCTTCAAAATCACGTTTTGTAATTATTTGGGACGAAGCGGCAAGTATGGACACTGCAAGCGGCAGATCGAAAACCGTACCTTCTTTTTTTATATCGGCGGGTGCAAGATTAACGGTAACTTTCGTTTGCGGAAACTTATATCCCGCATTTTTTATAGCGGCGACAACTCTTTCTTTTGATTCGCGCACGGCGGTATCGGGTAGGCCTACCATATAAAATGAAGATATTCCTTCTGATACGTCAGTTTCGACAGTTATAATGCTGCCCTGTATACCCACAAGCGTTGAGGTCTTTACTTTGGATAGCATGATAAATACCTCCTTCATTTTATATATACTGAATAAGCGTCTGAAACCCTTTATTTTTTCGAAATTTTTTTATTTCTGAAAACAAGGCGGCGGCAAATTGTAAAATTAAAATTGACTGACAAACAAGGGGCGCGGCGCGAAGTCAGGGCCAATAAGGCCCTGACCGCGCAAGGCTATAAGCCTTGCGCAAGGCATCGCACGGCAGGCGTGAAGCACATTCGCGCTTCACTGCCGTGCGATGCGGCGCGCCGCGCCCCGAACGAACCCACACGTCAAACACAGCCTAAGTGACTGCTTTGAAAAAGTTTATTAAATTAAATTTAATTTTATATGGCATTTTATACAATATGGATGTATTATATATAATATATCACAAAAAAGAGGTTTCATAATGCTGCTTGACTTCGTTTCTTATCTTATTCTCTGTCCTTTAATTTTCCTCTCAGGCTTACTTGATTCCATAGCAGGAGGCGGCGGCGTTATTTCTATTCCGGCATATATGCTCGCCGGACTTAGCCCTCATCATGCAATAGGCACAAACAAAGTATCTGTAGCCATAGGATGCAGCGCTTCTATAGTACGATACGCGTCAAACAAAATGATCAATTACAAAATCGCCGTAATCGGAGCATTGTGCTCCGTCGCCGGTTCTGTTATTGGGGCAAGGCTGGTACTTTTGGTTTCCGATCAAATACTAAATTATATGATGATCATAATTCTTCCCGCTGTTGCTGTATTTACGCTGACAAATAAAAAATTGACAAATGAAAATACTGCATACACACAAAATATACCTTCCTCAAAACTTATAAGCGTTTATGTGGCAATATTTTTGTTGGGAATATACAGCGGTTTTTACGGTCCCGGCCATGGCACGTTTGTACTTCTGGCTTTGGTTCAGATCGGCGGCATGCCGGCCAGCGCAGCTGCAGCAACCGCAAGATTTATAAACCTCGGAGGAGTATTGGGCGCGCTTACAGTTTTTTTGATAAACGGCCAAAGCCAAATCATCACGGGACTTATTGCGGGAGCCTTCTGCTTGCTGGGGAATTACATAGGAAGCGGCCTTGTCGTAAAGAACGGTGCAAAAATAGTACGTCCTATAATAATTACAGTTCTTGCTCTTCTATTTGTAAAAATAATATGGGAACTCATAAGTTAAAATACCGTTAAAATATTTGACATTATTCTATATATTATATTAGAATAATTTTTAATGAGGGAGTAGTTCCGCGCCAACAGCGCGGGATAAATCAACAACATGACGAAAGCGTCTGGTTTATCCATTTAAAGAATGAGACTCATATACGTCAATACGTATATGAGTTTTTTTAAAAAGAAATAATATAATTCGGGGAGGAACTATCCAATTGAAAGAGTATCTCAACAGCGTTGAGGATGTGCTTAAAGAAAAACATACTTCTTTTGAAGGCTTAACGCAAAATGAAGCTCGCACACGTCTCGAACAATACGGCCCAAATAAGCTGGAGGAGGGCAAAAAAGTTACTCTTGTCCAGAAATTCTTAAAAGAGCTTTGCGACCCTATGATACTTATTCTTATTGCCGCTGCATTAGTATCAGCGGTAACAGCAATATATTCCGGAGAATCGTTTGCGGATGTAATCATAATTATGGCTGTCGTAATAATCAATGCAGTATTGGGAGTCGTCCAGGAAAGCAAAGCGGAACGCGCAATAGAAGCGCTGAAAGAAATTACCGCCGCCACATCCAAAGTCGTGCGTGAAGGCGTTAAAATGACTGTAAAAAGTGAAGAACTCGTAGTCGGCGATATTGTTATTCTTGAAGCGGGAGATGCAGTCCCCGCTGACTGCCGGATAATCGAAAGCGCTTCTCTTAAAGCGGAGGAAGCCGCGCTTACGGGCGAAAGCGTTCCGGTAACAAAAACAAGCGACATACTTGATTCAAAAGGAAAAGACGACGTTTTGCTCGGCGACAGGATAAATATGGCATACATGGGAAGCAGCATTGTTTACGGACGAGGCCGCGCTGTTGTATGCGCAACGGGCATGAATACGGAAATGGGCAAAATCGCAGCTTCTCTTTCACAGGCGAAAGATGAAGCTACGCCTTTGCAGCTCAAGCTTAATCAGCTCAGCAAGATTTTGAGTGTATTGGTACTGGCAATTTGCGCCGCAATATTTGCAGTGGACATTATCCGTTCATATCCCAACATATCATTTGACAGCATGATTGATATGTTCATGGTTGCCGTAAGTTTGGCTGTGGCTGCAATCCCTGAAGGACTTGCGGCGGTAGTAACTATAGTGCTTTCCATAGGCGTTACCAAAATGTCCAAAAAAAGCGCGGTAATAAGAAAACTTACAGCTGTTGAGACTTTAGGCTGCACACAGGTCATATGCTCTGACAAAACAGGAACACTGACTCAAAACAGAATGACAGTCGTGGAAGTTTTTTCGGACGATGAAAAACTGCTTGCCAAAACAATGGCTCTTGCCAGCGATGCTTATCTGAATGAAAATAAAAAGGCAGAAGGCGAACCTACAGAATGTGCTTTAGTCGATTACGCGTACAAAATAGGTCTTGACAAAGGCGAAACAGAAAAACAGACTCCAAGAACCGGAGAAGCTCCTTTTGACTCCATGCGCAAAATGATGTCAGTGGTCTGTTTAGAAAACGGCGAATATATTCAATACACAAAAGGCGCGCCCGACGAAGTTTTGAAGGTTTGTACTCATGCACTTATTGACGGAGAAAAGGTTCGTCTGAATGACAAGGTCAAAGAAAAAATACTTACTGAAAACAAAAAAATGGCTGACAAAGCGCTAAGGGTGCTTTGTGCGGCGACAAAGGAATATGGAAAGAACCCTCCGAAATCTTACGACGCCGGATATCTTGAAAAAGGTCTATGTTATGTGGGCCTTTGCGGAATGATAGATCCCGTCAGAGATGAGGTCAAAGACGCTATAGCAATGTGCCGCGAGGCCGGCATACGTCCGATAATGATAACGGGCGACCATATTGACACTGCCGTTGCAATAGCTAAAGAACTCAAAATAATACAAAACGCAAGTGAAGCGATTACCGGCGATAAGCTGGGAGCCCTTACAGACGATGAACTTTATGAAGCCGTTACAAAATATTCCGTTTATGCAAGGGTACAGCCTGAGCACAAGACGAGGATTGTCGAAGCATGGAAAAAACGCGGTAAAATCACGGCGATGACAGGAGACGGCGTAAATGACGCGCCGAGTATAAAGCGTGCTGATATAGGCATTGGCATGGGGATCACGGGTACGGATGTTACGAAAAACGTGGCGGATATGGTGCTGGCGGATGATAATTTTGCTACGATAGTATTTGCTGTAGAGGAAGGAAGAAGAATTTACGACAATATAAGAAAGTCGATACAATTTTTGCTTGCATCCAACTTATCAGAAGTACTGAGCGTATTTACAGCAACTATTCTGAGCTTTACCATACTAAAACCTGTGCATCTTCTGTGGATAAATCTTATTACAGACTGTTTTCCTGCGCTTGCGCTGGGGATGGAGGAAGCGGAAAGCGATGTCATGAAGCGTCCTCCGAGATCTTCAAAAGAAGGAATTTTTGCAGGGGGCATGCTCTATAAGATTGTATTCCAAGGAGCGGTAGTAACGATAATCACGATTGCGTCTTATTTGATAGGTCACTATTTTGAATCAGGCGCATGGGAAATAGTAACAAGTCCGGACGGGATGACGATGGCATTTTTGACGCTTTCCATGACGGAGATGTTTCATTCTTTCAACATGCGTTCGCTTGACGGGTCGATATTTACAATGCGAAAACAAAACAAATATTTGCTGCTTGCTTTTGCGGCGTCGTTTATTTGTACGGTTGCAGTAATTTACGTACCGTTTCTTGCAAATGCTTTCGGATTTGAGCACATTTCACTTGTTGAATTCGGAATTGCCGCAGCGTTATCAGTTTTGATCATACCAATTGTAGAAATCGAAAAATTAATAAGAAGATCATTAGGTAAAAATAAAACAAATAACTAAATAAAAAAACGAAGGAATAATCCTTCGTTTTTTTTTCGCGGGCGGGCGCGGCCGAAGGTATGGGGCAGATCATAAAACGCATATATGCGTTTTAGTACCTTTTAGAAGGGTGGGAATTACAAGGCTGTAAGCAACAGGCGCTTATGCGCCTGATTATAAATTCTCAAAATTCCTATAAGCCTGAAACATATCTCCGATTTCTTATTTTGAAAGAAAAGAGTACTATGCGTTTGTTATTTCGCATTTTAATAATCTATTGATAACCGATTGACAGCGAAAACAAAAGGAGAGGGGCGCGCCGCAAAAGCCTTAACGGCTTTATGAAGCGGCCGCTTCGCCCGCGCATAAGCGCGGTGCGGCGCGCCCCTCTCCTTTTGTTTTCGCTGTTTATAACAATTATTGCTTCACCATAAAGCTTCATACATAACTCAAAATACCTCAATGACTTATTTATAATAAGCAAACCTATATAATTTATTCTCTACATACGTATAATTGCTTTATTTACTTTTGAAAATTTTAATATAAATCAAAAACTATTGACACAACCTTTCCCTACATACTATAATAAACGCGGATAGTAAATAAGGTTAGTATATATATTCAGTAACCAAAGTGTAATATAAGGCATATGCGTAGGGCGCGCCTGCGTTATATATAGAATACGGAGGTATTAAAAAATGGGAGCATTGGAAAACATCAGAGTCCTTGATCTTTCCACTATGCTGAGCGGACCTTTCGGTTCACAGATGCTTGGCGACCTCGGAGCGGAGGTTATTAAAATCGAAACTCCTTCGGGCGATGGTACAAGAATCTACCAGCCTCACTTTTCAAAAGGCACTAGCATGTATTTCATGGCCTACAACAGAAACAAAAAAAGCGTCGTTATTAATTTAAAGACTGCTGAAGGTAAACAAGCGTTTTATGATCTTGTGAAAACTGCAGATGTTGTATGGGATAATTTCCGTCCCGGAATAACCAAAAAACTCGGAATAGATTATGAAACGCTAAAGACCATAAATCCGTCAATAATATGCGCTTCTATTACCGGATTCGGCACAGGCAATCCTTACGGTAACCGTCCAAGCTATGATCTATGCGTACAAGCGGAAAGCGGAGTGCTTGCCATGACAGGCGAAAAAGACCGTCCGGCAGTAAAATTAGGAGTGCCTATGGGAGATCTGGGCGGAGGCTGGTATGCAGTCGTAGGAGTATTGGCTGCAATTATCGAACGTGAACGCACAGGAAAAGGTCAGTTTGTAGATGTAGGAATGCTGGACACTTTGGTATCTCTGCACGGCTATGAAGGAGTGTATTATCTGTTTTCAGGCATCGTTCCGGAAAGACTCGGAACGGCGCACAGAAATACTGTACCTTACCAGACATTCCGTACAAAAGATATAGACATAGCCATAGTGTGCGGATTAGATAAATTCTGGTTTGCTCTTTGCAAAGCCATAGGAATCGATGAAGCTACAGCAGAAAAATACGGCACTATGAAGCTCAGATACGATTTCAGAGAAGAAGTAGTAAATATGGTTCAAAATGTGCTTTTAACAGATGTAGCCGAAAATTGGGTTAAAAAACTTGACGAAGCCGGAGTACCATGCGGAGCGGTTAATCCTTTGGACAGAGCGTTTGAAAATCCTGCGCTTAAAGAAAGAGACATGGTAATAAGCGTGGATAACCAGGGCGAGACAATAAGGCTGATAGGCAACCCGATAAAAATGAGCGCAAGCAAACAGGAATATGCGTGTCCGCCGCAGTTGGGTGAACATACTGTAGAAGTATTTAAGTCAATAGGTTATACAGACGAAAAGATCAAAAGCCTGGAAGAATGCGGAGCAATAGAAGATTCCAAAAAGAAATAAAAGCAAAGGGAAAGAAAAGCATGATAACGAAATTAAAGGAAAATCAACGGCTGACAAAAGAAGGGGTAATAACATTTCCCGAAAACGGCGAGCCGTACATAACAGGA
>CALWKX010000023.1 GCA_944381375.1 uncultured Lachnospiraceae bacterium
ATTAAATAATAAATATTCCAATCGTATTTATTATTACATATAAACATAAAATTGCCAATCAGATTAAGTACTTAGTTTTAGTAGTACTTTTATATTATTTTTTTAGTTATAAAGCCCAATATATCAAATAATTTTTATTGATTTTTATAATTATTAGACAACATACCCTTATGCTGAATTTATTATCCGATTTTTTCCCTGTTTTTTCTTTTATAACGGTTACCTTATTGAATTTTTGTTAATATGCTGATAAAATCAGTTTAAAACAATCTATTTTAGCAGCACATTAAACAATATTTAAAATAAAGGGAGGATAAAAAATGGCTTTTACTGAATTTAAAACAAATCCAATGTATGTACAAGGACCCGGCGCTCTTTATGAAATACACAGGCTAACTCATCATCTCGGAGAGCGGTTTCTTATCGTCACAGCATGCGGCCCCATAACTGATCAAGCGATAGCCATGGTACGCCAAAGCTTTGACAATCCCATGGCTGACAACTGTCAAAAAGAAAATTTAAAATATAAAAGAGCTCTGGCACAAGCTCAAAAATACGATGCGGAAGGTAAAACTCCTTATTATGAGTTCATAGACTGCGAAGGCCAGCAAGTTACAAAGAAAAATATTCAAATCGTTGCCGACCGTGCAAAAGAAATGAAAGCAGATGTAATTATCGGTATAGGCGGAGGAAAAGCTCTTGATATGGCACGCGGCGCCCACCATCTCACAGGCTGTAAAGTAGCTCTTTGCCCCACTGCTGCCGCATCAAACGCCGCAGCAACAACTCTCAACGTCGTATATAATGATGAAGGCTCAAAAATAGTAGATGCAGGTATAATGGATTACCATCCAAGCCTTCTTCTGGCTGATACTTCTCTTCTTATTCAGGCACCCGCAAAAATGCTTATCGCAGGTATAGGCGACTGTTTGGGCAGCGCATTTGAATCCGACGTAACTCAAATGGAGCTCGCCCGCAGATACAAAGTTCTTGACGTATCATATTATGCCAATGAAATTACAAAAAAAATCTTTTATGAACATGGCTATCTTGCAGTAAAAGCCGCAGAGACCCACCAGCTTAACTATTCATTTGAATCTGTAATTTCGCAAATTGTACATTGTAACGGTCCACAGTGGGGCATTCAGACAATGAACTTCGCCCATATTTTAGACAATGCACTTTTATGCTTCCCGTCATATCGCAAGCTTATACATGGTTACGGTATAGGTTACACTTGTGTACCGCAGTTCGTCTATATGAACGCTCCTGTAGAGGAGCTTTACGAGTATGTGGACTTTGCACGCAGTATAGGCCTCCCGGTAACACTTGAAGAAATAGGCCTTGATAAAATAACGGCCGAAGAATTTAAGGAGCCGGCCCAGGTGGCCATGAATTCCGTAACATATGCTATATCGGATGCGATAGTTCAGGCAGACGACTTCTACAGATGCATGAAACTTGCAGACCGAATTGTCTGTGATTACCTTGCAAAGCAGTAATCTTTACTCAATAATATTGTATAAAAAAAGGGGCTGTTTTTTAGCCCCTTTTTTAATATTTCTCTCCAACCTGCGCCTTTGCATCTTCAGGTATTACTCCTGCTCCCCAAACATTCGCAACCCATTCATTATACCATGTACGTGCAGGATCGACAATTGAAGGAACATCAAACATATCATAAAGCCTTGAATCTCTCAATGCTATTCCGTCTATATTCCTCCGCGTCTGATTGACATAATCAGAGCCAATATCCAACGACGGATTTTTACTTACGGTGCAGAACATAGAAAATCCTTTCTGCTGTAAATATGCAAATTTATCATCAGTTACGGCAACATCCTCGCCAAAAGGCCAAATATACACAGATGTTTCACCTATTATTGATTCAACTTCTCTTTCCCAGCGGTCAGTATCGTTTACGAAAAGCTCATATGATATAGCCCTTGAATGACGATGCCCCTGCGAATGGCTCGCAAATGTCCATCCTGTTTCCTTAAGCCTCTCAACTACTGCCTTAGCTCCCGCAAGCTCCTCTTCATATCCATCCCATGTGGGCTCGTCTGTGCGATAACCCAGTATTCCTAAATACCCTGTAAGCCCTATACAGCCCTTTGCTCCATTTATAACGAAATCTGTATGCTCTTTTGCAAAATTGTCAAGTATAGGTACAATCTCATTTTCATCTGAAATTATTTCTTCACCCTCAGGGTTTACGGAGTATGTTACAACATTTCCCTCTTCGTTTAGTATAAGTTTGAAAACTTCCCCATCCGTTTGCATATAAGGATAATAGTTCATATCATCAATTGAAAGAATCACAGGCTTTTTTCCTTCAGGAAGCATAAGTGTCCTCTTGGATGTTCCGATTGTCTTTCCGTTTTCATCATACTGTGCGTCATATACCGAGTGTATGTCAATAAGAACATAATTACGTTCATAAAGTTGTTTTAAAACCTGATTAAACTCATATACGGTTGCCATATAGTTATCCTGACCTATTTGGGCCTGACTCGTACCAAAGGCACGCTGAGGATATGCGATCAGTGGATGAAAAAATATATGTTCTATCGTTCCTGTATACTCAACCAGATTTGTAGTCGAAAATATCAGATTTTTTGCATTTGCATCATCAGGATAAACTTTCA
>CALWKX010000024.1 GCA_944381375.1 uncultured Lachnospiraceae bacterium
AAAACAGAAGATTGAGATTTACTACAAGGCTGCAGGTATTATCAATATTGCCGATGAGGATTGTGTTGCCCTCGACGGCAGACTCGGTATGCAAAGCCGAAAGAAGAAAACAGCCTGACAACGCAAAGCGGCGGCACAGTCCTTCGGCTGCACCGCCACCTTACATATTTCTTTCGTTATTGCACCTCGGCTAAAGCGCACACGGCTTTTTTTTATTTATATGAACCTCTACTATTTGATTGCAATCAGTAGGCGCGAGGCGCGGCTGAAGCGAAGGCTTCAGCCACGCGGCGTTGCCGCGCGGCGCTTAAAGCGCCGCGGCGCCTCGTGCTTTTAATGCACTTTTCAAAATGTTCAAGCACATAATCAAAAACCGGAGACTTGACAAATACCCCATAAGGGTATATAATAATAAAAACAAAATACCCCCGATAGGTATTTTATCTGAAAGGTTTATACTATGGAAAATGCAAATAATAATAATAATCACTTCTGTAAAAAATGCCGTTACAAAAATACGCCTCGAAGCGAAGAAAGCGCAAAAGCTATAAAAAACCGCTTGAGCAGAATGATAGGGCAACTCAATGGCATAAAAAATATGATCGATGAAAACCGCTATTGCAAAGATATCCTGATTCAGATCGCAGCTGTGGAAAATGCTTTGCAAAGCGTCGGATATATTATATTTAAAGAACACATGCAAACATGCGTTACTGAAGAGATACAAAAAGGGAATACTGATATTGTGGAAGAGACTGTAGAACTCGTAAAAAGATTGAAATAAGGCGGATAAAAATGAAAAAAGAAAAATTCGATATTGAAGGAATGACATGCGCCGCATGCCAGGCCAACATCACAAGAGCTGTAAAAAAGCTTGATGGGATAAAAGAGGTAAACGTAAATTTACTCAGCAATTCAATGAGCGTTGAATATGATGATAATATATTAAATTCGGACATAATTGCCGGTACAGTAAACGGTATAGGATACAAAGCAAT
Organism: uncultured Lachnospiraceae bacterium; assembly: GCA_944381375.1. Classification (GTDB taxonomy): domain Bacteria; phylum Bacillota; class Clostridia; order Eubacteriales; family Anaerofustaceae; genus CALWKX01. The sequence goes on from CALWKX010000024.1 coordinate 999, forward strand.
TTCTGCACAAAAAAATGCGCAGGAAAATATGACGAATGATTTCCGAAGCGAATGGCACAAGCGCCAGGACAATGCCGACAAAGAGCAAGCAAAAATGAAAAGAAGACTTATAAGTTCAATAATTTTATTAATTCCGCTCATGTATATTGCTATGGGGCATATGATTGGAATCAGCATGCCTGCGATATTCACAGGAACACAAAATGCGCTTATTTCGGCATTCACACAACTTATTATTTCTGTTGCAGTGATACTGATAAACAACCATTTTTATATCAACGGATTCAAAGCTTTAATAAAAAAAGCTCCAAATATGGATTCATTGGTTGCAATAGGATCCGCTGCATCACTCCTGTATGGAATTTTTGCCATATACATGATGGCATACGGTATGGGGCATGGACATATGGATATTGTAAACAGATATTCTCATGAGCTGTATTTTGAATCCTGCGCCATGATACTCACTCTTGTTACAGTCGGCAAATATTTGGAGGCAAAAAGCAAATCGAAAACATCTGACGCTTTGGGCAAACTCATAGATTTATCGCCCAAAACAGCCGTTGTCATAAAAGACGGCAAAGAAATTACCATACCGGCTGAAAAGGTCGCGCAAGGAGACATTGTCGTAATACGACCGGGAGAAAGTATTCCCGTAGACGGCATAGTAGTGGAAGGCAGCGGCTATGTCGATCAGGCGGCGATCACAGGAGAGAGTATCCCCGTAAGCAAACAGGAAGGCGATACTGTCATATCTGCAACAATAAACAAAAACGGTACGTTTCGTTTCAAAGCTTCAAAAGTCGGAAACGACACAACCCTTGCGCAGATCATACGTCTCGTAGATGAAGCAGGCAACACGAAAGCTCCCATAGCAAGATTAGCGGATAAAGTAAGCGGGGTTTTCGTGCCGATAGTAATAGCTATAGCCATAGTTACTGCAATAGTATGGCTCGCAACAGGTTATGGTTTTGAATTTGCCTTATCATGCGCAATAAGCGTACTTGTCATCTCCTGCCCGTGCGCACTGGGCCTGGCAACGCCTGTTGCAATAATGGCCGGCACGGGGAAAGCGGCGGAATACGGCATACTCATAAAATCTGCGGAGAGTTTAGAAAACTTAAATAAAATCGACACTGTAGTGCTCGACAAAACGGGTACTATTACACAAGGACATCCTTGCGTTACTGATATTATCGTACTTAACGACGATATGAACGAAGATGAATTCCTCAAGACAGCAGCAAGCATAGAGGCCGGAAGCGAACACCCTTTGGCGAGAGCCATTATCCAAAAGGCTGAAGATGATAATATAAATTATCCTTCGGCAGAAGAATTTGAGATGATTGCAGGCAGAGGCGTGCGTGCAAAAATTAATGCTAGCACATATTTTGCAGGGAATGTTGCATTTATGAAAGAAAATGCAGTATTTGAAAAAACTTCTGAACGCGACAAAATAAATTCAGCGCTTGAAAAGCTCTCCGATGAAGGGAAAACACCTCTACTGTTCGCAGATGAACAAAATATCATTGGTATTATTGCTGTGGCGGACACCATAAAGCCCTCCAGTATAAGCGCTGTCAAAAGACTTACTGAAATGGGACTTGATGTAATCATGCTTACCGGAGACAATAAGGTCACTGCTGAAGCCATAAGAAAGCAAATCGGCATAAAAAAGGCTATTGCAGACGTATTGCCCGGAGAAAAGCAGGCGCAAATAAGTCAGCTTCAAGCTGAAGGCCACAAAGTCGCGATGGTCGGAGACGGCATTAATGACGCTCCTGCGCTTATGAAAGCTGATATCGGTATAGCCATAGGAGCCGGAACTGATATAGCGATTGATTCTGCAGACGTAGTTTTGATGAAAGATACATTGGAAGATGTGCCTACCGCAATAAATTTAAGCAAATCTGTTGTAAGGAATATTCATATGAATCTCTTTTGGGCGTTTTTTTATAATGTTCTCGGGATTCCTTTGGCGGCGGGAGTATTATTCCCGTTTTTCGGGATAAAGTTAAATCCAATGATCGGATCCGCTGCAATGAGCCTAAGTTCATTATGCGTAGTAACAAACGCTTTAAGACTCAGATTTTTTAAGGATAAAAATTCACCTGACTCAAACAATAAAAATGAGGACAATACTATTGACGAACAACCCCAAATATCAACAGTGAAAGGAAACGATATGATGAAAAAACTAATAACAGTAGAAGGAATGAGCTGCCCGCACTGCCAAGCGCATGTAAAAAAAGCTCTTGAAGAAGTAGAAGGTGTACAGCAGGCCGATGTAGATCTGAATAACAAAACAGCCGCTGTAACTCTATCAAAAGACATCGACGTCTCGCTTCTCATAAATGCAATCGAAGAAGCGGGCTACAGCGCAACGGATTGTAAAGACGCATAAAAAATATCATAAAAGCCGCAATGATTTAAATTGCGGCTTTTATGGTGCTGTAGTATTTAAAATCGCTATCTTATGGGTTAAAATATAAATATGGACGCAACACATGTAATACATCCTTTTGAACCAATATGCGATATCAACTGCCGCATACTTATACTCGGAAGTTTTCCTTCAGTAAAATCGAGAGAAACCTCCTTTTATTATGGGCATAAACAAAATCGCTTCTGGAAAGTACTAAGTTTTATTTACAACGCCAAAGAGCCTATAAGCATTGAGGAAAAAACAAACTTTTTATTAGACAACCATACCGCAATATGGGACGTAATAAAAAGCTGCGATATCATTGCTTCGAGCGACAGCAGTATAAAAAACGTTACTGTGAATGATATTGCTTTTTTGTGCAAACAATTTAATATAAACAAAATATTTGCGAACGGGAAAACTAGCGCTGATTTATACAACCGATACATATATCCGACATCTGACATCCCCATTGTTCAGCTTCCGTCTACAAGTCCTGCGAACGCAGCATATTCATTAGAAAGATTGATTGAGGCATGGAAAGTTATAATTAAATAAAAACTCCATTTATATTGACAGTGTACGGATAAATACCTTTTATTTTGTTAAAACTAAATCAAAGCAAAATAAAAGGATTTTTTATATGAACAATACAAAACTTTATAGATCATTAAGCGATAACGAGCGAAGTCTTAAGATTGAATTTGCAGGCTGCTCTGATATAATATTCAGACGCTTTAAAGCAGGCTCATTATTCAAAAGAGATTGCCTTGCAATATACGTAGACGGATTTTGCGATAAAAATCTTATTTCACAGCAATTGCTGACAAGACTTATGAATGACACTTATCTTATCGGCATGCGCATAAAGAAAAAGGCTGATGCCAAGCTTATATCAAACGAAATACCAATAAGCGAAATAGGCTTTGGAAACACTTTTGCAATGCTTTGCGAATGTATTCTTGACGGAGACTGCGCGGTTATGATTGACGGTATGGACGAATACGTAAAAATAGCCGCGAGAAAACCTCCTGCAAGAGGCATTGAAGAAAGCAATATACGGGCAGTTATACGCGGACCGAAAGATTCCTTTAATGAAAATCTTCGCACCAATACGGCGTTACTCAGAAGCAAGCTTAAAAACACCTCTATGAAAATAGTAAGTTTAACATGCGGAGACATATCCAATACAGATATTGCTGTATGTTATATAGACAATGTAGCTGATAAAAATTTAGTATCATCAGTAAAGGCGAAAATAAAAAGCACAAATATCAAAAGCGTTATGGACAGCGGCATACTTCAAAATTCCATAGACGACCAGGGTAAAAATTTTCTGCCGCGCACTGAAGTGACTGACCGGCCCGATGAAGCCTGCAGCGCCATGATACAGGGAAGAATAGTGGTACTGTGCGACAACAGTCCTTGCGCAATGATAATACCGGGGCTGTTGATAAGCATGATGAGCGCGCCTGATGATGATTTTAACAGCAACAAGAAGCGCTCAGTATTTTTTCTACTAAGGCTTTCCGCTCTTATTATTACTTTGATACTGCCTGCGGCATATATAGCCATAGTGGAATTTAATCCTGAATTCGTTTCGGATAAAATGATACTTTTCATGATAAATGCAAGAAGACACGTACCATTTCCAGCATTTATAGAAATAGTATTTATGGAATTTCTGTTTGAAATAATCATAGAAGCCGGAATACGGCTTCCGAAACAAATTGGGTTCAGTGTGGGATTAGTAGGAACGATAGTTATAGGCGAATCTATAGTTAAAGCAAATCTGGTAAGCATAGTAGGGATAATTATAGTTGCGCTCACGGCAATATTAGTATTCGTCATACCCAGCTACTCTTTTGCAGTAACCGTCAGGCTGCACAAATTTATTTTCATGTCAGCGGCTGCCATAGCCGGCTTTTTCGGAATTACCATTGCATTTTTGGTTTCCCTTATTACGCTATGCGATATAAATCAATACGGAATAGAATTTATGTACCCTTTTGTAGATTCGAATTCAAAGTTAAAAAGCAAAATAAAAAAGGGGTATATACATGAAAATTAGTCAAAGACAATTTCAATTGCTTTTTTTCACAGCTTTTTTCGCGCTTAATTTTCTTACTCTCCCTTCCCGGCTGAGCGCCGAATGTGCAAGCGACGGGATTATTTGTCTTATAATAACCTCGATTATTGCATATGGAGCAGTATGCGTTACGATCAATTTTATGGCAAAATATCCGGGACACACATTTTACAGCGCACTTCATAATTCTCTTGGCAAGCCTTTAGCAATAACATTTTACGCTCTTTATATAATTCATCTTCTTATATTTTTCACTTACTGCACAAGGCTTATATGCGATCAAATTTCTGTTTATATGCTGAGAGAATACCCCATTTGGTTTATAGAATGTATTTTTCTTTCGTGCGTTATATTTTTATGTTTTAAAAGAACCAAAACGTTCGGGAATATCGCTCAGATTTTATTTTACTTTATATTTATAAGTCTAATATTAATAATACTTCTAATAATACAGAACGCACATTTCGAAAACATGCTTCCAATGTTTACCTCTTCCTTTTTGGAATATTTTAAAGGTACTGTAGTAACAAGCTCGTTTTTATATTCGGCGGTCATCGCAATGCCTTTTATTATTCCCCACGTAGATAACTTTGATAAGAAAAAATCTTTAAAATTTTTCGCCGTTGCGATTGCCTGCGTTTTGACAATATACATTATTTATTATGTTTTATGTATTTCCATACTGGGAACAGATCTTTGCTCGAGGCTCGTATTCGCAGCGATTTCAATCATGGAAAGCAACCGCAACAGAAATTTCATATTTGAAAGGTATGAAATACTTCTTCTGATCACGATAATATTTTTATCATTTATCTATGCATCCGTTGTTATAAAATGCATTAAGCTTGCCATAGACAAGACAGCCGAAAAAAGAAAGATATACTATATATCAGGATTTATACTGATTATATTTCTTATAGCTCTTTTCAACTATCGAGATATAGGCACTGTCATGCTTTATTTTTTAGAATCCTCAAACATTACCATGCCGTTTATAATGCTGCCTTACACAGTATATGCTTTGTTTAAAATAAAAAAAAGGAAGGCTGAAAAGAAATGAAAAAAAAAGCAATAGTCATATTTATTGTGGTATTCGTTATATCGGTTTCTTTTTATAATACAGCCAATACTTCAATAGACGATATATATATAGCAAATTGCATCCTCGCAGATATTAATGAAAACGGCATGATAGAAATGATGTTCATATCCCCTAAAGCAAAAGAAAGCGAAGAAGGGTCGGAATCAGATTATGAAACTAAAACAGGATTGGGCTTGAGCATTATTGACTGCTTTCAGAGCGCAGAACGACAAACAGGAAAAGAAATATTTATCGGTCACCTGAAGTCTTTGATTATAGGCAAAAACATTGCAGCTTCCAAAGAAAAGATGGATGAGCTGTTTGAATATTTTGAAAGGAATTCCACGTTTAATTATTTCACTTCGGTATTTTTTACCAACAATAAAATAGCGGATTTTGAAAACACCCTTCACCAAAAGCAGGATTCTACCACAGGTTTTATTGAAAGCATTATTCAAAATACTCCTTCCAAAAGATTTTTAAATAAAAATTACAATGAAATAATCAATGAAGGCGCTTGCTACAGCATACCGCTTCTTACTGTAAATGAAAACATAGAATACAACGGCTTTGCGCTTTTCAAAAATAACCAATACGTAAAAAGTTACAATAATGACGACACTCTGACATACAAACTGGCGTGTGAGACAACATACGACAATTATATTACGAGCCCAAACTGCGACATTGTAATCAATAAATCATCCAGATCACTAAAACGCACAAAAGATACTGAATTTGAACTTACAATATATCTTAGGGCGGATGTGCTTTATACAAATTTCGATGCAAATTTTGAAGAAAACGGAGGAGAAGAGATAAAGATAGAATTGGAAAACCAAATCGAAGAAAGCGTATACAAGCTTTTTGAAGATGCACGCGCTGTAAATGCAGACATTTTTAATATTGAAAAATATATGGAAAGATATCATTACAAAGACTATATGAATTACAAGGAAACAGGCGTCGATATTCTTAATTCTGCTGATATTACGGTAAAAGTAGACACAAAGTTGCTAAGAAACGCCACAATGTACTGATAAGCTTTGTAAAATTAGAAAAAACCGCTATAATAAATAAAAATAAAATCCGGAGAGCGGATATGGAAGAACAATATATTTTAACAATTGATTGCGGCACTCAAAGTATGCGAGCTCTTTTATTTGACAAGTTCGGACAGCTTCATGTTAAATTTAAAAAAGAAATTGATTTTTATATCTCAGACAAAGCAGGAAGATATGAAGCTGATGCAGAAAATTTTTATGAGCTGATGAAAGAAGTATGCACAGGAGCAAAGGCCGCCTCACCCGAAAAATATTCAAAAATAGCGGCGATAACTCTGACAACGCAAAGAGACACAGGTTTGCTGGTAGACAAAGAAGGCAAAGCGCTCAGACGAGCTATCATATGGATGGACAACCGGCTATGCAAAAATTTGAAACCTATGAATCCATTTTACAGAGCTTTGTTTGCCATAGTCGGAATGGGCAAGATAGTAAAAAAACTCAGACAGGCCTCACAAGCCTTATGGATGAAGACAAAAGAAAGCCATTTATGGCAAAAAGCGCACAAATTTGTATTACTGTCTACCTATCTTAACTATTGCTTGACAGGGGAATTTGCGGACTGCGACGCTTCGGTTGTCGGACACATTCCTTACAACTACAAAAACCGCGCATGGGATAAAAAAGGCGCTATAAAAAGCAGGATATTTCCTATTGAAAGAGAAAAGCTTTGCGAGATACGTCCTTCCTGCACAATAATAGGCCATCTTACTCAAAAGGCGGCAAATGATCTGGGGCTGCCTCCGGGATTAGCTGTGGCAGGATCCGGCAGCGACAAAGCTTGCGAAACAATAGGTGTGGGCTGCATCAATGAGCGTTGCGGAAGCATTTCTTTAGGTTCGCAGGCGACGATAGAAACAACCTCTATGCGTTATTATGAAATACAGCCGTTTTTCACGCCGTTCGCTTCTGTGAAACCGAAAGCGCTTAATCCTGAATATACTTTATATAGAGGTTTTTGGCTTGTAAAATGGTTTGAAGAACAGTTTGCAAGCCAGGAGACAGTTGAGGCAGCAAAGGCCGGAATTGATCCGCTGGCCCTTTTAAACGAAAGGCTTCAAAAAGTTCCTGTAGGGTGCGAAGGTTTGATGCTCCAGCCTTTTTGGGGACAAGAACTTATCAGGCCTGAAGCCCGCGGCTGTATGATAGGCTTTTCCGACAAGCACACCAGAATACATATATACAGAGCAATAATAGAAGGCATTGGATACGCTATGATGGACGGTATACATAAAATTGAAAAGGTATCCAAAGTAAAGATGGAACAGATCGCTCTTTCAGGAGGAGGCTCACAAAGCGATGAAATATGTCAAATAGCCGCCAATATATTCGGCAGAAAAGTATTCAGAGTGCAAACTTATGAAACCAGCGGTTTGGGAGCGGCATGCGCGGCATTCTGCGCTGTAGGAGAATATCCTAATATAGAAACGGCTGTAAAAAACATGGTACATCCAACAGACTTTTTCTATCCTGACGAAAAAACGCATGCGCTTTACAAAAATTATTATGAAAACGTTTATAAAAAAATATATCCTAAATTGCGTCATATTTATAAAAAAATAACAAAAATCGAAAAGGAAAACGAGCCGGTTGAAGAAGTTTGATATCATCAATGCCGACATAATACAAAATATTTCATTAAGCAAATCAATGGCCGTATATGACGGCAAAAAAATAATAATTGAAGGCGGATATGCCGGCCAAAACGCAGAACTAAAGATAACGAAAATAAAAAATTCACGTCTCGAAGCTGTAATACAAAATATAACAAAAAAAGCTCCTTTTCAGAAAGAGCCGCTCTGCAGCGCTTTTTTGAAATGCGGAGGCTGCCGTTTCCAGGATATCACTTACGAAAAACAGCTTGAAATCAAAACAGACTACATAAAAAACCTTTTCAGAAAAGCAAATCTTCATACTGAAAAGTTTGAAGATATAATTGCTTCCCCTTCTGAATACGGCTATAAAAATAAAATGGAATTCTCCTTTGGGAATGAAGTAATTGACGGTCCGCTAACTCTCGGAATGCATGAAAAGAAAAAACATTACAGCATATGCAAAACTCAATACTGCCATATTTCTCCTGATGATTTTTCCGTAATTCTCAGAGCAAGCGAAGATTATTTTCGTTCTGCAAAGATTCCATTCTATTCGCAAAAAACAAAAAAAGGCTCATTAAGGCACCTTGTAATGCGACACTCGATTAGAGATAAAGACATAATGCTGAATTTAGTGACAAGCAGTGAAGAAATAGATCTTGATGGTTTTTGCGATATGATTTTGTCTTTAAAATTAAACGGACAAATAAGCGGCATACTTCACAGTATAAATGACGCCGTATCGGATACAGTAAAAGCGGAAAGCGTAAAGACGCTTTACGGACGAAACTACATATACGAAAGAATATTAGGACTTGATTTTAAAATAACATCTTTTTCCTTTTTTCAAACCAACACGCGCGCTTGTGAACTTTTATACAAAAAAGTAATCGAATATGCCGGCAATACTGCGGGAAAAGTAATCTATGATTTATACTGCGGCACGGGAACGATTGCGCTTACCGCAGCAAAAGGCGCTGAACGTGTAATAGGTATAGAGCTTAATGAAGAAGCAATTTATGCGGCAAAGCAGAATGCAGATATGAATAGAATTAAAAACTGCGAATTTATAGCGGCGGATGTATTAGAAGCTGCGGACAGATTAAGCTCTAAGCCGGACATAATAATACTTGACCCGCCAAGAAGCGGCGTTCATCCGAAGGCATTGAACAAAATAATCAACCTTGGAGCAGAAACAATAATATATATAAGCTGCAAGGCATCTTCCGCTGTCTCACAACTCCCTTTGTTTTTGCAAAATGGATATATAATAAAATCAGTATGCCCTGTGGACATGTTCCCGCAAACTGAACATGTCGAGACGGTTATTTTGATGTCAAGGGCCAATTGACAAACAGGCAGTTATAGGGAAAAACAAAATGGATGTTACGAAACTTTCAACAAAATATAAGGTTTGCAGACTGACTGAGAAAGATATTGACTGTGTATTGGAATTGTGTATGGGAAATCCCTTGTTTTATCAGTATTGCCCACCTGCACCCACAAAAGAAAGCATCGCAAAGGATATGGCGGCTTTGCCGCCCAGAACCAAAATCAAAGATAAATATTATTTGGGAATATATGATGAAGATAAGTTGATTGCGGTACTGGATCTGATATTAAATTATCCAAATGAAAATACAGCATTTATTGGGTTCTTCATGGTGTCATCTGAGCGTCAGAAAAAGGGCATGGGGACAACGTTGATAAAAGATATGATTGCATGTCTGCAGATGAATGGCTATGAGTTTATCCGGCTTGGATATGTGAAAGGAAATCCGCAGGCAAAAGCCTTTTGGTTAAAAAATGGGTTTGCTGAAACAGGCGTAGAAATCAATACCGAGGATTATACCATTGTGGTATTACAACGAACCAACCGATAGGAATATATCCTGTTTATCAATGGATATATTCCCACAAACCACCAAAACATTGTGGATATGTTCCGTAAACGGACAGATGTTGAAAATGGCGGTATGGCATTCATTCTATCTCCTCGTGCCATGTGGAGACGGTAGTATTGCTACAAAAGAAAACCTTGTTGAAATCCTTTATTTTAAGCACTTTGCGAAATATTTTATTTTTATGATAAAGGGCAAAATAAAGCTTCTACATTGTTAAAAAGCAAATTATGGGCTTCTGAATCAGTCAGGCGTATCATTGAATATAGCGGTACGCCTTTTCGCTCTTGTTGGCAGATTTACTTTCTTAAAAGTTATACTGATCAAATAATATATAAAATAATAACAAATATACAAAAACTGCTTGAAAGGTCAATATAAACGTGAAATAATAGCGAATGATAAATCATGGCTGCTTGAGTTATTCAATGAAGCAGCTAAATAAACCAGAAATAAAAAGGTTATACACTTTTAAACGAGGTATAAAATGAAAAATATAGTTATCGTAGTAGATATGCAAAATGGATTTATGAAAAATCCGCAGACAAGAGAATTAAGCGAAAGAACAGCTCAATTATTGGATAGAAAAATTTTCGATGTTGTGATTGCGACACGTTTTATCAATAACTCAAACAGTATTTTTGAAAAAATGTTCGGATGGAATAATTTAGAAACAGACGAAGAACAAACTATTCCGCAAAGCATATTAAAGCATGCTGACTACGTAATTGATAAATATATCTACAATTGTATCAATACAAGTTTCATTCAACGTCTGTGCCAACTCAACGATGGAATATATCCTCAAAAAGTATTTGTAATCGGCGCAGATACGGACTGTTGCGTTATGACAATAGCAACTTCTTTGTTTGAAAATAATATCAGGCCTGTGGTTTTAACAAAGTATTGCGATTCAAACGGAGGAGCCGAATCGAATCAAGCCGGTATACTTGTGATGAAACGCCTTATTGGAGAAAATCAATTAACGGATATGGATCCAATGTCAAAAACAGATCTGGATGAAATTTAGCAAGGAGCAATCAGCTATGCCCGAGATGGAAAATACGAAAAATAAGCCGGTTAATGTAATTATACCCCAACGATATATCCCTTTTGATTTAGGCGCAAATATTAACAACGTAATCGAAAAAGAAATGAAAAAGTATTTCTTGAGTAATAACTACAACGAACTTGAGAAATCACAGTTGCTTAACAGCATTTCTTTTGATGTGAGATTTGTCGTTGACATTAACTACTCAAATTTAAAATTATATATCTATTCTTACGGAATAGGTGTTTTTATGCTTGAGGATGCGGCATATAAAATGAATGAAAGATATGCGGCAGAATATTGCGAATCCAGAAAAAAAGCGCATAAGGAAATTCTGGAAGAACGTCAAAATGAAACATCAAAGTTAATCGAAAAAATCATAGCCGATTTAAGGAATATCGTAAAAGCGCAATATAAGAATATCAGAAAATCAGCCAGCCCCGATTGGGAAAGTAAAGGATTATCATATGTAATGACTGTTAGTTATATTTTCAAGAAAGATAATAAGGAGAAAAAAGATTATAATGAATTTTCTTTAATTGATAAGCAAAATTTACAGATAATGCTGCAGCCTAGTATCGCACATATGGAAGATATGCTTTCAGTACAAGAATATGATGATACACAATTCGATCCATATAATTTCGACGTCAAAAAAATAGACGAACCTAAAAATTGGATAAAATCTAAAGATTGCTCCATTTATATTAGTTGGGCGGCAGTAGTTGTCTTTCTGGAATATCTGCATGGCAATTACATGACAATTATGGAATATATGGAAGCAGATTTGCAGGCAATGTGGCTATATACATATTGTCAGTATGATAATCTCAAATCATTTTCTTCAGAAAAATCGCTAACATCCAGAGAATTAAAAAAACTGAAATATAATTTTCAGAAAAAATATAATGAGTTCACAAGCAATAAAGATTCAAGTTTAACTATATATATGACAGAAATAAGAAAAGAGTTAATAAGAACGAGCGGCATTGACAAAGAAAAACAAAATTATATCGATTATATAGATTTTTGTATTGATGAAGCTGAGAGTATTGAAATGGAAAAACAGCAAAAATATTCTGTACTAAACGAGATTTTTCTTTTTATTATAGCATTCCTTCAAATTGCTCCATTACTATATAAAGCGATGATTGGCGGGCTTGAAAATTTGCATATTGTTCCGATTATAGTAATGATACTTGTCGCCATTTTTGCAATCGCAATTATTATTAGAAAAAAATAATTTCAGTGATATTTAAATTTATATATTAGATAAACACGTAGAAACGGTATTTAAGTAACCATACTTTTTCTACTGCATAGTAATACATTCTCATCCGCATATAAAAAAAATAAAAACCGAATTATAATTAATTCGGTTTTTTATTTTTTCATATTTTTAATATTTAACACCCTGAATTTCTTCAAGTACAGCTTTTATTTCATCCTTGGCTTTTTGATCAAGGTTGGGATTAGGCGCGATCGGACCGCCTACATCAAATCCCTGAATTTCCAATCCGGCTTTTATGCATGCCGCCAAATTATATTTTTGGAATACATTGTTAATAAGCCAAAGTTTGCGCTGAAGAACCAAAGCCTCTTCCCATTTTTTCTCTTTGCAAAGATTATACAGTTCAACACTTTCTTTAGGCACTACGCATGAAGGCCCTGCCATCCAGCCTGCACCGCCCATCATCATTATAAACAAAGGCACATGAGCTGAAGCGCTGAATATCTTCATTCTGTCACCAACAAGATTGCTCAAACGGAAAAGCCGTCCCGTGTTGCTCGAAGCGTCCTTATAATAATTTACATTCGGCAGTTCCGAAAGCTCAAACAATGTTTCTACATTTATTTCAAAACCCGTGAATTTAGGATTATTATAAAGCACAACCTGGCAGTCAACAGCCTCAGCAATTGATGCAAAATAATTATAAATATCCTTTTGTTTTAACGGGAAGTAAACATTAAGCACTCCTAAAATTCCGTCAACGCCCAATTTTTCGAACTCTTTTGACTGATATTTGGCTTCCCTTATAGTCGAGCAGCCTACTCCGGCTACAACAGGAACACGACCGGCTGTTTCTTCTACTACTATTCTGACAATTTCACGCTTTTGCTCCCAATCAAGATAAAAAAACTCTCCTGTGCTGCCTAAAGGAGTAAGGCCGTGGACTCCGCAATCTATAAGATGATTTACTAAATCTCTCAGAACTTTTTCACGGACAGTACCATCTTCATTTACAGGAGAAACGAGATACGGGAATATACCTTCAAACGTATCAAACATTAACAAGACCGCCTTTCTTAATCTTCTATTAAAGCTAATTTGATTATACCAAATATTTATACAATTTCAATAATTCTACTGTTTTTTATAAATATTAGTTCAGAACCATTATTGCATCCCCTAATTTAAAACGCGCCGGCCGCATATGAAAGCAAAAAGTTAAGGTTTCATCGCGGCCGGCAAGAATAACATCAATATTGCTGAGCATGCATACAACTATCGCAACAATTCAACGTAATAAAAGCTGAACACATGCTGGTTATCCTGCAACTAAAAAATCAAATTGGACTTTGCTGCAAACAGCTATAAATTAACGTATCGTTTTATTATTTCTTTTTTTTGAAAATCTTGCTTCGGAACAAGATAACGAGCATTACTGCGAAAAGAATTATCATGATACCGAGCGTCAGCCATGACATTGTCAGCGAGTTGGCGACAACCCCCATTAAAAGCAACATAGGGAAGCCGAATACAATGGCCCATAAGCTTTGGAATACCACATTATTAGCCGCTGGAGTTTCATAGAGAGGATCCATTTCTCTTACGAGTATAAGACCAGTGCTGACTGTGCCCGTCAACATGCCGAACATAACTAAAAACTGCTGATCTGCATATGAACTGAAAAGCTTTTTGCTTGTAAACTCCACAAACCAATATGTGGCAAATCCTCCTACTATACACATAAGAATAAGAGGTATTATAAACTCTTTATACTGGAACGCCGAAAGATTAATCGCTGCTATTGACGCCACTACCATGACATCAAACATAAGGCCTGATATTCTCGTAAGCATAAAATTGTTTGTATAATCACGTTTTTGTACTCCGATTTTTTTGAAAAACTTCATAACTCCTTTGATTATAAAAACGAAAACCATACCAACTAAAAAATTAAATCCCCATAATAGCGGTTTTACGGTATCAACAAAAAAGCCTCCCAGTTCATCAAGCGCAATCGTAACTCCCCACATTGCTATAAAAGCTAACATATAAGCCAATATTACGATTCCAAACTGAACGGTAAGTTTATCAAGAGACTCGGCCAAAGGTATTTCGCCTTTTTTAGTTACCATTTCCGCTGAAAGATCTTCGATCTCCTCGGCGTTTTCTACATACGTTTTCACTCTGCCTTTGCGCCTGGCAATATTCAGATAAATTATTCCGCCTATGCTCGCCGCCACAAATCCCAAGGCAGCTACAGACAAACCAAAAGTAGCTCCGTGCTCAAAAGCGGGATAAGCAGTAGCGTTTTGGTAAATAATGCCCCAATTGTACGCTTGCCCAGGGCCCTGTCCAAATCCCATTGGAAGCAGCATGCCTGACGCCGGCCAGCTTCCTATAAGATAATAAAGTACTAATGATATTGCAAGTCCTAAAATACCCTGCAACAAATAACCTCCGACAGTTACAACACCGGAATTGAATATATCTCTTCCCGCCTCTTTATTTTTAGGTTTTTCGGATGTGCGGAAAGCCATTGCGACAAGACCTAATCCCAAACCGTGATATGTAAGAGATTCCAGCGTTACCAGGCTGAACATTGAGCTGCCTGTGATACTTTTGTATATGCCGTCCACGGCAAGAACTATAAAACCTGCCAATACAGAACTGGGTATAAGCGATTTGGCCAAAGGCTTGATAAGACGCCTTAACATATTGGCAAACAACATTGCTGCGAACAATATGCCGATAGTAATCATGAAATTCCAGATTTCCAGATTCCAAAAGTTGAGTTCTGAAGTCATAACATTGTCTCCTTAAATATTTATGTTAAAGGGATAAGCCCTTCGTGTATCTCTTCTGACAATTGCTCAAGCATTGTTTCAAACAACACTGACTCTTTTTCAGGAAGCCGCATGCTGAGCCTTTTCGAAACCGTAATTATTGCGCGCTCAAACATATCGTAATAAGAACGGTATTTATCAGTGAGCTTCAGATGATATTCTCTTTTGTCGTCCATGCATACTTGTTTTTCTATATAGCCTTTTTTTATAAGATTTGCTATTTTGTAAGTAGCATTAGATTGCGATATACCTATAAAATTCGCGAATTCACTTATCGTGGGAGATTTTAAAGCATTTATTACTTCAAGCGAAAAAACATCGGATGTACTCAAAGCGCTTTCTTTTTGTTTTAAATTTATAAAAACACGCCTATAAAATTCCAATCGTAGTCGCTCCATAATAGCAATCAAATATTTTTCCAAAGTAATTCCCTCAAATTTACTTTAAATTATTGAAGTAATTATAATATTAAAAAATGATTAATACAAGAACTGGACGTTATTTTTCACAAATTAAATTATTTATAACGCGCTTCGCCGTGTTTTACAAATAACATCGGGACGAGCGCCAGCAAAGCGAACAAAGCAGCATACGGAAATAATACTCTGTATCCGATACCCAGAAATTCTATCATCGCTCCGCAAACTACAGGTGTTATAGTCTGAGCGCTCATGCTCGCGAAATAATAATATCCTGTATATTCGCCGATATTGCCGGCTTTTGCAAATTCAACTATCATAGGCAAACTGTTTACGTTTATAGTCGCCCAGCCTATACCGGCCATTATAAATATAATGTATATTGCAGGAGAAACTCTTGTAAAGATGATGCCTCCGCCAAATGCCGCAGCAAGAAAAAATACTCCTATTATAATTGTTTTTTTTCTTCCTATCTTTGACGCTAACATTCCTGCCGGCATAAAAGATATGATAGCCGCGATGTTTGCCACAAGAGTATATTGCGCAAAAGAGCCTCCCTCGAGTTCCAAAACCGCTGCCGAATAATTCGAAAAATATGTTATGACTGCATTATACGCAAAATACCACAAAAATATAGAACAGAGTATACATATCAAGCTTTTTCGCATATTTTTAGACATATTCAATATTGATGTTTTCTTTTGTTTGCTGTCTTCAGATGATTCATATTCATATACTCCATATTTAAGCTCCATTTCTTCCCGCTCTTTTCTAAGCTTATTTTCATTAATTACGATACAATATACAACCATGGCAATTACAGCAATAAGCGCTACAATAATATACATTGATACATTGCTGACATTCTCATTAAGAACCGGAAGACCGTCGCTTCCCAAAACTGGCACTCTGTCGCCTATTGCGTTGTATTCCCACAGATTGATTCTTTCTTGATATAAGAAATTAACCACAATAATTCCTATTACGCTTGCCGCTGCTCCCATAAGATTAATTACGCCGTTGGCCTTGCTTCTTAAAGGATTGGGGGTAACGTCACTCATAACTGATACGCCCGGCGAACGGTATACGGAAAGAGAAGCTAAAAAACAAAACAGCACTGCAATAAACATGCTCAAATTTCTGAGGTCATCAGCTATTGGCATTAATATTAAAAATATCGAAGCAAGCACTGTGCCAATAACAAAATACGGGGTTCTTTTGCCGTACTTCGTACATGTACGATCAGAAAGCCATCCAAATACAGGCATAAGTACTATTGCAAAAATATTGTCGGCAGCCATTGTTAAACCTATTAAAGTCTCTCCGACTCCAAAAGAATAAAGCATTTTGGGCGTAATTGAATCATGCAGGCTGCCCATCATTTGAATTGAAAAAAATACCAGCCCGACAAGAAAAGTTTTTTTATAATCGAGTTTCATACAAGCCTCTTTTTATGAATAATTTATGAAATACGCAAATCAAAATATATTTTACAATAAAAAACTAATAATAGTTTAATTTTCTTACAATATTATTTTAAAAAAAAATGATTAATTATAAGCTGCATTGACTTTTCATTTGGCAAATTATAAAATTAATTATATTTTATAATTAA
The DNA here is from genome assembly GCA_944381375.1 of uncultured Lachnospiraceae bacterium. Lineage (GTDB taxonomy): Bacteria > Bacillota > Clostridia > Eubacteriales > Anaerofustaceae > CALWKX01. The sequence continues at coordinate 18,313 of CALWKX010000024.1, forward strand.
TACCATATAACAAAGGAGATAACCATAATGACAATGATTGATAAGTCAAAGTGCGTAGGTTGTAAAATATGTCAAACCTTTTGCACTGTAGACGCTATCAAATACAATGAACAATTAAAAAAATGTGAAATTAACCAAGACGAATGCGTAGAATGTTATGTATGTCTAAGAATGCATGTATGCCCTAAAGACGCCATACAACCGATAGAACTTGAAGGATTCTACAAGCAATTCCAGCACGTTATAAGCGATCCTGTAGAAAATCACGGAGTGACCGGCGTAACAGGCAGAGGAACTGAAGAAGTAAAAACGAACGATGTTTCAGGCCGTGTTAAAAAAGGAGAAATCGGCATTTGCATAGATATGGGACGCCCAGGGGCAGGAGTTTATTTAAGAGATGCTGAAAAAGTTGCCATGGCTATTGCAGCGGCGGGAGCCGAGCTTTTGCCGGCAGACTGCACGCCCATAGCAGCGCTTATGACAGATCTGAAGACGGGGAAAATGCAAGACGATTGTCTCAATTACCGATTATTATCCGTAATAATAGAAGGCGGATGTTCGGAGGAAAAATTCCCGGATGTAATGAAAGCTTTACAAAAAGTTTCAAAGGAAATAGATACAGTATTCTCATTAGGGCTTATTGTAGTAACGGACGAGCACGGGCATACGGACGCTCTTAAATGCCTCGACGACTTAAATATACCTCAGCCTTACAGAGGCAAAGTAAACGTAGGTCTGGGCAGACCGCTTTATCCGGATTTTGCGGAAGATTTAAAACTTGACTGATTAATAAATTTATAATAACGGAGGATAATAATGACACATTCGTTGCATCGCAGCGGCGATATAGAATCACAAAAAAAGGATTTTGTATGGTTTATGTACCAGACAAAAGGAGTTAACGATAAAAACATAAAACCAAAAGCTCTCGAATTTATTGCAGCGGCGGAAGCTGCAGGATCTGAAAACTGGGGAGATGTAAAAACCGGACCTAAAACAAGAGTTCCCATTAAAGAAATTGAAGATAAAATTACGGATAAATCAAGACTTCGTGGAGTATTTACACGCCGCGAACAAGTTGTTCAGTTTTTAAAACAAATACGTGAAAAAGACCTGGGACAGTCAGTAGTTATTACAGGCGTTTTGGACGAAGTACTGCCTGCATGCGAGGAAGCCGGCTGCAAAGTTCATGCTATCAACTATTCGCTCGGAGTATGGGGCAAAACCGAAATATTGCCTGACGAAACAACTTTATCAATTACTACAATGTGCGGACATCACATGATACCGCCTAAGTTTGTAAATTACATAATGAATCAAGTGGAAAAAGGCAAAATGACTCCTATGGAAGGAGCTATGAAGCTTTCCGATTTCTGCTATTGCGGAATATTCAATCACTGCAGAGCAGCCGACATAATAAGCGAGAAAACGTCTGTTCCGAATAACGAAGCTCCCAGCGCTGCCAAGGCTCAAGCAACTAATTCTGACGATCCCAAATCAAGAGAAAACGATGCATACTTTCAGACAACCTGGCGCTGTTAACAACCTCAAAAGGTAGAAAGCAATAAGGAGACGGAATTATTTTCCGTCTCCTTATTTTTTGTATATTTAATTCGCGCATGTAAGGCAAATATGCCGAAGCATTTTATACGTCAGATGAAAAAGGAGCTTCAGAGCACGTAGCAGGCGCTGAAAGAAAGCATAGGGATAATCACTGCAAGAGTGGTTGTAGGCGTAGGTTATTTTTCGGAATTTATTTCTTCATTTTCGGACGTATTCGGCGGACGCTCCGAAAAACTTGAAGCAAGGCTCAATGAACTCAACGACATGCTTTTGATGAAGCTTGAACAAAAGGCAAAGGGGATGAACGCAGATGCGATTGTAAGCGTAAAAATTGATTTTGATGAAATTACAGGCAAGCATAAGCAAATGTTCATGGCTACGGGCTATGGCACAGCCGTACGCTTATCCGTAAATATTGAAAGCAAAAATACATATGGTCTTGGCGCTTATGTCAGAGATCATCTTTCAACAAGCCGCAATACAGTAGTAATAGATGATTTGATAAAAAAATGCGAATCCGGCGATACTGAAGATTTATGGACTTTTGCGGATATCATTGAGAAGCTGAATAACGAAAATATAAAAACGGAACCTAAAAAACTCATAAAATTACTTTACTACAAAAATGCAGCATTCAGCGAGAAAAGCGCGGGAATAAATCAGGAAACAATGAGCAAATTTTTTGATGCATTAACACTTAGCGCTAACGACAACAATGAAACTCTTAAAGACTATCTTGAACTCAACCATGAAATTTATTCACAAAACCCAAACGCACTGAATATTGCCTTAAGCGTCACTTCTTATTTTGAAGCGATGGGAGAATATCTTGAACCGAATTATAAAATAATTGCTGAAAACATATCAAAATATCCTCCGAAGCTGTCATTAAGAATATTCGCTGATATGATACTGAAAGGACAGTCGGACTATAATGCGGATTCAATAGAAGATATAAATATTCTGCTTGCAGAAATAAATAAACTCATGGAAAATAATCCCGACATTGACGAAGAGGCCAAATTAAAATACAATAAAGTAGTTTACTATCTCAATCAAGTGCGCAGCATCATAGATGAATATATTAATGCATAACAAAATTTTAAAAGAAATTTTATGAAGACTGCCGTGCTACAACATTAATAAACATAAAAAACCCATTTGTATTTATTATAACAAACGGGTTTGATTATTCAGACAAATGCCCCAGTCGCTAAATTCCCGCCCGATCAAGGTTGGAAATCGCGTGCGAACGCGTCATTTCCATACGGATTGTTCCCAGAAACAGTCAGACCCCACAGGTCATTATAAGTCCAAATATTAACTAAATCAATCGTTATTACATGGCAAATGTGATTGTCATTTCCCCGAATAAAAAAGTCCGAGCTTTAAAGCTCGGACTTTAATAGATTTTTTATACGTTCTGGTCGATATTTCTTCCTGTTTTGTATTCGCTTTCAATTCTTCTGATTTCCGGAAGACCGATAAGTTTATTGAATTTTTCAAACGGAATCATTCTTCCCGCTTCAAGGAAGTCTTTTGTCGTTCCCTTAGTTTTTAATTCTTCCATAAGGTCGAACATAGCTTTAGCTGTAGCATATGTACTGGCTACGCAGAAAATAACCAAATCGTATCCGATTTCCTGAAGCTGTTTTGTGCTAAGAAGCGGGCTTCTTCCATGTTCAAGCATGTTTGCAAGAACAGGAACGTTGAAAGAATGAGTAGCTTTTCTCATTTCTTCTTCGCTTTCCAAAGACTCTATAAAGAGAATGTCAGCGCCGGCTTCTTCATAAGCCTTTCCTCTTGCCAAAGCTTCTTCAAGACCATGATTCGTTCTTGCGTCTGTTCTGGCCATGATAAGCATGTTGTCCTGGGAATGACGAGTATCGCAAGCAGCCTTGATCTTGCCCGTCATTTCCTCCATGGAAATAACTTCTCTGCCAAGCATGTGTCCGCATTTCTTAGGAGCAACCTGGTCTTCCAACTGCATTACGGCGATTCCAGCTTTTTCATATTCTCTCGTCGTTCTTACAACATTGATAGCGTTTCCGTATCCTGTATCAGCGTCAGCGATTACTGGAATATTAACAGCATTTACCATGTTGCGGCAACGTTCAACCATTTCTGAGAATGTAGCAAGTCCCGCATCGGGATATCCGAGCATGCTGGCAACGTTTCCATAACCTGTAAGATAAACTGCCTCGTGCCCTGTCTGCTCAATAATTTTCGCCGTCAGAACGTCGTGCGCTCCCGGCGCTAAGAGAATTTCTTCCTTCTGAAGTCTTTCTTTTAAAAGCTTACCGAATTTTTCGTCCATGTTTTTTCCTTTCAAAATTATATATTTCCGCCTATTTTCCACCGGCCATCTTATATTCCACATAAGGAATCAATCCGCCCTTTTCTATAAGTGTAAGTATATGAGCGGGTATGGGAGATATTGGATATGTCTCTTTTGTCGTGAGATTATCAATAACCTGTCTGTTTAAGTCTATTGATATCACATCTCCTTTGGATATCTTATCGGTATCCGCACATTGAATTGCGAGCATTCCGACATTAATTACATTTCTATAGAAAATACGCGCAAATGATTTCGCTATAACCGCACGTATTCCAAGCTCCTTGAGCATAAGCGGAGAAGTCTCTCTGCTGGAACCTGAACCAAGATTATGTTCAGCTACAAACATATCCCCGGGCTGCGCTTGTTTTCCGAAGTCCGGATCAACGTTCATCATTGCGTATTTAGCAGCCTCCTTAATGCTGAGCTCGAGACTAGCGGGAGGTGAAATTATATCGGTATTTATATTATCGCCGTATTTCCAAACCTTGCCTTGATATACTTGCATATTGTCGCCTCCTATAAATCCCTGACGTCTGTAACGTATCCCGTTATAGCGCTTGCAGCGGCTGTAAGCGGAGAAGCAAGATAAACGTCGCTTTTCTTACTGCCCATGCGTCCAAGGAAATTCCTGTTGGTTGTAGATACACAGCTTTCGCCGTCTGCAATAGCTCCTGAGTGTACTCCTAAGCATGCACCGCAGGTAGATGCGAGAATCGTCGCACCGGCATCAGCCAAAATATCGAATGTGCCGTCTTTTAAACATTCATTGTATATTCTCTTAGACGCCGGAGATACCAAAAGCCTTGTGCCTTTTGCTACTTTTTTGCCTTTGAGAACTTCAGCAGCGGCATGCAAATCGCTGATTCTTCCACCCGTACAGGAACCTATATAGACCTGATCCACATGGATTTTATCTACGTCACGAACTTTGAATACATTATCCACTTCATGCGGACAAGAAACAACCGGCTCAAGCTCATCAGCATTAAACTCAAAAGTTTGTTTGTATACGGCATCCTTATCGCTGGCAAAGAATTCATAGCCGTCTTTGACTCCGATTTTATCCATATACTCCTTGACTTTTTCGTCGGGTTCGATAATTCCGTTTTTAGCTCCTGCTTCTACTGCCATATTCGTTATGCAAAGACGCTCGTCAACGCTCAGCTCTTTAATGGCGCTTCCCTGAAATTCCATAGCCATATACGTCGCGCCGTCGTGGCCCGTAGCTCCTATAGAAGTAAGGATTATATCTTTAGCCATACAATATTCTTTGAGTTTTCCGCTCCATTTATATAGTATGGTTTCAGGAACCTTTATCCAAGTTTCCCCTGTAAGCAGAATACCTAACATTTCCGTCGAACCTACGCCCGTTGAAAAACAGCCCAAAGCCCCGTATGTAACCGTATGGGAATCTGTGCCAAGTACGAACGTTCCGGGCAGCGCATATCCCTCTTCTACCATCACCTGATGGCAAGGTCCTGCAAGCTCATAGTATCTTTCAACTCCGAAATCCGTACACCAGTCTCTCGCAAGCTTAACAACAGCAGCTTGAGTCGGATTTGCCGCTGGCGTGTAATGGTCCGATATTACCACAACCTTATCCACATCCCATATTTTGCTGTTGTGCGATCTCATGTATTCGTCTATAACTACTTTAGGCCCCAATATATCGTCAAGCATGGCTTTATCCGCCTTAGCCCATATGATATCATTGGCTTTTACACTTTTCAAACCGGCTGCTTTAGCGAGAATTTTTTCGCTTATAGTCATGCCCATAAACATTTACCTCAGTTTTTTATTATGCTTTTTATTATTTTTTAAATACGTTTTTATTTACGTAAACGTGACCTTCCATGATCATTCTGGCAGTTCTGTAAGTCTCAAGGTTGGTAAGACGGAAACTGTCTCCGCTTCCTTCATACTCACTGATCATTGAAAGCGCTCCACCCGGATGCCCTATTCTGAGAACTTTGTTCTTTCTGGCTTCTTCACTAAGAAGTTCCCACAAAACGCTGCCTTCTACACGAGCTGCCGCGCCTGTGCAAACCGTTCCGGTGATAGCGTAAGTTTTATGCATTTTAAGCATAAACAAAAGTCTTGATGTGATATCAATATCTTCTTTCTTTACTTTCACATTATTAATCGCGTCATAATCCGCAGGTTTTGAAAGAATAGCAAAGAACGGCTGATAAGGAGTTTTAACAGCAGCGTCCTGCCATTTTTCGACAAGACCGATTTTAACGCATGCATGGCCTCTGATCTTTTCGATCTCTTCTAACAATGCTTTATTGTTGTCGATTTCAGCGGCTGATTCGGTTCCTTTAAGGCCCAACTCTTCAGCTTTTATAAATACCACAACGTTACCAGCATCAATTATTGATACTGTGTATTTCTTGCCGTCCACATCGAGAACGTCTTTTGCATTGCCTGTCGGTACAAGCTTGCCTGTGCAGCCTCCAACAGCATCCGACCAGTCCATTACTATTTTAGCGCCTGTACCCGGGCATCCCGCTATTTTATAGTCGCCATTTACTACGGCCTTCCCATCTTTAACCTGTACGCGGGCTTTAAGTATTTTATGTGTATTAGTCATATGTATGCGCACGGTTGTAACGGGCTCAACTGGTTTTACAAGTCCTGTATCAATCGCAAAAGGACCAACCCCGGAAGAAATGTTTCCGCAGTTTCCACCGTAGTCAACAAAATGATCCGTCATGCTGACCTGTCCGAACGTATAGTCGACATCAGCATTTTCCACACTTGAAGGGCCTATTATAGCCAGCTTGCTTGTCAATGAATCGGCTCCGCCAAGACCATCTATCTGCCTTACATCCGGGCTTCCGTATATGGCGAGTATTACATCGTCTCTGAGCTTGGGATCCTTAGGAAGTTCGTTTTCCATGATAAAAACGCCCTTGCTCGTTCCGCCCCTGACTATCCAGCAGCGCAGCATTTCCATTTCGTTGTGCATAATAATTCTCCTTTATATAAAAATTTTTTAACTAAATTATTTTGAAAAATAATATTTTTCATTCGAATTATATAATAAAAACAATCTCAAGTCAAAACAAATGCTTAAATTATATATTCATTCGGAAGATTCTGAATATTAATTGCCATATATTAATTTCCAGTATTTTCATAAAAATAGCCACATAATGTTTAAAATAATAAAAATAATTCATATTATTATAAATAAAATAATATATTCGGTTTTTCCAACTGCTGTTTCCCTGTCTAATTTTGAATAATTTTTATAAATCTTAATATTGCCGATGTTGTTGATAATTTTATTCAGCGTTTGACTTTGATAATACCCAAATTGACAAGCATTAAATATGCTCCAATCTTTCCGCAGCCCGTCCAACGCGCACAGCAATCATTATTTCATTTGCTTATACAATTTTCTCTATCATAATATTTTAAGCGCATACTGTTTCCATATGTTATAATTTAATCATATACGGAGGATATACAATGGATATAAATATAAGCAAAGCGCTTAAGGACTTCATAAATAAAACTCCCACGCCATTTCATTGCGCTTATAATATTTCATTGGAACTTGAGAAAAAAGGCTTTACCAGGCTTGAAGAAAATTATAAATGGGATTTAAAAAAAGGCCATAAATATTATACGCTCAGGAATAACTCATCTTTGATCGCATTTATAATGCCGAACGAATATCTGCGAAGCTACCACATAATTGCCTCACACACAGATTTCCCATCATTCAAAATAAAAACAAATCCTGAAATCATTATAGAGAATGTTTATGTAAAACTTAATACGGAAAAATACGGAGGGCTTATAAACTACAGTTGGTTTGACAGACCGTTAGGAATAGCTGGAAGGATAATTGTAAAGGATGAGGAAAAACTTAAAATCATATTGGCTGATACGAAAAAAGCTGTGGCTATAATACCCAGTCTTGCGATACATATGAACCGCAGCATAAACGATGGTTTTTCATTTAATCCGCAAAACGATATGCTGCCGTTTATTTCACTTAACGGCGATAAAAACAACTATTTGAAAATGCTGGCTAAAACAGTCGGCATTGATAAGCCTGAAAAAATCATAAGCGCCGATATGTATTTATACGCATCCGACAGCGGAACAATCTGGGGAGATGATAATGAATTTATCTCTTCTCCACGGCTCGATAATTTAATGTGCGCATTTGCAACGCTTGAAGGCTTAATAGCAGCGAATGAAAATGAAGACAACGCCCTGATATACTGCGCGTTTGATAATGAAGAAGTAGGAAGTCTCACAAAGCAGGGAGCGGGCTCTGAATTTTTGTCGGATACTTTAAAAAGAATATACAATTCAATCAAAAGCAACGCGGAATACAGTGCGGTTTTGGCATCTAGTTTTATGCTCAGCGCTGATAATGCTCATGCCATACATCCGAATTATACAGATAAGGCAGACATTACAAATAAGCCGATTCTGAATAAAGGCATTGTAATAAAAAACAATGCCGCCCAGCGTTATACGACAGATGCTGTTTCCGAAGCTATCATAAAAACGATACTTCGAAAAAGCAATATACCCTATCAGTATTACGCAAACCGATCAGATATCCACGGAGGATCAACTCTCGGAAATATTTCATCCTCACATGTTTCGATTAATTGCGCAGATATAGGTTTGTGTCAGCTTGCAATGCATTCAGCAGTAGAAACGGCTGGAACATACGATATAAAATATATGGTGGAATTCGCAAAGGCTTTTTATAACAGCACTATTTTAAAAAACTCAGACTGCTCATATACAGTCATATAAAGATCGGGTAATATATATGATCAAATCACAAGAAAACAAACTAAGCAAAGCTATAAATTTCGCTATATCTGCTCATGAAGGAGCCATGCGCAAAGGCAGAAAAATACCATACATAATACACCCGCTCGAGGTTTTGTGCATAGCCGCTACAATGACCAGCGACACTGACGTACTTTGCGCAAGCGTTCTGCACGATGTTTTGGAAGATACTGACGCAACCGCTCAAGACATAAAGGAAAATTTCGGTCAAAAGATATTAGACTTAGTCGCTGCGGAAAGCGAATACAAAGCAAAAGACAAGCCTGCTTGTGAAACATGGAAACAAAGAAAAACTGAGGCTTTAAGAAAACTGATGTTATCCGATGATAAAAATATAAAAATCATTGCTCTGGCGGACAAGCTTTCAAACATGAGGTCTCTTTACTGCGATTATCAAACTGAAGGAGAGAATATCTGGCTTAAATTCAATCAAAGACAAAAAAGTGAACAAAAATGGTATTACGACAGCATGGCCAGCGCTTTGAAGGAGCTTAAAGATACTTTAGCATACAAAGAATATACTAAACTTTTAAAACAAGTTTTTGATTAACAGAAAATCTAATATAGATATATTTTATAAGAATGTCTTTATATAAAAAAACATCCGCTTAAACGAATGTTATAATATACAAATTATGAATTGGTTGCGGGGGAAGGACTCGAACCTCCAACCTCCGGGTTATGAGCCCGACGAGCTGCCAATTGCTCCACCCCGCGTTATGAGCTTAATTATTATATCTTTATTCATTATTAATGTCAATAAAATTTTATATTAAATTATTACCGCAACTTTTACTGATTATTTTAACGTTATTAAATATCATATAAATCATAAGGAAATTTGTCAAAAAACAATACTATTTGATTATTTAAATTATTTGATAAAAAATAAATATATATGTATAATGTAACGCGGCAATAATATTATTGACTATATTAACTTTTAAGCGGAGTTTTATAATAATGAGCAAATACAATACTTACGCTGAGATCAACCTAAAAAATTTGGCTTATAATTTCGAGCAGATCAAACGTCTTGCCGGCACAAAGAAAATAATATGCGTAATCAAAGCAGACGCTTACGGGCATGGCGCAGTGCATTGCGCTAAACTTCTTGCAGACGAACATTGCAGTTATTTTGCGGTTGCTTCCATTGATGAAGCGAAAGAATTAAGAACAGAAGGCATATCCACGCCGATCCTCGTACTCGGTTATGTGCATGATGATAGAATCAAAGAAGCCTTGGAATACAACCTTACGCTGAGCGTATATGATTATGAATTCGCGCTTAAAGTATCGGATATATGCGTAGAAAATAATTTAAATGCAAAGTTTCATATCAAGGTTAATACGGGTATGAACAGGCTCGGATTCAAACCCGAAGAAGCTGCAGAAAAAATATTAGACATAAGCAAACTTGACAGAGTGGAAATAGAGGGCATATTTTCTCACTATGCTACAGCCGATGAGGATGATTTAAGTTACAGCAAAACGCAATTTGCAATATTCAAAGATTTAATAGAACAGATAAAGCATATTGGTCTGAATCCTCCTTATATTCATATTTCGAACAGCGCTTCTATTGTAAACTTTCAGGATGATATCTCCACAGCGATACGTCCGGGAATAATTCTTTACGGCATTGTACCTTTCAAAACTAAAAAAGCTTCATTCAAGCCTGTGATGTCACTATATTCAAAAATAGCGTCTGTAAGCACTTATAAAGAGAACACGCCGATAAGCTATGCAAGAAGTTACTATACGAAATCAGAGCGCACTATTGCAACAGTATGCGCAGGGTATGCAGACGGATATTTCAGGGCTTTATCAAACAAAAGTGAAGTATATGTAAACGGCGAGCGCGCGCATTGCGTGGGAACTATATGTATGGATATGTTTATGATAGATGTTACGCATATAGATAATGTCAAAAAATCCGACAAAGTAGAACTTTTTGGACAAAACATATCTGCTGAAGAAATAGCACGGCTGGCTTCAACTATTCCTTACGAAGTTTTGTGCTCGGTAAGTAAACGCGTAAAAAGAGAGTATATAAAATAATCTTAATAAAAAAGCGTCAAAAAACGCTTTTTTTTATTGTCGGTTTCTCAAGCCCGTATTGACTTTAATAGCCTAATGGGGTTTGACTTATACTGGGGATAAATATGTTGGGAAGCGCACTCCTGGGAGTACGCTTCCCAACATAAACGGGGCGGGAATTAAAGCGGGTTTACTTACTTTCTTAGACACGGCAACAAAGCATATATGGGCGCGGCAGGCCGCAAAGCGGCCCTAAGCGGCTTCAGCCGCTTAGCGACAGCTTGAGGAAATCCTCAAGCTGTTTGCCGCGCCCGCGCACAACCCCTATGACGCTGCCTCAAACGCCAAATGCAAAACATGAATTCGCCGCTCATAAAATATATCGCATTGGGTATACAAAAACACGCTTGTTATAACGCAGGATCTCTTTCTTATGAAGTGTCAATAAGCGTAGGCATTACATTCAAAAAAGAACTTAATATACAACATAAACAATTATTGATTAAATACACTTGACAAAACGTACCGCGGTATGTTATTATTTCAAAAACTTTAGTGTGTGATTTTGGAGGACACTATGTCGGATTATGCAAAATTAGCTGAAATGCTCGGAGACCTGGATGAAGACGGCGTACTCGATTTTTTGAATGATTTCGTAAGCACAAATCCTTCCGCAGAAGAAGGTTATAAAGCTGTCAGCGCATGCCAAGAAGGCATGAATACCGTAGGAGAATTATTCGAAAACGGTGAATATTTTGTCGGCGACCTTATTTTTGCAGGAGAAATAATAACTGAAGCTATAGATATCCTCAAACCTGTTTTAAAAGGCGCAGAAACTGAAAAAGTAGGTAAGATCGTTCTTGGCACAGTTAAAGGCGACCTTCATGATATAGGTAAAAATATCTTCAAAAATATGGCGGAAATCGCAGGATTTGAAGTATACGATATCGGAATAGATCAGCCAGCTTCAGCATTTGTTGAAAAAATAAAAGAAGTAAATCCGGATATTATAGGAATGTCCGGAGTACTTACTCTCGCTCTTGACAGCATGAAAGATACAGTTGAAGCAATAAAGAGTGCAGGACTGAGAGATAATGTTAAGGTTATAATCGGAGGCAATCCCGTAACAAAAGAAGCCTGCGAAGCTATCCAGGCTGATGCATTCACTACAAATGCTGCCGAAGGCGTAAAAATCTGTAAGGAATGGGTTGCAAAATAGTTTAAATAAATACAAGATAATAAAAAGAACAGGGTGTATAAGCCCTGTTCTTTTTATGCTTCATCGGATCAGTTAATAACCGCTGTAAAATTAACATTGAAAATAAGTCACAAGCTTCGCTGAAATTTATATTATATACCGAGGCAAATAATAACAATGAGGTGTTAATAATGACATGCAATAATTGTCGTGGGAATTGCAATACAAATAATAATATTAACAGCAATGCCTGCGGCTGCCAATGCGGTTCAAACGATTGTTCAAACAATAATAATGGATGTTACGAAAGCACATGCAGTAATGACTACTGCATGGGATATGATGATTGTTTCTCATGCAATGATAACTGCTGCAGCAATTACTGCTACAACAATGATAGCTGCTGCAACGATTACTGTTCATGCAATAACAATTGCCAATGCAATTGCTGTGCACAAAACTGCCGTGTTCTAAACACTTGCTGCGGGCCGGTGATATATTTTGATGATTGCCATAGAAATGTTTTATCTTACAAAGCGTGCTACGGAAGAGCTTTTAATCAGTAGCAATATCACTTATAGTTAAGCATGCGGGGAGGTCTTTTACCTCCCCGCTTTATATAATACTCAAATCTTTACTACTGTTTTCTTCCTGTTCATCACTGAAAAACGGTACATATATATTACTTTTGATTTCTTCTATTTCAAAGCATTGCTGTTCCCTTATATAATATGCGATTGCCAACGCCATAACAAGATCATCATGAGATCCTCTTTGAGCCTCAGCTCTTCCTTTTTCGTTTCTCACAAAACTCAGCATTTCCTCCAAAGTGAGCCTGTCATTAATAAGAAATATATTGTCTCTCATTAATTTAACAAGTTGCGCTATTATTATAGGACGTGTAATCTTCGTCGTTTTAAACCCAAATGAACGCTTAGGTTTATGCGTAAAGCTGTCCTCCGTTATTCTTACGTACTGATTCGCATATCCCATACGCTCAAGTTCTTTTATCGGATAACTTGAAAAATTAGCCTCTATCCCCACCAAAGCGTTATTATAATAAACTGCAAGCGAATACACCTGTTTTGCAAAAACGTCTTCATCAATATTTGCGCGCATTACAGCAACCTGTTCTCCGGTAATATTATCAATCACTTGCGCCGTTGAATAATCGCTGCCATCCCCTGCTGTATCAGCGCCTATTACATAAGGTATTTTGTCCGCGGATTCACAATAAATTTTGATATATCCATTTTCTTCCAAAGCAAACTCGAGATTCTTTTGAAACAAACCTGTTTTCATAGGCGGCGCTATCTGGCGCAAACGCTCGGATATAGCGGAAGCGTTAAATATACTTTTTCCGAATGTCCCCCACTCGCCCAAACAATATACCGTATAGTAATATTCATCACTGTCTTTGTAACTTTCAAGCACTTTTTTCGCTTCATCGTCCAAAAACCGATTATCTTTATAAACAGAATGATGAGTCGTAACATTATTATATGGAACATCAAAAAACCGTTTTTTAAGCCAATGATTAATATCAACCGGATTAAATGTAAATATTATTTGCTTGTAATATTTCGTTGCTCCTCTTAAACGTAAATCAAGCTGGTGAAAATCCGCTTGATTAATTTCACTTGCTTCTTCAATCCACATCATTGTTATGTTGTATATTGATTTAAGTTTTTCAACATCATCTAATCCGGCAAAAATAATTTGCGATCCGTTAAGATGAGTAATTGTCATATCTGTTTTATTAATTTTGAATTCGCTTATATTATAATGCTCAGAAATTTGTCCTACAAGCTGTGCAAAACAGCTTTCTCTTATAGTGCGCGCAACTTTTCTAAGTACGAGCGCACGATGTTCCTCTTCACTCACAATGCGCTCCAGAATTTTTCTTCCTGCAAAAATACTTTTTCCGCTGCCTGCTCCTCCCTTAAGCACAAGATACCTCGATTGATTTTTGTATAAAGGAAAAAACGCGTCATTTGTACTCAGACGAAGTTTTTGATACCATAAAGCCGTATCAATTAACACTTTCGATATCATCATTTTTTATCCTGTCGATCAACGCAAGCTTTTCTTGTAAACTCATCCTTTCAGGCGCCTCTTCTCTGTCTGCCTGCCCGAATGAATTGAACATACCCAGACATTTGGCTATAAGCTCCGATACTTTAAGTTTATCTTTAAAATCAGTTTCTTCATTTCTGAGAGCCAACGTCCAAAATTCATATATTTCTTTTTGAGTGGCTGTTTTTCTTTTCGTCATTTATTTCCTCTTCGATAATATTTTAGTTCCACAAAAAATAACACGGTCTTTATCTGATCCGTGTCAATTCTATATTGCAATTATCAAGACTTTCAATGACTTAAAATTACGTGCCTGCATCAATTATAGACATCGCAATCATTTGAGCCATATCATATACTGTAGATATACGCACTTTGTTCAGCCAGTCTCTGTCACTTCCCGGATAATCCGTCACTCCTATCACAGCAATATCTCCCGCTTTATAATCAACGCTTTCAAATTCCGAAGCCGGAATAACTCCATCTTCAATAAACATAATGCTGCCGCTTAAATCTCTGATTCCGAAAGCAGCGTCAACAGCCAATACAGTATGCTTAGGATGCAAAAGCCGTATTACATCCATTGTGAAAGCCAGATTTGCTCTGTGCACAGGCTTTTCAAGCGTACCATAAACGGGAATATTCGAATATTTTTTCAAAAACATACCGCAAAACGGTCCTAAAGAATCACTTATTGACTTATCACTGCCAATACAAAGCGCTACAAAAGGTTCTTTCAAATACGCTTTAAGCGTATCTGAAAGATATTTTCTGCTCATTAAATCTTCACATTCAAACCTGATAGGAGCGCTTAAATTCATAGCAGCACTTTATCATAATTTAAACGCGTATTTTGTAAAAAGATTGATTATTGTCATATAACTTTATTTAACCACTTGCCGCTGCGATACCTGAATATGCAAGCAATGAATTTCAGCATGTTTTCCGAGTGCATAAACAAAGCGGCTATATATACAGGAACAGCGAATACATAAACACCAACAAGAGTAAGCGGTATGCCCACAAGCCAAAGGGTCACTATCTCCAACAACATACAGAATTTAGTATCGCCGCCGCCTCTGAATATACCTATTATATAACCGTAATTCATATTGCCGAAAAACATAGCCGCGGCGCTTACGACAATGCATAGATCCAGCATATGATACGTATCTGCCTCCAGTGCAAACCATCCCATAACCTGCCGTCTTAGCGCTATTGTAAGAATTAAAACGATTCCTGCCAGCACATAAAAAAGCTTCAAAAACAGTTTGGAATATGATTTCGCATAATTAAAGCGTCCGGCCCCTATTTCATTTGCGACAAACACGGAACAGGCGGAACCAATTCCGATAAATAAAGCCCCCATAAAATTATTAATATTCGTCACAATTTGAATTACAGTAACGCTCGACGCCCCTAACTCTCCTACTATTGCTACAAAGTACGTCTGCGCAAGCGACCACATAGATTCATTTATAAGTACAGGAGCCGATGTTTTAAAAAGGGCTTTTACTGTTCCTGATTTA
The DNA here is from genome assembly GCA_944381375.1 of uncultured Lachnospiraceae bacterium. GTDB lineage: Bacteria > Bacillota > Clostridia > Eubacteriales > Anaerofustaceae > CALWKX01. Next base: position 33,890 of record CALWKX010000024.1, read on the forward strand.
ATACCGCACAACTCCTTTAATGACGCTTTGAAAGGGTTTTGGTTTTTTTTCGACAACCGCACCAGCATAACAGTTAATACAAGCTGCAATACACGCGCTATAACTGTAGCATAGGCAGCGCCTGCGCTTCCCATCGCCGGAATACCAAGCTTGCCGAATATAAAAATATAATTAAGAAAAGCATTTGATCCCACAGCAAAAACAGCGCTGATCATCGGTACTGTAGCCAGTCTGACGCTGCGGCACATAAGCTCGATGGAATAGCATACGCCGTTCACTATCAATGACAACACGATTATACGCAAATACCGCGCTCCTGTTTGAACTACAAATTCAGTTACCTGCGGAGTATCTCTGATAAATAAAATTATTAGATTTTCTGCAAAAAAATAATATATGGCTGAAAATACAGCGCTTATCACAAACGCCGCCAATATATCAAAACCTAAAAGCTTTTTCATGTTTTTCATATCGCCGGCTCCGTAATACTGCGACATAAAAACTGCAAACCCGCTGGTAAGACCAAATATTACAATCAGAAAAAAATTAACCAGTCTGTTGGCTATTGATACTGCGGCGACCTCCAGCTCTCCTAATGAACCTATCATAACTGTGTCCAGGAGATTAAGCCCCATTGAAAGCATATTTTGCAGCGTTATCGGAAATGCCAATACGAATATTGATTTTATTACAGTGTATTTGGAGATTGTACTATTCAAAACTTGTGTAGTATAACATAATTCTTCAAAAAAGTTTACTGTTATATATTTTTATGTTAAAATTTCAGCATCAAAATAAACGAAGGGGCAAACTATGAAAGGACGCCTGTTTGTTATATCCGGACCTTCCGGATGCGGAAAAAGCACCATTTCATCCATGCTGCTTAAAAAAGCTCAGCATTTAAAACTTTCGGTATCTGCAACAACCAGAAAGCCGAGAGAAAATGAAATTGAGGGAGAGCACTACTATTTTCTGACAAAAGATAATTTCGAAAAACTCATAAGTCAAAATGCTTTTTATGAATACGCAAAAGTATTTGAAAATTATTACGGAACTCCCGTCGAACCTGTAAAAATGATGCTTGAACAAGGGTATGATGTCTTGCTTGAAATAGATGTGCAAGGCGCATTGCAAATAAAGAATATTGATGAGAGCGCCGTTCTTATTTTTATCATGCCCCCGTCTTTGGATGTATTAAAGCAGCGACTTATATCCAGAAACAGCGAGAGCGACGAACAGCTTTCAATAAGACTTAATGAAGCCGCAACAGAAATAGACAAAGCCGTATATTATGATTTTATTGTAATAAACGATAAGCTTGAAGAATGTTTTGATAAGGTATATGAAATATACACAAGACAAAGCTGTTCGTGATAAAGAATCTTTAGTTTTCCATTATATTGACACAGATTACGAATTTAAGTATAATAATTAAGACACTTATTTAAGAAAGGAATGTTTTTTTGGATACCGACCCTTCACCGGGACATTTACGAAATAAATTCAGCTATACACATTTACGCATGTGAATACGCTCCTTGAATAAATAATAAAAAAATTTTAAGGAGCGGTTTAGATGGATACTAATGTTATTCTTGGAATAGTAATTATAATCATGCTTGTATTCTCAGCATATTTCAGCGCTACTGAGACAGCATACTCTTCTCTTAATAAAATAAGAATAAAAAGCATGGCGCAGATGGGCAACAAAAAAGCTCAGCTTGCATATAAAATTTACGAAGATTTTGACAAACTTTTATCTACGCTGTTAATCGGCAACAATATAGTAAATATAGTGGCTACATCACTGTCCGGAGTCCTTTTTGCAAATCTTATCAAAGATCCTGATACTGCAGTAGGGGTTTCGACCGTGGTGATGACAGTAGCTGTACTTATTTTCGGAGAAATATCTCCTAAGACACTGGCGAAAGAATCTGCGGAATCATTTGCTATGTTTTCCGCGCCTTTTGCCAAGTTTTTTATATTAATTCTATCTCCTCTCAATTGGATCTTCAAACAATGGAAAAAGCTTTTGTCAAAATTATTCAAAACGAGCGCTGATCAGGCTATGACTGAAGAAGAGCTTATTACCATGGTTGACGAGGCTGAAAGCGAAGGAGGGCTTGATTCAGACGAAAGCGAGCTTATACGATCCGCTATTGAATTCAACGACATTGAGGTAGAAGTAATACTCAAACCAAGAGTGGACGTTATAGCTATTGATGAAAACGAAGATATGGAAAAAATCGGCTCTCTTTTCAGAAAGTACGGTTATTCAAGAATGCCCGTATACCGAAATTCCATTGATACCATTATCGGAGTGCTTCATGAAAAAGATTACTATACGCTGTTGCTAAAAAAAGAAACGAGTATCGAAAGCATGGTCAAGCCCGTGGTATTGACAACTACAGGGACAAAAATATTTGACTTATTAAAACTTTTGCAAAAGCAAAAGTCGCATATGGCTGTTGTTTTAGACGAATTCGGCGGTACGGCCGGAATAGTCACTCTGGAAGATATAATAGAAGAGCTTGTAGGCGAAATATGGGACGAACACGACGAAGTGGTTCAAATGTATAAAATAATAGACGATAACACTTATCTTGTTTCAGGCAATGCAATACTTGACGATATGTTTGAAAGACTTGACATAGAAAAACTCGATAAGGACGATGACTCTCTAAACGTAAACAGCTGGATAATGGATATGTCTGATGGTATTCCTCAAGAAGGAGACACGTTTGAATACGGAGAATTCACTGTTACGGTTACTAAGGTTGATTTCAGACGTGTAACTGAAGTAAAAATACACCACAACACGGTTTCCGATTAATTAGTTTAATACTATACTGATTGACAATGAAAAACATAAAAGCAGTTATATTTGACTTTGACGGTACGCTGGCAGACAGTTTGCACGTATGGCGGCAGATTGACATAAATTATTTTCAGCGTCACGGCTTTGAATTTAATCCAGAAAAAATAAGTTTCGGAGGCAAGTCTTTTTCAGAATGTGCGACATATGTCAAAGAGCTTTTGAATATTGAGGATGATGAGGAGACAATCAAAAGTGAATGGATACAAATTGCCTCTTCTTTATACCAAAACGAAGTCAATTTAAAGCCTTATGCAAAGCCATTCATTGAAGCTTTAACAAATTCCGGTATAAAAATCGGAATGGCGACAAGCAATAATCAAGATATATTAATTCCTTTTTTGAGAAAAAATGGAATTTTAGATTATTTCACATCAATAATCACATGCTGCGAAGCCGGAAAAGGGAAACCCGCTCCAGACGTTTATCAGCATACTGCCCGGGAAATAGGAGTCAGCCCTGATGAATGTATCGCTTTTGAAGATACTTGCGAAGGTGTTTTATCTGCAAAAAACGCAGGGATGTATGTATATGCAGTAGCAGATGATGCGCATATAAAGTATTCGGATACAATAAAAGAAAATGCTGATAAATACATTGAAGGCTTTTCTCATTTTAAATGCGGGCTCAGCAGCATAAAACAATTTATTTTCAATGACATAAATTCAATATAAAATTCAGTTGCAATAAAGCCTTTTAATATGTATAATATCAAAAGGCCGTGGAGAGGTGTCTGAGTGGTCGAAGGTGCTCGCCTGGAAAGCGGGTGTACGTTAAAGGCGTACCGCGGGTTCAAATCCCGCCCTCTCCGCCAGAATTTTTTACCGCTTTTAGAGCGGTTTTTTTTATTTTCAGATCGTTTTTAATATCCCGCGCGAATAACCTGAACGCAATTAAGCTTGAAAGGGGCTCACCCTGTCAGGGGCAGACGGCAGAAGGGAAACCTTTCTGCCCACCTTGAAGGGGCGGGATTTATGATTCATAATACATACTTAAATCCAGACACGGTTTTTATGATTAAAAAAATTTTTAAGTACAATTATAAAAACTATATACACTCTTATCGCTTTTTGTTACCACATCACGGCTAATAGCATAGACTCAACGCATGTGCCACACCCTCAAAAACAGTAGTTCCAACGCAATGCAACTTTCGTCATATCATGTCTCATTGATAGTCCTGCTTTCGAACAAAAGTTCTATAAAACTGATGTATACTCATATTCAGCAAAAATGATTAATATCTACAAAGTTCGCTAATTTTACGAGATCTAAAGTTCCGTAAAAAAAATGATTATAAACGAACTTTTATTTTTGTGCTCAAAATTCGATAATATCTTTTTTCTCAACGGAAACTGGCATTGTCAAATAGCGAAATATCCATGAAAAGCCTTGTTTATCAAAACAAAAAAACAAGGAGAATTTCATGAAAAAAATCAATAAATATTATATACCAGCCGGAAGAAAAAAAATTTATGTAGAAAAATCTCTGTTTGATGAATATAATCGGATGATATTAATACTGACAATACTGACGAAAAAGCTTTAGAAAACATCCTGATAAAAGATATGTATTCTGCGATTGAGCTTTTGGATGATTTTGAAAAAGCTATTATCGCTCTGCTGTATTTTGAAAACAAAACTCAAAGAGAAGCTGCTTACATATTGAAGATCAAACAAAGCACTTTATATGATAAAAAAAAACGAACTATAACAAAGCTAAGACGATTTCTAGGGTTTTAAAAGTATCTGAATAAAAGAACAAACCGCAAAAGCGCCATTGGCGCTTTTGCGGAAACCGATATCTATAACATTATCACGTGTTGTTCTTTAAATTTAAAAAATTTGACATCAAATATATTTAAATTTATAATTATAAAATCAGTTGCTCAAGGAGAAAATTTCATGAGAAAAGCAGACAGAGAAATAAAAGATATCAATGATATATTGGATGTGCTCAACAGATGCGATACTATCAGATTAGGACTTTTTGGAGATGAATATCCATATGTAGTGCCGTTGTCTTTTGGATATGATTATGATGGACAAAACGTACATATTTATTTTCACGGAGCTAAACAAGGGCTGAAACATTCTCTGATACAAAAAAATAACAAAGTATGTGTGGAAGCCGATATATTTCACAGCTATACAAAAACTCCAGGAAGCTACACAACAGAGTATGAAAGCGTTATAGGATTCGGCAAGATAAGAATAGCCGACAACGCGACTGCTGTAAAAGGATTAAAACTTTTGCTTGAACATTGCGGAGTAAAAAACTATGACGCAGAAAAATGCCCAAGTTTTAATGTCACGCTCGTATATGAAATTACGCTTGACAGTATAACAGGTAAAAAAAGAACAGTTAACTAAATAATACATATTTTGGCATTTAATGAATGGATATTAAACTTAATTATTTAAAACGCGGCAAAGGCCCTGCATTGGTACTGCTGCACGGAAATGACGAAAACTCTGCTTATTTTACTCCTCAAATTGATTATTTTTCACAAAATTACACTGTTTACGCCATAGACACAAGAGGGCACGGCAAATCCCCCAGAGGAAGCGCTCCCTTTACCATTGAGCAATTTTCAAAAGATCTTAAGTGTTTTTTTGAAACAGCTCATATCAAAAGCGCAAATATCCTCGGATTTTCAGACGGAGGCAATACTGCTCTTACATTCGCAGCAAATCATCCTGAACTCGTTAAAAAACTTGTAATTTGCGGTGCAAACTTAAATCCGCTCGGCCTTAAAAAAGAGTTCATGATCTCTTTAAAGCTGGAATATTATCTAATATATATAAATTCACTGATCACACAAAAATCAAAGAGAAAGAGGGAAATGCTCGAGCTTATGCTCAAACAGCCGAATATAACGCCGGACGTCTTAAAAAAAATCAAAGCTCCCGTTTTAGTGATTGCCGGAACAGACGATTTAATATATGAAGAACACACTCAGTTTATCGCAAAGAATATTCCGAACGCAAGACTTGAGTTTATTCAGGGCGATCATTATATTATCTCAAAGAAATATGAAATATTCAATGATACTGTCAACCGTTTTCTGTCTGCTCCCTGAGTTTGCAGTCATTGAGGGCTTCGTCATAGATTTTTTTTATTGATTCTCTAAAACACACCATTTTCACATACTTTACATATATGCTATGTTTTAAAAAATCCAATATTGTGCTCACAGCTACCGGCGCTGCCTTTTCTACAGGATATCCGTATACGCCGGTGCTTATAGAGGGGAATGCTATGCTTTCTATTCTGTATCTTTCCGCCAGCTCAAGGCAGCTTAAATAACTGCTCTTCAACAGCATATCCTCTTTATTTGAGCCTCCTCGCCATACAGGCCCGGGAGTGTGAATAACGTATTTCGCTTTGAGCAGATAACCTTTTGTTATCTTGGCTTTGCCTGTTTCGCATCCGTTAAGACTGCGACATTCTTCCAGAAGACCGGGACCAGCGGCTCGATGTATTGCGCCGTCCACACCTCCGCCTCCCAAAAGAGTTGTGTTTGCTGCATTTACAATGCATACGGTATCTTCCTCAGTTATATCGCCTACAACTATCTCAAAAGTTTTTATATCTTTATTAATCAATTATATCCTCCTTGCTTTATTTTACTATAAATAAAACAACATTGATAACTAAGAAAAAAGACTTATACTAATTTGATATTCTAATTTAAATAATAAACAAAAAACCAGCATTATGTCTATTAACAGTCTTCAAGCTCGAAATTGATTATTGATTCTTATTTTAACACGAGTATAATTGGAATAAGATTATTATGTAATAGTTCGGAGACAAAATGAATAATAAAAATGAAGATAAAAGCAATATTAAATTAAAATTCACGGAATTTTTGACTAAGGCTAAGAATTTTTTCACTAAAAAGCACAAAGGAATAAGTACGTGGATTTTTTTTGCAGCGGCAGCCGTTGTAATAATAATATTATTAATTATATTCCTTCCCAGAAACAACCAGAACACTATTACTATCCAAACGGAAGCCCAAGCTGTGAAAGTCTCAGCTTTTTCTCCCACAGGCAGTGATGTCGTATTGAATTATGCTGGAACAATACAGCCCGAAACAACTCAAAATGTAAGTTATACAGGTATCTCCGAATTAACCAATATATATGTAAACGAAGGGGACAAAGTCAGTACAGGGCAAATAGTTGCAACAGTGGACACCTCGAATGCTCAGACAGCTCTCAGTAATGCCGAAAGCGCTTTAGTTGCGGCGCAAGCGTCTCAGGAGCGCGCTGAGTTAAATTGCAATAGAGCGCAAAACAATCTTGATACAGCCAAAAGTTACGAAGCAAAAGAAAATGCATTAACGACTGCTCAAAAAGAACTCGATGAAGCAATAGCTCAAAGAGACGCCCTTGATCCTTCCGACCCTCAATATGCTCAAGCGCAGCAAAATGTTGAAGAAAAGCAAAAAGCCAAAGATGAAGCTCAAAGCGCATATGATGAAATCAGATACCAAAAAGAAACCATGGACAGAATCGCCGAAAACAATGGATTTACGGACGCAGTATCTTATTATGAATATGAATTAAAAACTGCTAATACTACCTTGGAAGAGGCTAATTCCGCTTTAAACAGCGCACAGTCCAACTATGAAGAAGCTCAAGACAATTTGGAAAAATGCAATATAAGATCAGAACTGGACGGATATGTAATAACCGTTTTATTAAATGAAGGCGAAACCTGTACTCCTATCAATCCGATCATGGTTATAGGTTCCGGTTCTACCGTTGTTACCGTGGGGATTTCCCAAACGGATATAAAAGAAATAGCCATAGGCCAAACATGCGATATAATTTTAAACGGCAATACTCTAAATGGCAGCGTTAAATCAATAGGTCAAATACCTGATACGAGCAGCAGAACTTATGAAGTGCAGGTAACATTGCCTGATTTGTCTGAAGGCTATTTTATCGGCGAGCTGGCAACAGTAAAAATACACATTGGTGAAAGAACAGGCATATGGCTGCCAATAAATATTATAATGAATGACGGTGAAGACTACGTATTCGTTGTGGAAGACGAACATGCTGTAAAAAAATATATTAAAATAACGGATATTTCTAATGATATGGTGCTGGTAAGCGGACTTGACGAAGGCGGCTATGTTGTAATAGAAGGAATGAAGAATTTAAAATCCGGAAATCTTGTAAAAGTGATTGAGTAGGTGCGCGCAATGTTTATAGATAAATTTGTAAGAGCCCTAATTAAAAATCGTATTCTTGTAATTTTATTGATAATTCTTATTGTAATCGCCGGCTGCGCCAGCTATTACTTTATTCCAAAAAAAGAAAATCCCAATGTAGCTTTCCCTGCAATGTTTATAACAACGGTTTATCCGGGCGCATCTCCTGAGGAAGTAGATACTTTTGTCACTCAAAAAATAGAGCAAAAATTAAAAGAAACTTTTACAAACTATCAATATATACAATCAACTTCAATGGACAGCGCGTCCATAGTCGTAATACTGTTCGATTACGACGTAACGATTGACGATGTATCGGCGTCGCTTAAAGATGCAATAGATGAGGTGCAGTCTGATTTGCCTTCAGCATGCAATGAGAGCGTCATAGAAAATGCGATAGTCGGCAACACGCAATTTATTATATCGTTGTCAGGGCCCAATTATTCATATGAGGACTTGGTTGAATATGCGGAAACTATACGCAGCGGGCTTGTCGAAATAAACGGCGTAACAAGCATAGATATTGTCGGGGAAAGAACAAAGCAAGTCAGCGTAAAAGTCGATCCGGAAAAATTATTAAGCTATGGTATTTCCATAGAAGATATTTTAGGCGTAATGCAGGCGCAAAATATTAGCATACCTTCCGGGTCTATTGATTATGAGTCGGGCACCATAACAGTAAATACACCCTCCGTATTTGAATCATTGAACGACATCGAAAATACAGTAATAGGCGGGAGCGATTCTTCCTTAGCTTTTGTCAAAGTAAAAGATGTAGCTGAAGTATCCATAGAATATGCTGATACATATTACTATAAACAAGACGGTGAAAACGCTGTTCTCCTTGTTGGATATTTTAAAGATGATGAAAACGCTGTCAATATAGGCAAAGACGTAAGAAACGAGCTTGAAAATATAAAAATGAATCTGCCTGACGATTTAATATACCATGAAGTAATGTATTCGCCTGAGGACGTTGATTCTTCGATAAAAGATTTCATCATCAGTATGATTGAAAGCGTCATTTTAATAGTTGTCGTGGTAATGATTGGGGTTCAACTAAGAAACGGTATAATAATATCAGTGTCCATACCTCTTTCGATATTTGTTACATTCATTGTAATGTACCTTATGGATATAGAATTTCAATTTATATCCATAGCGGCTCTTATCATTTCTTTGGGAATGCTTGTAGATAACTCAATAGTTATAAGCGAAGCTATACAGCAGCATCTGAACAAGGGAGAAGAAAAAACGAACGCTATAGTTGCGGCAGTTCTGGAAACGTACAAACCTGTGTTGACTTCTACGCTTACCACCTTCGCTACATTCTGCGTACTGTACTTTCTGCCAGGAGCAATCGGGATGGTCGTCTCGACTATACCGACAGTTGTGATAGCCTCGCTTACTGCAAGCTATTTGATATCAATGTTTTTGGTTCCTGTTTTAGCTTATATGTTCTTTAAACCGGAATCAGAAAAGAAGATAAATAAAAAGTCACCTGTTAAAAATTTCTTTTTAAAATTATTGGATACAGGATTAAAACACAGAAAAATTACAATAATAGCAGCATTTTCGACACTGATTATATCTGTGCTTTTAGTCATCGGAATGGGTATCAAATTTTTCCCTGGTTCCGATAAGCCTGTAATATATATAAATATAGAGTCCGAATCGTCAAGTTTGACAAAAACATCACAGACAGTAGACGAAATAGAAGCATATTTGGAGCAATCCCCTTTAGTTGATAATTATACCAGCGGCATAGGCACCGATATACCTCAGTTTTTTATAACTGTTCCATCAAGAGCAACGGGGGATAATACCGCGCAGATTATGATAGAACTTAACGAACAGGAATTGAAAAATTACAGTTCGACCGAAGAAGTCACAAGATTAATGCAGCAAGAACTGAATGAAAGAATATCCGGCGCGAGCGTTGTAGTAAAATATTTGGAATATTCCATACCTACGGACGCGCCTGTAACGCTCTATATTACAGGAGATGACAGTACCAGAATAAATGAAGTGGCAGCTCAGATAGTTGAAGCGCTGAAGCAAATTGACGGGACAAACAACGTCAGAGATACAAGCGTTGCTACTGAATACGAATATGTTATAAATCTGGACTCAGATCTGCTTTCCAGCTACGGATTATTAAAATATGAAGTAGTTAAGCAAATCAATACATCTCTTATGGGCGCTTCTTCAGCCAGTTACGTTTCAGGCGGCAGCGAAATGGATATAGTAGTCAGCGCTGATATAAATTCTCTTGATGAACTTATGAGTATTCCCATAACTTCTTCCGTTACAGGAAATACTATACAGCTAAGACAAATAGCTGATGTAGAGCTGGGAGTCAAAACGCCCACAATCAAACGTTATAACGGCGAACTTTATGTTTCCGTACTCAGCAATGTTTTGCCCGGTTACAGCGCGTTTTCGATAGAAAATGAACTGAATAAATATCTTGAGGATATAGACCTTACAGGCATTACAATAGAGTCTCAAGGCGAATTTAAAAATATGATCGACCTTATTGGAAATCTTGGCTACACTGGTACTGCAGCGATTCTGGTAATATTTGTAATAATATATGCACAGTTCAGAAGTTTGAAAAAACCTTTAATAATTATTACAAGCATACCGCTTTCATTAATTGGCTGCTGTCTCGGACTATGGCTGTTTGATATGGATCTTCAGGCAATGGCTTTATTAGGAACTGTCAGCTTGTTCGGAGTTGTTGTAAATAACGGCATAGTTCTTATGGAATATATGGAAGCTGGCGTTAAATCGGGCATGGATGTAATAACAGCATGCAAAGAAGCGATTAATATGCGCTACCGCCCGATTATGATGACAAGCATAACCACATGTATAGGACTTGTGCCCCTAATTACAGCAAAAGATCCTATGACGGCGCCAATGGCCTCCGTATTATTATTCGGGCTTTTATTCTCCACTATTCTTACAATGGTAGTCGTTCCGGTATTATATGCTTCCATCCATAAGAAACGCGGGAAAAAAGATACACTGCCTGAAACCACTGAAAGTAAATCGAAATAAATATTTCACAACCCGTACTTAAAAGTACGGGTTGTTTTTAACCGCATTATTCACACTGACAGAATTATTGCAAGTTTTATCTTTCGCAATTTAAACCACATAAAATTCAATGTTTAAGGATGGCTTAATTTAAACAAATATGCATGTAGACAAGAGGAAAAAGTAAAAAGCATTTGGTTTAATTCAAGCATATTTTCACCTGATTCAGATCCTTTTAAATCCCACCCGTCTAATGATAAAAAGCTTACAGCTTTTTTTAAAATTCACCCCGCCTGCAGTCACTCCCGTTAAAGCATTTCGGGGAATAACACCACTATACTTATATTTACTTTACGATTAATTTATTACTTAATGCATAAGCGCTTGATATTTTATATAAAAAATAAAAATGTGCAGATTTTCATCTGCACATTTTTTTTAATTTGATATTCTATAGCAAGACTTTTTACTATAAGATACCTGTAATACCCCACCATACCCAACCGATGGTGATGTATACGATCATACTTACTACAGCATTGATAGCGCCGTATTTCCAGAACTGTCCTTGTGTAGCCCATCCGCCGGCGAAGATAACAGGACCGGCAGCATTTGAATACTGTGTAACCAAGCATCCATAAAGAGAAGCTGCTGTCATTGCGTAAACAGTTACTTCTGCAGGTAATTTTGCTACAACAGATATAGCGAAGAGGACCGGGAACATGGAAGATACGTAAGCAGATGTGGAAGCGAACAGATAGTGTGCAACCACGTTAACAGCTGTAAGTATCGTCATAGCAAGCCACGGAGACATGCCAATGAATGTTGTTTCGAATATGATTCCGAACTGATCAGCAAGCCAACTAAAGAAGCCTGCGGAGCTCAAAGCATTTGCAAAACCTATGATACCGCCGAACCACATGAGGCATGACCAGCCGCCCCTTGTGTTTTCGATATCTTTCCAATCACATACGCCGAAAAGAACTGAGAAAGCAAAGAACGCAACTGCTACTGTTGTAGAGCTAATGCCTGTGGCACTGCCTGTAGCCCAACCTATAACGGCTAAAACAAAGAGTATAAGAAGGGTAATTTCCTGCTTGCTCATTGGACCCATTTCTGCAAGTTTCTCTTTAGCAATCTTTTTACCTTCTATTTTCTTTACTTCAGGCGGGAAAATTACATACATTAGAATAGGATAAATTAAAAGAAGTAAAATTCCGGGTACGCACATTCCATATAACCAACGTCCCCACTGAAGCTGAATACCCATAATACTATCAGCAAGGTTAACAGCAACACCGTTTGAAGCCGCAGCTGTAAGGAATACTGCACATGTTCCGAGTGAAATCGGATAAAGTGTATAAATTATGTATGAACCAAGCTTTCTAGCTGACGGCGTGCCTTTTTGAGATCCGAGAGCTTCGCACACGTTTTCGAATATAGGCATAACAATACCACCTGAACGAGCCGTATTAGAAGATGTAGCCGGAGCGATGATAAAGTCGGTTAAACATTCAACATAGCAAAGACCGAGCACACTGTTACCGAATGCTTTAAGCAAAATATAAGCTATTCGTTTGCCCAGCCCTGATACAGCAAATGCGGTACCTACCATGAATGCAGCGAACACGAGCCATGTCGTAGAGTTGCCGTAGCCAGCCAAAGGAGTCGTTACGCCGAACACAAGACCTGTTACAGCTATAGCCACTAAAAGCAAAGCTCCCTCACTAACAGGACGAAGAATAAGTCCTATTATGACAGCAACATAAACTGAGAGTAGTTTCCATGATGTGCCGGGGGCGCCCGTCGGATTACCTGCTTCGTCAACGGCCTGTAAGCCTTCTGGGCATGGAATCAAGAAATAGATGATGCAAACGATCGCTACAAGCACCAATATCTTGATCCATTTAGAAGCGTTTGATTTCTTTTCCATAAAGATAATTCCTTTCTAATATTTTTTGTTGCTGAGCCATATGTATGGGTATTAGCTCAACGCATTCGACCGCTATCTGAAAATTCCTCCGCAATATACATAAAGCACTTATTCAATTTTCCTTAATAATATAAATCCCAATATGCTTTTATGTATCTTTGCGAAGCTTTCCAAGCAGTCTGTGCTTCTGCTTATATTCTAACAGCTTTTTCGAATTTGTAAACAAAATTAATTGAATATTGGTGTTTTTTTTGAAAAAAAATAGTATTGGCACTTAATTTTTTACTAATTTTATCTTAATAATTGTCATTTATTGAAATATCTCTTAATAATTCATTGTATTGTTTTATCGAAAAATTTGAATACCGCATACCAGCAAACCCAATCTCCAAGCGCCGACTCAGCTACTACAATAAAATATATACGCAAGATACTCTTTTATATATTCGCAATATTAAAAATCTATCCATTATATTTTTACAATGCTCCGGCCGCCGCAGTTCTCGGCTAAACAAAAATTCATATTCTGCTAATAAAAAAGACCGCATGTATTGAGCACGCGGTCTTTCAACATGCCCGTTGACTAAACTGCCCAAAAATTTTCTCCGTCTCCAGTATGGTCTTTAATAACATACCATACAATATCGAACCCTTTTAAATCAACTCCCGGGAAAAGCTTTTCAAGAGAATATGAAGGGATGTTTTTTAAATAAGGAGCTATGGCCTCGCCGCTGTTGTCTACATAAAAAGTTTTAAACTTATATCCTGAATAGTTCCAATCAGGCAGCTTTACCAGACTTCCGTCTCCTACATATTTATAATTTCCTGAAGGCTGAGGGATGGTTCCTTGATCGGTTATATTCACATCGATTGCCGCATGGACGTAAAACTTTGCGCAAATATCCGTATCAGACGGTTCGTCATCCTTGTTTTTCACAAATATATTCAATGTATAAATATATACATTCGGGCTTATTTCACTTTGCTCAAGATATGATCCGCACAAATCATCAACACTATGAAATACTATCATGTTTGCAGCAATGTTTGCAATATTGTAATGTTGATTCACATCCTCCAGATGAAGTTTGTACAGATCAGCAAAAGTGTCAGTTTTAATCTTATAAGTTTTTAATATTTGAGCGTTATCAGGAGAGCCTATACAGATGTTTACATCAACAAAATAGCCAGCGCTATTTCCGGCAAAAACCGAGCTGCACATTGAAAAAATCATTAACAGAGCTATAAATACCACGATAAATTTTTTCATTGATTACTCCATTCTATTAAATCTTATAAGTTCTATGGTTTTATTTTGCACTGTCAGATAACGCAACGATTTTATGCCAATTTCATTTTGATTTTATTAAGGACAGCTCGTTTATAATAATAAGGGCGGGCGCGGCGCAGGCTGACGCCTGCCGGCGCTGAAAGCGCCGGGCAAGCGAAACGCGCTTGCCCGGCCGCGCCCGCCCGATAATCGGACTGCATACTGATTCGTCCATTTAAACATACACATTACTTTTATGCAAAATTAAAAATTACGCGAACCCTTCTGTCTATTCAATTTTACTCGTTAATGGTATTACATTAATCCCTGCATAAAAGTATAATTAATTCATAATATCAGCAAAAAAATAAGAGATTTATCAATTTATGAAGTCATATAATGATTATCCAATATTAAAAATAAATACTAGGCAATTTCAGCGTCAGTGTAGGAGATCATAAAATTTCCGATAATTCGGCGCGTTCAGTGCTGATTTGGAGGCTTTTCAAATACATCATCGCAAATAAATCAACGCCCATAACAACCGAAAAACTAATAGATATTTTATGGCCCGACGGCAATTGCGATAATCCTCTAAAGGCATTGTACTCTTTGATGTTCAGACTAAGAGCCATATTAAAAAGCGAATTCTCAGACGATACACAATTTTTTATATTTCGTCATAACAGCTATGTATGGAATGATTCTGCGCCGTATTGGCTTGACACTGAAGAATTCGAGCAACTGCTGACCAAAGCAAAAGACAAATCTGCGCCTGATAAATTAAGACTGGATTATTATCGCAAAGCATTTGAACTTTATAAAGGGGATTATCTCAAAGAATCAAGCTATGATTCTTGGGCGCTTCCTTATACAAACTTTTATAAAAGACTTTACTCTGACACTCTCAGCGAATACGCTACGCTCGGAGAAATACACGGCGAATCAAAAAGTATAATTGATTATTGCGAAAAAGCTATCGCCATGGACGTATATGAAGAATCTAATCATATAACGCTCATAAAAGCTCTTATTAACATCGGACAATTTTCTCAAGCCACTGCGCACTACAATTATATAGTCGCTTTACTTCAAAAAGACTTGGGCGTTCAGCCTTCTGAACAATTGCAAGCATTAAACAGTCAAATAAAAGGCAAACTCGGCGATACTCTATACAATCTAGAAGATATACAAAAAAACTATCGGAAACTAATGCGCAAAACAAAGCTGCTTTTTATTGCAGTCTAGATATTTTCAAAGAAATTTACAGACGTGAAAAAAGAGCTTTGAAAAGAAACAACAACAACGCATATTTATGCCTGCTTTCAATTATGGATAACAGCAACAATATACCAAAACAACCGGAGCTTATGAGCACTTTCGTATTATTGAAAAGATCTGTGTTATTCGGTTTAAGAAGCGGAGATGTAGTAACTCAAATGTCGCCTTCACAGCTTTTGATTTTGTTGCCCGGCGCTACATACGAGAATTGCGAGGCAATTATTAAGCGTCTTAAGAATAACTTCCTCATGCTTGGCGGCAGCAAAAATATCAATATAATAAACAGCATATCAAAAATTACTCCTGACTAATAAAAAAGCTTTCCTTTTGAAGGAAAGCTTTTTTTTATTTAATTACTGATCAATTATGGATCCGTCCACATGAAGTCTTGTAACGACTTTTCTTCTTTTAAACGGAAATCTCTTTTCGATATCCTCAGCCAAATCGCAGCCGATACCAGGGCCTTCAGGCAACTTTATAAAACCATCTTCAACTTCGGGCATCCAAGTAACCAAATCTGCTTGAGTAAACTTTGTTTCTATTGCGTTTTCTCTGTTAAAACGCTCTGTAGCGGCAACATCGTTGTGATTGGGGAATTCCTGTATAGCGATGTTTTCAACCATAGCGTCAAGCTGTAAAGTAGCTGCTGTAAGAACAGGACTGCATGGATCATGCGGTACGAGCATGCCGCCTCTTGCTTCGGCAATTGCCGCAATTTTCCTTGCTCCCGTTATGCCTCCGCAAAGCCCAACGTCAGCACGCGCATAAACTACTCCGCCTTTATTATACAACATATCGAATTCCTGAATCGTATGAAGTCTTTCGCCCGTAGCTATCGGTACAGTGCATTTCTGCGCAACCATAGCCATATCGTCAAAATGATCCGGAACAATCGGATCTTCTATAAACATCGGATTGTATTTTGCCACTTTATTGGCAAAATCAATAGCTTCTCCTGGTTTAAGTTTGCAATGAAGCTCTATCAAAAGATCAAGATCATTGCCGACGGCTTCGCGGATTTTCCCTATAGTTTCTACTCCTCCGTCTATCATTTGAGCATAAGTAGAAAAATACGGCTTGCTTCTGGGATGATCTCCAAATGGCGAAAGTTTACCTACAGCCGTAAAACCTGCTTTTTTTGCTTTAAGGCACTCATCAACAAGCTCCTGAGTAGTTTCACCCGTAACCTGAGTATAGGCACGGACTTTACTTCTGGTCGGTCCTCCCAAAAGCCTGTAAACGGGAACGTTATAATATTTCCCGGCGATATCCCACAAAGCAACGTCTATAGCGCTGATTGCGCTCATAATATCGGCTCCTCTAAAATGCCAGCAGCGGTACATATACTGCCAATGATGCTCGATTTCCAGAGGATCCTTTCCGATAAGATAACTTTTGAACGATTCAACCGCTTCAGCAGCAGACATCAAAAATCCCCAATAAGCGCACTCGCCTATTCCGTAAATGCCCTCGTCTGTGATAACCTTTACATAGAGGAAACTGTTTGCGGGAATAACCTTAATATCAGTTATTTTCATTATACCCTCCGTGACTTTTATTAAGTCTATTTTACAGCGACGAAAATTAAATGTAAATAATTACATATTATTTCTTGAGTTTAAATCGCAAAACAAGCACACCGGAAGAATTGGACTTTGAAGCTTTTTCTATATAAATTTCACTCTCGTTTATATCCACCGGCAAATATTCCGATGCAACCATGGCCATATCTTCCTTCATGGTTTCAGCAAATACAGAGCTTATATCATGCTTGTCATAAAGAAGTATACATTCAAGGCGCTTTAACGCTGTTTGCGCGGCATTTGAAGAATATTTATCACGCATGGACTTCTCCGAATATCATATTTTTGATTTTTGCAATCAATCCTTTTTTTTCATCAAAGCTTATAAATTCCACGTTTTCTCCCATTATACGGCGCGCCGCATTTCTATAGGCTTGTCCGGCAAGGCTTTCGTAATCGAGCGCTACCGGTTCTCCTTTATTTGCGGCAATAACCGCATCTTTACCCTCTGGGATTATACCTAAAAGTTCCAAGCCTAAAATATCCTTGATATCGTCAACACTGATCATTTCTCCGTTTTTCATCATATCGTACCTTACTTTATTGATTATCAAACAGATATCATTGAGTCCGTTTTGACGCAGTAAAGAAAGCACCCTGTCGGCGTCTCTTATCGCCGCAACATCCGGAGTAGTTACAATCAAAGCCTCATCAGCTCCGGCAAGCGCGTTTCTGAAGCCGTGTTCTATACCTGCAGGACAATCTATAATAACGTAATCAAAGCTTTTTTTAAGCTCAGCTACTATAACTGATGTTTGATGCGGCGTCACAGACGTTTTATCCTTTATCTGAGAAGCAGCAAGGAGATAAAGCTCGTCAAACCGCTTGTCTTTTACAAGAGCTTGTCTTAAACGACATTTTTTTTCGCAAACGTCTACAAGATTATAAATAATATCTTTTTCACACCCCAGCGCCACATCAAGATTCCTAAGCCCTATATCAGCGTCAACAGCCACGACCTTTTTACCGTACATTGCAAGCGCGCATGCAATATTTGCGCTTGCGGTAGTTTTGCCAACGCCGCCTTTGCCGCTTGTAATCACTATTGCCTTGCTCATTTATTGTACCTTTATTTTTTTATATGGAGATTTTATCACCTTGAATTTACAGAAATATGGCGACATTTGGGCTCGAAACGATTTTTATAATGGATAATACCGCCAACTATGGGGCGCGCAAGCGCGCGCATACCTGAAGAAAAATGACTTTCTTCAGATATGCGCTGCGGCAAAGGGCATCTATCCCTTTGCCGCAGCAAACAACAAGGCGCGTGAAATCACGCGCCTTGTTGTTTGCTGCGCTTGCGCGCCCCTCAACTACCTTCCTTCAGATATCAACCTCATTTTAGATATCTTCTTTTCTGTACGGCCTTTTATATCACCAATATAAGTTTTAAGATCCTTTGGCATAAAAACACTCTCAAAACGATCTTCCAAAGGAAAATACAGCTTTGTTGTCGCATTTGCTCCCACAGAATAAACGCTTTCGGTTTCGCCCATCATTCTTATATTATATACGCACTCCTTGCCTTTTTTACTGTATCCTACATTTTCAGCCGAATTGAGAGCATATTTTTGCCTGTAAAGATAATAAGGGCTGTAGCCTTTGTCAGCCAGTATACCTGATGCTCTGTCCTGAAAATCCGCAGCATTTATTGAAGAACTAAGAACATCATCAAGCATGACGTCCGACGTCCTTTTTTTACACAGCGAATGAATCGATATCCCCTGCGGCTCAAGCTTTAAAACGTCCTCAAGACTTTTATAGGCGTCATCTTCATTCTCTTCTGCAAGCCCTATTATAAGATCACAGTTAATACTTTCAAATCCGAGAGATACCGCCTCGCCGAATACTTTCGCAAAAAGCTCGTATGGACAACTTCTGCCTACAGATTCCAAAGTAGAGTTCTTACTCGTTTGCGGATTAAGAGATATCCGGCTTACATTCATATCTTTTAATAGCTTAAGTTTATCAAAAGAAAGCGTATCGCATCTTCCCGCCTCAAAAGTAAGTTCCGTGCGCAAAGGAGCTGATTTATTTACCATGTCAAGCAATTTTTCAATTTGCTTCAAATTTAATATACTCGGCGTTCCCCCTCCAATATAAACAACATCGTAATCAACTCCCAAAGCGAATTGATTGACTTTTTCCAATTCGTACAATAATGCCTTTAAATACTGCTCGCATAAATCGCTCCCCTCGTATGTCACAGCCGAAGGAAACGAACAATAGGCGCATTTGGAGGGACACAACGGTATATTGATATACAAAGCCGCCTTATTAGGCTCAGGATATAATAAAGGTCTTTGTATTAACGCCGTATTCCACAAAAGCTCATATTTGCTTTCGCTTATTTGATAATGGCGTATCATTTCCTCTTTTACAAGTTCTTTGTCAAGACCTTCATTTATAAAACGGTGAACCAGCTTAAGCGGCTTAACTCCTGTAAGCGCTCCCCATGCAAGGTTTATACCCGTAGCGCGGCTCAAAACTTTATATGCAGCAAGTTTTGCGGCGTTTCGCACATTATCGCCGCTTTCGCGTACAACATATCCGCCAGCGCTTGCAAAAACGCAAGAGTCTTTTAAATAAACCTCAATCGCTATATTTTCGCTGCATTCAGATTCGAATGCTTTAGCCACCTCCAAAACATCGCTTTTTTTTATATCCTGCGAACAATATACTTCAATCAATTTATCCTCTTACGTAGTAGTTATTTTTCTTCTCATACGCTACAGTCGTGTTATCTTCATGCCCGCAATATATAACAGTGTCATCAGGCAATGCGTAAATTTTATTCTTTATGCTCGATATCAACGTATCAAAATCCCCGCCAGTTAAATCAGCTCTGCCTATATTGCCTTTAAAAACCGTATCTCCGCAAAATAAATATCCCTGCGTATAAAAGCATAAGCCTCCAGGACTGTGCCCAGGAGTTTCTATCACTTTAAACGTAATCGAACCGAATTTGATTTCATCGCCTTCTTTAAGCTCGATATCCGCTTTAAAAGGTTCATAATGCAAAAGCCCGCAGCGGTCAGCTCCGTTCAAGTCACGTCTTAACGGCATCATTTTATCGCCTTCGCCTATGGCAATTTTAGCCGAGTATTTATCTGAAAAATACTTAGCTCCCAGAATATGATCAAAATGACCATGTGTAAGAAGTATCATCTTTACTTTCAGCGAAATTTCTTTTATGTAATCACATACGCTATTGCTGCGGAATCCCGGATCTATTATAACCGCCTCTCCATTATCGGAAACAACATAGCAATTTGCCATCACGGGACCAAGTACGAATCTTTCTATTTTCATAATAATGCTCCTTAAAATATTTTTCTGCTGTCTATAAGAATTGTCACAGGCCCGTCGTTTTCTATGAGTACGTTCATATCGGCTCCATATACACCATAGCCGGTTTTAATTCCCATCAAGCATAATTCCTCCAGCAGCATTTCACAAAGCTTTTTTCCTTCTTCATAACCGGCGGCATTTATAAAAGAGGGCCGATTGCCCTTCCTTGCATCACCCAAAAGCGTAAACTGACTGACCAATAAGACCTCGCCGCCTATATCTTTAACAGATAAATTAAGCTTGCCTTCATTATCCTCAAATACTCTTAAAGCCGCTATTTTATTCGCCATATATTTAACATCTTGCTGCGTATCCGACTTCTGTGCGCCTATAAGCACATTGAGCCCCTTTGATATTTCGCTTATCAATTCGCCTCCGACGGTAACGCTCGAATGTTTCACTCTTTGCACAACAGCTCTCATTACTTTTGCTCCTTTAAATATTCCAATATGAATGTCAGCCTGTAAACCGCATAAACAGGATTAGTGTCCGTGGCAACAGATTTGCTTGTAGAAAACAGAATTTTCTTTTCATCCGCCTCCCAAAACAATCCGCCGCCGTTTACTGCGGTATTTGCCGTAAGCTGCACAGGCACGTCGTTTTTGGAATTAACAAGCCATACCGACTGAGTTGTTGACTGCGACGTCATTTCTGTTGC
This sequence comes from uncultured Lachnospiraceae bacterium, assembly GCA_944381375.1. GTDB lineage: Bacteria > Bacillota > Clostridia > Eubacteriales > Anaerofustaceae > CALWKX01. Next base: position 55,120 of record CALWKX010000024.1, read on the forward strand.
GTATGCTATGTAAGTACCGCTCGGACTTAAAGAAATTTTTTCTATATCACCTGAAAACAAAAAACTGCGCGCTGAAGTATCCAGATTGTAAGTATAAAGCTGTTTTTTCCCTGTGGTCGTCGTTTTTATATAAGCGACAAGACTGCTGGCGTCAGTCGCGGAAAAATCGCTGACATTCACGTCCACAGCGTTCATCACATAGTCCGTATCGCTCACGGAATACAATATATTACTCCCTTGAGGCACGTTGATTATCATAAGAGCAACGCCTCGGTTTTTCAAATATATAATTTTTTTTACCGAGCACTGCTCGTCAAGAGAAGCGACTTTCGAGGATTCTCCGCCGGAATATATATAAATACCGTCTCTGTCCGAATACATAAGCGTTCCATCTGAAGCAAGAGCAAATGAAAGCAGAGATGACGGAATATCATTTGTAATTTTTGTCTTAGTATTTCTTTCGGAGTCAATCATATAAAGCGAAGCAACTGAGGCGGACGTATTTGATTCTTTATAATAAACATCGCCCGTCTGAGCGTCAATAGCCCCTTCGGTTATTGGGATATCGGAAGAAGTCATCTGGTATGCCAAATTCCCGTCATAATATACAAGAGAATAACTCACGCTTGCATCCATTGGAGATATTTCTCTGGTTACGCATAAAGCCTTCGGACCATTTGCATCATAATCAAGAAGCGTGCCGGAATACACTTCGCTGAATTCAGTTATTTTAATTTGCGCGTTAAGTCCCGCATCAGTCTGAGACGAAGAACTGCCGCCCACAAAAACAAGATTGTCACTTTTTACAAACAAAGAAGAGCAGCCGCTCAAAGAAACAACGAGCAATAAACTCAACAATGCTGCGCTAAGCCTGGTCGCTTTGTTCATCCTGCGCCTCCTTAAATTTTACAATCGGGAGCACTACGGATACCAGCGTACCCTGTTGAGGAACGCTCTCTATTCTCACCTTTCCGTTGTGCTTTTTTATTATATTTTTAACTATGGATAGTCCTATTCCAAATCCCCCTCTTTGACGGTTTCTGTCCTCTTCAACGCGATAAAAAGTCTCGAATACTTTTTCCTGCTTATCTTCCGGAATACCATCTCCGAAATCCCTCACGGTAATTTCGAGTTCGTTTTCATCATATGTCGCGCTGACTCGCACAATATCTTCTTCGTTGGAATATTTCACTGCATTATCTATAATGTTTATCAGTACTTGCTTTAGCCTGTCACGGTCTCCTTTAATTTCCGGAAGATCAACGGGATTATAAACAATTTCAATATTATTAGGATTGCCTTTTACATTAAGTTCGTTTACAACGTCTTCTATGAGTGCATTCGGGTCAATATTAGTGAATATGAATTCAAAATCTATATTATTGTATCTGTTTATGTTTAAAATATCATTAACAAGCCTCAAAAGCCTTTGAGCTTCCTTTTTTGTCGTGTCCAAAGCCTTTTGAGTTAACGCCTCATCAGATACCCCGCGCCTTTTCAATAGATCTATATATCCTATTATGGTAGTTAGCGGCGTTCTAAGCTCATGAGAAACGCTGCTGATAAATTTATTCTGATCATCTTCGATCTTCTTTATAGTCGTGATATCGGAAATAACCAACAAAACGCCTGTGTTTTGTTCGCCTTCACCTACGGGACTACCCGTGAGAAGATAATATCTATCATGATTATCAAATTCGACTGATACGCTTTCCGAAGTTTCCGCCACTTTATCTATCGTTTCTGAAAGCTGCGGTATCATCTTGAAATAATCCGTCTGCCCTGGAAAGAATTCGCTCATCCTTTTGTTGACTGTAACTACCTGCCTGTCCGCATTAAGCGCAATAACTCCGTCCTGCATGGAGGAAATAACAGCCTCCAGCTTTTCTTTTTCAAAATTCGCCTCGTCTATTTTTTCATTTATTCTGTTAACCATTGTAATACAGCTGTCGATCAAAAGCTTTATTTCGTCATCCTGTTTATACGAAAATTCGAGCGCGGCGTCGGGATGAATTGTAGCTTGTTTCATATAATCAACAAGCTGGTTTATAGGCTTTAATTTTTTTGAATACCATATAATATAAAGCGCCGCCGAAACTACCCCCGCTCCGGCTCCTAAATAAATAAACAGATTAAGCATACGCCTAACCAGACTGTTTATCTGATAAATATTTTCAAAGAATGCGCTGACGCCTACAGTTTGGTTGTTCACGATAATCGGAGAAAAGAAAATTATATAATCCTGCGTACCGATTTTGGTTACGACATAGGCCTGTGAAGCGGCTTCATAAACTTTGCCCGCATATATTTTATAAGAAGTATAATCCATATCAGAAAGAGTAGTGCCTATAACGTCCATATTACGGTCAAACAAGACAACATTGACGGAATAAAGATTAGCTATTTCCTCCGCGTAAACGGACGCATTCGCCGTGTATATGCTGTAATCTTCTCCGGTAATCTGCGTTGAGCGCACAGACTGCGATATAAGAAGAGAAGCTTCATTTGCATTTTCAGACAGCTTGTCAACTCTGTTTTCCAACGAGTATATATACACCCACCGCATGGCAAGCAGCCCTATCACAAGCGTTATCAATACCGAAACAAGCACATTTATAACAATCAGCTTGTTTTTAAATTTCATTTTCATCGAAATCCCTCATCTTATAGCCTGCGCCAAATACGGTTTCGATAAATTTTTTATCTGTATAAGCGGCGAGTTTTCTTCTGAGCCTTTGCACATGCATGTCAAGCGAGCGCGTATCAATCTGAAAATTCTTAATGCCTACGCTTGCCGCTATTTCATCGCGCGTAAAGACTTTATTTTTGTTTTTGATCAAAAGCAAAAGTATTTCAAACTCTGTTTGCGTAAGTTTCAGTGAACTTTCACCGATATAGACTGAATGGGATTCCGGTATAATAGTCAAATCAGCGTTTTTATATGTTTTTTTCCTTACAGAACTCAAAGATCTGTAACGTCTTATCAGAGCTTTTATGCGCGCTAAAAGTTCGTTTGCGTCAAATGGTTTCGTAACGTAATCATCCGCTCCGTTCGTCAACCCAAGTACCTTATCATTTATTTCCGCTTTCGCTGTAAGCATTATTATGGGCACATTGCTTTGCTTTCTTAATGCTTCGCACACTTCATATCCGCTCATGCCCGGCAGCATTAAATCCAAAAGCACTAAGTCGGGCGAAAAGGTATTGAATTTTTCAAGCCCGTTGACTCCGTCATTCGCCATATCGCACTCATACCCTTCAAGCTCCAATTCTATTTTCAAAAGCTCGCATATGGCAACTTCATCATCAACTATCAAAATTTTATCAGCCATTACTATGCTCCGTGAACAATAATTTACATTTTACCTGGCAATATCATGCAGGGAAGCAATAGAAAGATTAAAGCCAAGCCCCAAACTTGCAAGTTTTGATATAGCCTCATCGGATATTCTTATCATTTCGTGCTCACTGTCCATATGCACCGAAAGCCAAATATCGACAGCGCGGTATTGACGTATTGAATGAATATAATCCTTGTAGGGCATAAATAATTCAGCGAATTCATCCAGCGCATCGCTCACGCTCATATCATCGCTTAAATCCATAATCATTGAAAAAACATCTTTTTCATAAAGCTTGCTTCGTCCGGTAAGCCTGTTATAATGCACAGCGCCTTTTCTGCATATATACACATTTTGCTTTTCAAATGTATTATCTTTGCTGTCAGCTATAAGCGCTGCCAAATCATACGCCTTCTCAAAATCTATTTCCTCTCCGCTTATCTGCAGATCTAAAAAGTACTTCATATGAATATCCTCTTTATAATACTTATTTATCTTAAGGAGTATTCTACCATAAACATTAGCGAAAAAAACAAATACTGCAATATATTTATTATTAAATAAATTTTTCAGCGCAATAACATTATCATACTTATAAATAGTAATTTTTCGACTCAGCTTACAACATTTTGAGGGCTGCCTTGCAAAAAAGCCTTGAGATTATCCACAGCTATATCCATAAGCTTTTTGCGACATTCATAAGGCTGCCATGAAATATGAGGCGTGATAAAACATCTTTCAGCGCCCAATAAAGGGTTATGCTTTTTCATAGGCTCCGAATCCACAACATCAAGTCCGGCGGCATATATTTTGTTCGAATCAAGACCTCTTCTTAACGCTGATTCATCAATAAGCCCGCCTCTGGAATTATTAACAATAATAACTCCGTCTTTCATTTTCGCTATAGTTCCATCATTGATCATTTTGTATGTTTTTTCATTCTGCGGGCAGTGCAGCATAATTATATCGCTTAGCCGATATATCTCATCCAAAGAAACTATGTTATCGCCTTGCGCGCTTGGGCTGTACGCTATAACATTTAACCCCAAAGCCTGTGCGATCCTGCCCGTCGCTTTGCCTATCCTCCCGTAGCCTATTATTCCCATCGTTTTGCCTTCAAGCTGCAAAATCGGAGCAAGGGTGAAACACCAAGGCGCGGGTTCAAGCCATGCGCCCTTGCTGACAGCATCGCTGTGCAAACCGACTCTGTTTGTTATTTCAAGCAAAAGCGCAATAGCTGCCTGTGCAACCGCCATAGTTCCGTATGTAGGAATATTGCTGACTACTATGTTCTTTTCTTTTGCCGCATTTATGTCTACTACATTATATCCTGTTGCCAATACGCCGATGAATTTCAAATTCTCAGCCTGCAGAATAATATTTCTATCAAGCACTGTTTTATTCGTATAAACTATATCCGCATTTGCTATCCGCTTTGACGTGAGATCTCCAGGGGTCGAATCATACACCTCAACACAACCGTATTTTTCAAATTCTTCCCAGCTCAAATCTCCGCCGTTTACAGCTTTCGCGTCAAGTATCACTATTTTCATAAGTAATTTCCCCCTGTATAAATTCCAATTTGCATTTCGAACGCCTGTACATATCAAATTGATTGTATCTATATAATACTACATTTTGATTATAACACTGAAAAGCTGAATAATAACGCAAAATATTACAATGACAAAACATTTGCTTGACAAAAATATTAGCTTGATATAAAATATTAAAGCAATGCTTTGGCGGAGTAGCTCAGTTGGCTAGAGCATACGGTTCATACCCGTAGTGTCGAAGGTTCGACTCCTTTCTCCGCTACCAATAAGGCCCCTTGGTCAAGAGGTTAAGACATCGCCCTTTCACGGCGGTAACATGGGTTCGATTCCCATAGGGGTCACCAAACAATGAAAATAAAAAAGACGCAGGCATCCTGCGTCTTTTCCTAATCACACTCTTAATATATTATACTTACTATCCGTAACATCGCCAACGAGTTGGTTTTCATAGCAGTAAAGGAACTTTATAGGATCAACAGAATATTGTTTTCGTGAAGATTCAGTTTG
>CALWKX010000025.1 GCA_944381375.1 uncultured Lachnospiraceae bacterium
ATACTGGTTGCAGATACATAAGCGAGGAGTGTAAACACTATGGCGATTGGTGAGAGAATCCATTTTTTCAGGCTTCTGCGTGGTATGACGCAAAAATATCTTGGTACGGCTGTCGGCTTCCCCGAAAGGAGCGCCGATGTACGCTTGGCGCAATATGAAACCGGCTCCCGCAAACCAAAGGCGGATTTAACGGCTGCACTGGCGCAGGTGCTTGATGTTTCCCCTCAGGCTCTTGCTGTTCCTGATATTGACAGTCAGATCGGTCTTATGCACACCTTATTTACCCTTGAAGATGTGTACGGGCTAACCATCAGCGAAGCGGACGGAGAAGTTTGCCTGAAAGTCGGCAAGGACAAGGGCAAAGAGGCTTACGAGTTACTGCAAATGCTCCATGCTTGGAAAGAGCAGGCGAACAAGCTCTCTGCCGGTGAAATCAGCAAGGACGATTATGACCGTTGGCGTTACTACTATCCGAAATACGATAGCACGCAGCTCTGGGCGAAAGCGCCTTCGCAGGAGTTAAGCGATACGCTGGTAGAAGCGTTTCAGGACAAGCTCAAAAAAGATGAATAAGAACGACAAAAAGCCCTTAGCTATGAGCAATTACCCACAGCTAAGGGCTTTGTAATATGGATTTCTTCTGCCACACAAGCCGCCTTTTATCATTCTGTAACCCGAAAACCACCGGGCTGCAAGAATAATGGCGCTTGTATGGCTGTTATCAAATTGTTATCAAAAGACTTATCCGAACGCCGCAAACCCGCATAAACACTGGGCTTTTACGGTGTTTCAATTTATTCGAACTCTATTGTCCCGCATGGTTTTGGCGTTAAGTCATAAAGCACGCGGTTAATGCCTTCAACTTCATTTGTTATGCGTTTAGTTATGTGCTGCAGCAATTCGAAAGGAATATTTTCTACAGTGGCGGTCATCGCATCCACAGTATTTACGGCACGGATTATGACAGGATATGCATAAGTTCTGGAGCCTTCTTTTACACCAACGGAACGAAAATCGGGAACAACTGTAAAGTATTGCCAAACTTTGCCTTCTAAGCCGTTTTTTGCAAATTCTTCGCGTAAAATCGCATCGGATTCTCTGACAGCTTCCAATCTGTCACGCGTTATCGCCCCAAGACATCTAACTCCTAGTCCAGGGCCCGGGAAAGGCTGGCGGTAAACCATGCCGTCAGGCAGCCCCAGAGCCTTGCCCACAATACGAACTTCGTCTTTATAAAGAAATTTCAGAGGTTCTACAAGGCTGAACTGTAAGTCTTTAGGAAGCCCGCCAACATTGTGATGAGCTTTAACGCCATCGCTTTCTATTATGTCAGGATAAATTGTCCCTTGTGCCAAAAACTCAATGCCCGATTGTTTTTTTGCTTCTTCCTCAAATACTCGTATAAATTCTGCTCCTATTATTTTGCGTTTTTTCTCCGGATCAGTAATGCCCTCAAGCTTGTTTAAAAAACGCTCGGTCGCATCAACATATACAAGATTTGCATCCAACTGATTGCGGAAAACTTCCACAACTTGCTCCGGTTCTCCTTTGCGCAAAAGGCCATGATTAACATGAACGCATACAAGACGTTTTCCAATAGCTTTTATTAAAAGCGCAGCAACTACTGAAGAGTCCACTCCTCCTGAAAGCGCCAGCAGTACCTTTTTGTCTTTTACTTGATTTTGTATTTCGGTTACCTGTTCATCTATAAATGAATTTGCCTGCTCCATAGAGACAATACGCGCCATGGTTTCCGGTCGTTTGTTATTGTCCATTATATATCCTGCCTTTCCATATGTAATAAATTATTTATAGCCATTCAATTGTGGCCGGCGGTTTGCCTGTAATATCATAAACTACTCTGTTGACTCCCTTGACTTCATTTGTTATCCTTGCGGATATTTTAGCAAGAACATCATGGGGAACAGGGGCATATTCACATGTCATAAAATCCGTTGTGCTGACAGCCCTTACAGCAATTGTATACTCATATGTCCTATCGTCTCCCATAACTCCTACGCTTTTTATATCTGTGAGAACGGCAAAGTATTGATCCGCTTTTACGTTTGAATTAATGATCTCTTCTCTGACTATTAAATCTGCGTCTCTGAGCAAATCGAGTTTTTCTTTTGTAACTTCTCCTATTATGCGTATAGCAAGCCCGGGTCCTGGGAACGGTTGACGATTTATTATGTTCTCCGGCAGTCCGAGCAATGCTCCAAGCCTTCTTACTTCATCTTTGAAGAGACCTTTGAGCGGTTCTATAAGACCCTCAAAACGCATAGTTTCCGGCAGCCCCCCGACATTATGATGACTTTTGATTGTAGCTGTTTTGCCTGAGCCCGATTCAATAATATCAGGATAAATAGTTCCTTGAGCAAGAAATTTTGCATCATCATACTTTGCAGCCTGCGTTTGAAAAACCTCAACGAATTCTTTTCCTATGATTTTGCGCTTTTCTTCAGGATCCGTTACGCCTTTCAATTCGGATAAAAATCGTTCGGCGGCATCAACGCATACAAATTGGAGATCGCGTTCTGAAAACGTCTTTTTTATTTCTTCCGCTTCATTTTTGCGCATAAGACCATGATCCACAAATATACATATAAGATTTTTGCCTATAGCTTTTGACAATAAAGCTGCGCATACGGAAGAATCAACTCCGCCGGAAAGCCCCAATATTACTTTTTCATTTCCTGCCTTTGTGCGTACTTGATTAATCTGTGTTTGCAAATAGTCTTTAATATTGTAATCTCCATTTGCACCGCATATTTTATACAAAAAATTTTCTAATATTTTTATGCCGTCAGTTGTATTTTCCGCCTCAGGATGGAATTGTACGGCATACAGTTTGTTATTTATATCTGCCATCGCTGCAATTTTGCAGTTGTCTGTGTAAGCTGCGTTTGTAAAACTATAAGGCATGCGTGTTACTTGATCAGTATGGCTCATAAGAACTGTCTGCTGCGGATTAATTCCATCAAATAAAGGGCAGTCAGTATTTAAGTTGATTTTTACTGTTCCGTATTCACTCTTTGCGCATGGGGAAACGCACCCGCCCATATCATAGCACATTAGCTGCATGCCGTAGCATATTCCCAAAATGGGATATCCTAAAGAGAATAAGTCTTTGTCGCATTGAGGAGCATCTGGTCTGTAAACGCTTTTGGGCCCTCCTGTGAGAATAATGCCTAAAGGATTTATTTTTTTTATTTCCTGCAGTGATATTGTATTTGGCCGTATGATGGAGTGTACGTTTAATTCCCGTACCCGGCGTGCAATAAGATCTTTGTACTGTCCTCCGAAATCCAATATCAAAGCTGTCTGGTTCATAAAAACGCCTCTTGTATTATTAAATAATATTGATATTAACAAAAGGGCAGGGTATTTTCAATACGTTTTTTTAAATTGTTAAGCACATATATAATTGCGTTTATTAATAATAATTCCCATGTACATTAAGACTTTTTTGCTAAAATAGTTGAGTTATTTATCAATTTAAAATATAATACTTTATAAGATGCCATTATTAAGAAATCATAAAGGCCGTGCGCCTAATCTATATAAGGAGGGAACATGGAGATTCGTTTTACCGAAACAGTGCTTCGAGACGCTAATCAATCGCAATTGGCGACCAGGCTCGCTTATGAGGATTTTGAAGAAATACTTCCCGCGTTGGACAATGCAGGTTTTTATTCATTAGAATGTTGGGGAGGAGCAACCTTTGATTCATGCCTCAGATATTTGAATGAAGATCCTTGGGAAAGACTTCGCAAAATACGTAAAGCTTGCCCGAATACTAAGCTTCAGATGCTTTTAAGAGGTCAGAATATTTTGGGATACCGCCATTACCCTGATGATATCGTTCGTCTGTTCGTTGAAAAATCAGTAGAAAACGGTATTGATATAATACGTATATTTGACGCTTTGAACGATATACGCAATATTAAAGTTGCAGTCGAAGAGACGATAAAGTGCAAGGCTCACGCTCAGGGTGCGATTTGTTATACAGTAAGTCCTATACATAATCTTGAAAATTATGTTGCCTACGCCAAGCAGATGGAGGATATGGGAGTATCTTCAATAGCAATCAAAGATATGGCGGGAATTATGAGCCCAAAAGAATGTTATGACCTTGTTAAGGCTCTTAAGGAAAATACAAGTCTGCCCGTAGTAGTTCATACGCATGGTACAACGGGACTCGGTTCAATGACTTTGCTCAAAGCTGCAGAAGCGGGCGCTGATGTTATTGATACAGCCATATCATGCCTTTCTAACGGTACAAGCCAGCCTCCGACAGAGACTTTGGTTTATACGCTTAAGCAGTTCGGGTATGATATTGACATTAACATGGATGAATTAAAAAATATTAATGATTTCTTTAAAAATGTCAGATCTAAGTTTTTAGAAAACGGACAGCTTAATCCGCTTGTTATGGCTACTGATGCCAATGCGCTTATATATCAGGTGCCGGGAGGAATGCTTTCGAATCTTGTGGCGCAGCTTAAAGCGCAGAACGCCTTTGATAAATTCAATCAGGTGCTTGAAGAAACGCCGAAAGTGCGTGAGGATTTAGGTTATCCTCCGTTGGTAACGCCTATGAGCCAAATGGTGGGCGTGCAGGCTACTATGAATGTATTAGTAGGCGAGAGATATAAGCTTATTCCTAAAGAAATCAAGGCTTATATACGCGGCGAATACGGAAAGGCTCCTGGAAGTCTTAATCCGGAACTTGTGAAAAAAGCGCTCGGGGAAGAACAACCTATAGATTACCGCTTTGCAGATTCTTTGGAACCCGGATTTGAAAAAGCAAAAAAAGAAATAGGCAGCCTTGCAAAATCCGACGAAGATGTTCTCTCTTATGTAGCATTTCCACAGGTAGCGGAAAAATTCCTGCGCGAAAGAAATGGATAAATCTGTTTGGATAAACAAGCGTAAAGCTCAACGTTTGTTTTTATAGTTAAGCTCTATAAATTAGGAGGTTATATATGGAGTACACAAAAGAGCTTGAAGGGATGCAATGCGTAGGTTGTATACATCATGAGAATGCGCCTATCCCTCAGGAAGGAAAATTTGAGCATGTAAAGGAGGTCAACCAGATATCAGGCTTCAGTCACAGTGTTGGTACATGCGGACTGAAGCAGGGGGCTTGCAAGCTTTCTCTCAATATCAAAAACGGGATTATACAGGAAGCCCTTATAGAAGTCATTGGCTGCAGCGGAATGACTCAGTCAGCTGCAATGTGTGCTGAAATACTGCCTGGCAAAACGCTTCTTGAAGCGCTCAATACAGACCTTGTCTGTGACGCTATCAATGTTGCTATGAGAGAATATTTTCTTGCTATGGCATACGGACGCACTCAGACGGCTTATTCAGACGGCGGGCTCGTTATCGGAGCAGGCCTTGAAGACTTAGGAAAAGGTCTCAGAAGCCAGGTCGGAACTGCTTACGGAACAGTGCTCAAAGGACCCAGGTATCTTGAACTTACGGAAGGTTATGTAAACGAACTTGCATTAGATGAAAACAATGAGATTATCGGGTACAAATTCACTAATCTCGGGAAAATGATGGAAATGATCAACGATGGCGTCAACGCACAGGAAGCATATGAAAAAACTACCGCCACATATGGAAGATACAATGATGCGGTCAAATACATCAATCCGAGGAAGGAGTAATTAAATGGTTAACTTTGAAAATATGAATATAAAGATAGACAAAATTAACGCTTTCCTCAAATCAAAGGGTATTTCTTCCATAGAGGAAGCTAAGCAGATATGCGATGATAATGGTCTTGATGTTTTTTCTATAGTTAAAGGAATACAGCCGATTTCTTTCGATGATGCATGCTGGGCGTATATTTGCGGAGCTGCTGCTGCAATAAAGACAAAAGCTGCTGACGCCAGTGAAGCTGCTCTTACGATAGGCGACGGGCTTCAGTCATTCTGTCTTGACGGTTCGGTTGCTGATGAGCGCCAGGTAGGTATCGGTCACGGCAAGCTTGCGGCGATGGTGCTTTCTGAAGATGTAAGGTGCTTTTGCTTTATAGCCGGTCATGAATCATTTGCTGCTGCGGAAGGAGCAATAGGAATAATCAGCTCAGCCAATACTGTAAGAAAAAATCCTTTAAGGGTTATTTTGAACGGGCTTGGCAAGGACGCCGCTCAGATCATATCCAGAGTTAACGGCTTTACATTTGTAGATACGAAGTATGATTATAAAACAGGCGATCTCAATGTAGTTAAGGAAGTTGCCTACTCAAAAGGTGAAAGAGCTGCCGTAAGATGTTACGGCGCTGATGACATGCGTGAAGGCGTCGCTATAATGGAAAAGGAAGATGTAGATGTATCTATTTCCGGTAATGGAACGAATATGGTACGCTTTACTCATCTTGTAGTCGGTACATACAAGAGGATTTGTAATCTTAAGGGTAAAAATTTCTTCGCATGCGCTTCAGGAGGCGGAATCGGCAGAACTTTAGGTCCGGACGAAACGTCTGCAGGCCCTGCATCATATGGCCTTGTTGACTCTATAAGCAGAATGTACGGAGATACTACTTTTGCAGGAAGTTCGTCAGTTCCTGCTCATGTTGCAATGATGGGATATATCGGTATGGGCAACAACCCGATGGTTGGAGCTACCGTGCGTATAGCTGTAGAAGTAAACCGTATAAATAACGCTAAATAAATAGTCCCCCAAAAAAAGCGCAGATTCATCTGCGCTTTTTTTATTTGAATTAAGCTTTGCTGCATTGAAATTTAAATATCATAAAGTATGCATTATCCGATTTGCTTGGGATGAAATTTATCAATAAAATATTAAGTATTGAAAATAATGCTTTAAAGTGTTAAAGTAGATTGATACGATTTGAAGAGGTGCAAGGGTGTATACGAGCAAGTTGAAAAATGAAGTCACGGACAAGCTTTTTGAAGCCGTGCTTTCGCTGAATAATATAGAGGAATGTTACCGTTTTTTTGAAGATGTGTGCACTGTGGGCGAGATAAACGCGATGTCGCAGCGGCTGCTTGTTGCCAGGCTTTTAGACAGCGGAGAAACTTTCAGCTCCATAGCCGAAAAAACCAAAGCATCATCGGCTACAATTTCACGCGTCAACAAATGCCTTACGTACGGCGCAGACGGTTACAGACTTGTTCTTGACAGATTCAATAAAAATTAATATTCAGGAGATTGTATTGGAAGCTGTAATTCTTGCCATAGAACTAATTGGTACATTTGCTTTTGCGGTATCCGGCGCTACCGCCGCAGTGAAAGCCAGACTTGATATTTTCGGTACAATTGTGCTCGGAGCCACTACTGCTGTGGGTGGCGGCGTTATGAGGGACGTTTTGCTTGGTATAACTCCTCCTGTCATGTTTATTAAGCCGATATATGTTTTAATAGCGTTTATTACTTCATTGGCAGTATTCTTGCTTGAATATTTTCATGCAGCTACACGGCCAATGCGCTCTGTTTTGTATATAAGAGTAATAAATTATTTTGATGCAGTTGGTCTTTCCGTTTTTATTATATCAGGCTGTAATTCCGCAATTTCAGTCGGATATTTTGATAATGCATTTTTGGTGCTTTTCCTGGGTACGCTTACAGGTATAGGAGGAGGCATGCTGCGCGATATTTTGATTTGTAAAATCCCCAATGTATTGAGAAAAAAAGTCTATGCGATTGCCGCTTTGGCAGGCGCAGCAGTATATTACATTATGCTTTATATAGGAAGCGATGAGATTGCTTCGATGATTTGCGGTATGGCTGTTGTATTTTTGCTGAGGATGTTTGCTTTTCATTTCGAGTGGGATCTGCCAAGAATTCCTGAAGATGATAAGAGCGTATAATTTATGCTTGCATAAGCTTTAGGCTTAATGATATAATCTGAAAAGAGCACTTTTGTTTATTTTATTTTATAAAGTTTTAAGCGACTCTCAACGAGTCGCTTTTGTTTTTGATGCGACAAGACGGAGGATATAATGAGGACAATTGGATTTGACAATGAACGTTATTTATTTTTACAGTCTCAGAAAATCAATGATAGGATAAACGAATTTGGCGGCAAATTGTACCTTGAATTCGGCGGCAAGCTGTTTGACGATTATCATGCTTCGCGGGTGCTTCCGGGTTTTCAGCCGGACAGCAAAGTAAGGATGCTTAATAAACTCAAAGATATAGCGGAAATCGTTATTGTGATAAGTTCCAGCGATGTGGAAAAAAATAAAAGAAGGGGAGATCTTGGCATTACTTATGATGTTGATGTGCTCAGGCTTATTGATTCCTTCAGGGAGATAGGTCTTTACGTAGGCAGTGTTGTAATAACAAAATATAACGCCCACCCTTCAGTAGTACTGTTTGAAAATAAGCTTCAATCTCTTGGCATACAGGTATATCGTCACTATACGATAACTGACTATCCCGCAAACGTTCAGTTGATAGTAAGCGATGAAGGTTTCGGTAAAAATGATTATATCAAAACTTCGCGTTCGCTTGTTGTAGTGACCGCTCCCGGGCCTGGAAGCGGTAAAATGGCTGTTTGTCTATCACAGCTTTATCATGAGCATAAGAGAAAAGTTAAAGCAGGTTATGCTAAATTCGAGACGTTTCCCATTTGGAATTTGCCGTTAAAACATCCTGTTAATCTTGCGTATGAAGCTGCAACGGCTGATTTGAATGATGTGAACATGATAGATCCGTTTCATCTGGAAGCATACGGCAAAACTGCAGTGAATTACAACAGGGATATAGAAATATTCCCCGTATTAAAAACGATATTTGAAAGAATATCCGGAGAATGCCCATATAAAAGCCCCACAGATATGGGGGTTAATATGGCGGGTTATTGTATAACTGACAATCAGTCTGTAATAAACGCTTCAAGGCAAGAAATAATACGCAGGTTTTATGGTGTGCGCTGCGCTCTTAAACAGGGGATATCTGAACAGGCGGAAGTATCAAAACTCGAAATTTTAATGAATCAGCTTGATATTTCTCCGAATGTTGAAAGACCCGTTGTCCTGGCTGCAACGACTCGCGCCGCCGAAACAAACGGCCCTGCTGCGGCAATAGAACTTGCGGATGGCACAATAGTGACAGGAAAAACAACAGACCTGCTTGGGCCTTCTTCCGCTATGCTTTTAAATGCTCTGAAAACATTGGCGGGCATACATGATGACGTTACTCTTATTTCTCCTACAGTAATAGAACCTATTCAATCTTTAAAAATAAACCATTTTCATAGCAAAAATCCAAGGCTGCACATGGATGAAGTGCTTATTGCATTGTCAATTTGCGCTGCTGATCACAGTGTGGCGAAATTGGCGCTCGAACAGTTGAAAAAACTTAAAGGGTGTCAGGCTCATTCGTCTGTGATCCTTTCCAAGGTAGATGAAGATGTTTTTAAAAAACTCGGCATAGAGCTTACATGCGAGGCTGAATATCAGACTAATAAACTTTACCATAAATAAAAGGAGAAACCTTTATATGAAAATAATCTGTTTGATGGAAAATACGTCTGAAAATAAGAATATGCATATTGCTCATGGGTTAAGTCTGTATGTTCAAACAAAAAACCATAATATCTTGTTTGACAGCGGTCCTGATGACAATTTTGCGGTAAATGCTCAAAGACTTGGTATTGATCTGAAAAACGTTGATATATTTGTATTGTCTCATGGACATTATGATCATGGCGGCGGATTGAAGCGCTTCATGCATATTAATAAAAGAGCAAAAATGTATATTCATAAAAATGCTTTTGACGCGCATTATGCACTGGACGGAGATGTATGGCGCTATAACGGTCTCGACAGAGACTGTATTTGTGATGAAAGGATGTTTTTTACTGACGGCGTATATGAAATAGATGACTCTCTTGTGGTTTTTTCCGGCGTTAAGGGGAAAGAATTTTATTCGCATGCGAACGATACGCTTTTTAGCTTAAAAAACGGCGTTAAGATCAAAGATGAATTTGAGCATGAGCAAAATCTCATTATATGCGAAAACGGAAAATATCTGCTCATAGGAGGCTGCGCCCATTGCGGTATCGTTAATATAATGGAAAAATTCAAATCCATAACAGGACGATACCCTGATTATGCCATAAGCGGCTTCCATTTGTATAACCCATCTTTAAAAATATCGGAGCCTCAAGAGCTTGTAAGAAATCTCGGCAATAAACTTTTGAGCACAGGCACTGAGTTTTTTACTTGTCATTGCACAGGAACGGAAGCTTTTTTTTGCCTTAAAGACGTAATGGGCAATAAAGTATCATATATATCATGCGCTGATATCTTAACAATATAGAAAAAATAAATTTGAATATTTTCATAAATAAGCTAAAAATGCGATATTATTAACGGAAATCGATAAATAAATGAAAAAATGATTAATATTATTTTCATTTTTTATTAAAAAGCACTTGCAAAATCGCTTTGATTGGTATAGGATATACATCATAATAACAATGATTGCTATCGAGTTATAAACGGGAGGGAAATAATGAAGAAAAAATCAATCTTAGTAATAGCTTTAATATGTTTAATGGTACTGTCTTTGACAGCATGCGGCTCTGACAGAGTTCGAATGGCTACTGGAGGCAATACCGGTACATATTATTCTTACGGAACGGCTGTATCGCAGATACTTTCAAGTGAAGTCGGCGCATCGTTTACAATTGAAGCAACGGGAGCTTCAAAAGCAAATATTCAGCTCATAGCTTCGGGCGAGAGTGATATGGCAATAGTTCAGAATGACGTCGTGTATTACGCTTATACGGGAACTGATTTGTTCGAAGGAGAAAAAATAGAGGGCTTTTCGGCAATGGCGGGACTCTACGCGGAAGTTTGCCAGATTATAGCTGACCCGTCTGCAGGAATAGATTCTATTGAAGATCTTGTCGGTAAAAACGTATCTGTGGGTGATGCCGGCAGCGGAGTTGAATTCAACGCTAAGCAGATACTTGCGGCATACGGTATATCCTTTGATGATATCAATGTTCAGAATCTAAGTTTCGGTGATTCCGCGGATGCTTTGAAGGACAATAAGATCGACGCTTTCTTCTGTACGGCAGGAGCTCCGACAACTGCTGTTATGGATCTTGCCTCCACAAATGATATAGTAGTGTTGGAAATCGATGATGCTCATGCTCAGCAGCTAATTTCCGATTATTCATTCTATACAAGATATCCTATCCCTGCCGGAACATATAACGGCGTTGATGAAGAAGTATGGACAGTGGCTGTAAAAGCTACATTTATAGTCAGCAACGATCTTTCTGAAGATCTTGTATATGAAATGACCAAAGCGCTTTTCGAAAAGAAAGATGATATAACAGCAGCCCATGCTAAAGGAGCTGAACTTGATCCGGCCGCTGCTATTGAAGGCATAAGCGTTCCCTTGCATCCTGGCGCAGAAAAATATTACAGGGAAATAGGTGTAATTCAATAAGCAATGCTTAAAATAAAAAGGCTAGCTTTAGCCGTGGCCGTAGCAATCATTATGATTGCTGCGGCTCTATTCTTGATTTCAAAACCAATGCTTGTGTTGTATGACGCTGACAGCTCAAAGGTTTATGCAAAATGGGATATATACGATACTATGATTTTTTCGGTTGAGTTTATTCACTCGGTAAATCAGTCTCCCGTTGAAGATTTCTTTGAAATAAAAGACAATGATATATACATAACTGCTACCAAGTACAGCGCATTTGGCGCCGGCGTACAAACGGAAATTGAGCCTGGACAGAGTTTGTCTTATGATGATGAAGGTAATATGATTGTTTCGGGCTTTAATATGAAATTTGACAAAGTAAATTATGTCGTGGGCACAGTATACGATCATATACTGAAAATTGAAGGCGAACAGATTAATCTCACACAGCTATGCGGCAGGAATGCTCATGTGGTGTTTGAGATCAGGCGCGGCTTTTAGTTTAAGCAAGATTGGAGATATATTGTATGGCGGATAATATTGATTTGAAAGATACGGAAAAAATAGACACTCAGGAGTTAATGAGCGAATTCGACCGTGAATCCAATACGAAAAAATTTGAAGGCGTTCCTAAACTTTTAGTGCGAATTTTCCTTGTCGGTTTTACGTTTTATGTGCTTTGGATGACGCTTTTCGCAACGCCTCCTGAGCAAGTAAGACGGGCTTCATTTATAGGACTTTTGGTATTTATTTCTTTCATACTCTATCCTGCAAGGAAAAACAGTCCCAAAAAAGTCAACCATGTGCCGTGGTACGATTTTGTCGGAGGTATTTTGGGAGGGGCTTCCTTTTTCTATTTCGTTATAAACTTTGAAGAAATAGTAAACCGCGCGACTATGATAACAACGTTTGATATGATAGTGGCAATAATAGGTATCGTTGCTCTTGCCGAAGCGTGCAGAAGAGTCGTCGGCTTGCCTATTTTGGTTGTTGCTGGAGCATTTGTTGTATATGCTCTCACGCAGGGGTATTCCATTACCCGTATAGCGCATCAGTTGTTTTATACAACAAATGGCGTATTAGGCACGCCTCTTGGCGTTTGTGCTACGTTTATCGTTTTGTTTATTATCCTTGGATCGTTTCTCGAGCAGACCAATATAGGAACATTCTTTATAGATATTGCAAATTCACTTGTAGGCAGCGCTGCGGGAGGCCCTGCTAAAGTCGCCGTAATATCAAGCGCGCTGGAAGGAATGTATTCAGGAAGTTCTGTGGCTAATACCGTAGGCAGCGGCAGCGTAACTATACCTATAATGAAAAAAATCGGCTACAAGCCCGAATTCGCTGCTGCCGTAGAGGCTGCTGCGTCAACTGGAGGACAGATAATGCCTCCTATTATGGGAGCTGCTGCGTTTCTTATGGCGGAAATGACAAATACGCCTTATTCAACTATTGCTGTTACGGCGATACTACCTGCTGTGTTGTATTTTGCCGGGATATTTTTGATGGTACATTTCGAGGCAAAAAAAGTGGGATTGGTTGGGCTGCCTAAAGAGGAGCTGCCAAACTTTTTTAAGCTTTTTCTGAGAAAAGGGTATCTGTTTTTGCCTATAATAGTATTAGTTGTATTGATGGGCAGAGGTTTTACCCCCGCCTATGCAGCGTGTTATGCAGTGCTTACCTCTATAGTTGTCAGCATGTTCAGTAAGGATACAAGAATGAGTCCAGCGGCTTTTGTGACTGCACTGGAAAACGGCACGAGAAATACTGTCGGAGTAGCGCTTGCTTGCGCTATAGCCGGTATTATAGTAGGTATTGTAACTTTGACAGGTCTGGGTCAGGTACTCATAAGTGCCTTAATAGCGGTATCTCAGAACAGCAAACTTTTGGCCTTATTCCTTACTATGGTAGCATGTATAATATTAGGAATGGGCGTACCTACAACGGCTAACTATGTTATAATGGCGACGATAACAGCCCCAATTGTTATGAGTATGGGAGTCCCGATGCTTGCGGCGCATATGTTTGTGTTCTACTTCGGGATTGTAGCTGATATAACGCCGCCTGTTGCATTGGCAGCTTATGCGGGTTCCGCAATAGCTAAATCGAACCCGCTCAAAACGGGGATACAGGCAACCAAATTGGCTATCACAGCTTTTATAGTACCTTATATATTTGCATATAGCCCTTCAATGCTTTTAATCGACACAACTGTTGGGGAAGTTATAAGAATAGCTATCACATCGTTGATTGGCATGTTCGGTGTCTCAGCAGGCCTTGAAGGATACATGTTTGTGAAAGCTTCATGGTGGGAAAGAATATTGCTTATAGCTGGAGGTTTATTGCTTATTGACCCGAATGTCATAACTGACGTGATAGGTATAGCTTTGATAGCTGCTCTGACTTCTATACAAGTAATTAAAAGCAAAAAGAATCGAGGACTGAAGTCAGTATAATTAATACAAGTATTGTTGAAGTGTTTTGAATAAAATAGCAGCGTATAATTAAACGCTGCTATTTTGATATTAAAGAATAAAAGTAAGTTAATTCTGCTGAGACCAATGCTGTTTGTTGCTGCGCAGTATGGATTTTATTTTATTGCTAAATCGTTGTAGAAAATAAAATATCTGATTTTTGATTAGCATTTTTTTAACAAGCAAAAATAACGGTGATTTATATATTTGCTAAAAAAATTCGACTATAAATTATTGCTGCAAAGAGTTTTTTAATTGACTTTTAATAGTGTTTTTCATTATGAATGGTATAATGAATAAAAATATTAACAGCGGGCTTACAGCGATTTTTCGCTTTATTGGTTTATATATGAATATAAAAGAAATTGTGCGGTCACAGAAAGATTTCTTCGCAACAGGAGCTACGATTAATGTTAATTTTCGCATCGAGGCTTTGCAGAAGCTTCGCGAAAATATACAGAGAATGGAAAGCGATATTTACAGCGCGTTAAAAACAGATTTGAATAAATGCAAAAATGAGGCCTATATGACTGAAATAGGTCTTGTTTACAATGAAATCAGGTATATGCTGAAAAATATAAAAAAATTAGCATCTGTTCATAAAGCGTATACTCCTGTTTCGTTGTTTCCTGCCAAAAGCCGAACTCTGTATTCGCCGTACGGTACGGTTTTGATCATGAGTCCGTGGAATTATCCGTTTATGCTTTCAATCGTGCCTTTGGTGGATGCTGTCGCTGCCGGAAATACTGCCATCATAAAACCCAGCGGGTATTCCAAAGCGACTTCCACAGTTATAAAAGAAATAATTAGTAATACTTTTGGCGCGGAATATGTTGCAGTAACGGAAGGCGGCAGAGATAAAAATGCAACCCTGCTCGATGAGACGTATGATTTCATATTTTTTACCGGAGGAGAAAAAACCGGCCGATTGATCATGTCAAAAGCCGCAAAAAATCTTACTCCCGTATGCTTGGAGTTGGGCGGCAAAAGTCCTGCAATAGTTGATGAGAGCGCTGATATTAAGTTGGCCGCCAAAAGAATCGTTTTTGGAAAATTTACGAATTCCGGTCAAACATGTGTTGCGCCTGATTACGTTTTAGTCCACGAAAGTAAATATTATAGTCTATTAGAAAGTTTAAAAAAGGAGATATCGCTTCAATATGCTGATGATCCTTTGTCGAATGATGAGTATTCACGTATAATAAGTAAAAAGCATTTTGATAGGCTTATCAGTTTACTTGAAAACGGCCGTATTTATTATGGCGGCGGGTATGATTCTAAACGCCTGATAATTGAACCCAGTGTATTAACCGGTATAAATTTTGAGTCTCCTGTAATGAAGCAGGAAATATTCGGCCCTTTGCTGCCTGTGTTAAGCTACAAAACTGAAAATGATCTCATTGATCTACTGAAAAAAGAGCCTGATCCTTTGGCATTATACATATTTACTGAGAATAGATATTTTAAAGAAAAACTTCTCAGATACGTTCAGTACGGCGGAGGGTGTGTGAATGATACATTAGTTCATTTATCAAATAATTCTTTGCCTTTTGGCGGCGTCGGACAAAGCGGCATTGGTAATTATCATGGTAAGTATGGTTTTGAAACCTTCAGCCATATAAAAGGCATTGTGCAAAAAGGAAGATGGCCGGATATATCAGCAAGGTATGGACCATATACGGATAAAAAATTCAAGTTAATAAAAAGATTCCTCAAATAAAGCATGAAGGAGGAAATATGAATTACGATTATTACGATAATTTTAATTTTGAAAGCGCAGATAAAGAAAGCCGCGTGCTGAGATTTTTATATGATACCCAAATAGGCCACAGGGTGCTGAAATTAGCTGTGCGGCCCCGCGTCAGCAAAGCTGCCGGCAGGGTTATGGACAGTCGATTATCAAAACTTTTTATTAAGCCGGCAATAAGAAGAAATGATTTGGACCTGAGCGAATGTGAAGAAAAAAAATACAAATCATATAACGATTTTTTTACCCGCAGCCTGAAATACGGAGCGCGTAGAATTGATTGCAATCCCAGGCATTTGATAAGCCCATGCGATTCTTATCTGAGCGTGTATAAAATCGATAACAACAGCATTTTTAAAATTAAAGGCAGTGATTATTCGCTCAAAGATTTGCTTAACAGCAATTTGTTAGCTGACGAATTCCGTGGAGGACTGTGCCTGATTTTCAGACTGACGCCTAAGGATTATCATCATTACTGCTATATTGATAAGGGTAAAATTATATTTTCGTATGATATTAAGGGTGAGTTTCATACAGTAAGGAATCTTGCGCTTTCCCGTTATAATATTTATAAAAGAAACTCACGTTGTTGCAGCATACTTAACATGGAGAATTTCGGCAAGGTCGTGCATGTCGAAGTCGGGGCGCTTGCTATTGGCAAAATTACGAATCATCATGCGGACGGATATCGATTTATAAGAGGCGAAGAAAAAGGTTTATTTGAATACGGCGGTTCTACTGTAGTTTTGCTTTTAAAGCATTCTGCTGCGGCTGTTGATGATAATATTGTGACTAACAGCGCTCTTGGTATGGAGACAAAAGTGCTTATGGGACAGAAGATAGGTAATAAACTTAATTTATGAACATATAAAAAAGCTGATAAGGGACGCCGAATCAGCTTTTTTATATTTGCTTTTATGCGAGTTTATTCTTTTTTTATGTTTGCCTGTATGAAATGTTTTTCAGATGTTTTTTTAGCAGGCAACTGAGCAAGTATCACGGCAATGAATATAAGCATACAGCCTGCCGCTTCACGCAGCATAAGTTTTTCCCCTAAAAGAATCCAGCCGCAAATGACTGCAAATACGGATTCCAAACTCAGCAAAAGAGCGGCAAGTGTTGGTTCGGTATGTTTTTGAGCGATTATTTGAAGCGTATATGCGACTCCGCATGAAAATACTCCGGCATAGCCTATAGGCAGCCAGCATAGTAAAATATTATTAATATCGGGATTTTCGAAGATGATCATGCCCGCCGCGCTGAGTATGCTGCAAATGAAAAATTGAATACACGACATTTTTACGCCGTCAGCCAATGTTGAAAAATGATCTATAATCAATATATGCACAGAGAAAAAAACAGCGCAGAGCATAAGAAGTAAATCGCCTTTATTTATGTCAAAATTATCGCTCATACATAACAGGTAAAGACCTGCTACTGCCAAAATTACACTTATCCATACGAGAAAAGGAGCTTTTTTGTTGAAAAATAAACCTAAAAGCGGCACCAATACAATATAAAGAGCTGTTATGAAACCTGCTTTTCCGACTGTAGTGTACTGTATACCGATTTGCTGAAGCGTTGAAGCGGCGAATAGAGCCGCGCCGCATAATGCGCCTCCAATCCATAAATCACGCCTGTTTTGGTATTTTGCACTGCTCTGTGTTTTAGTGTTTTTGTTTAAAATTAATATTACTGGAATAAGCACTGCCCCTCCAATCAAACAGCGTACTGCGTTGAATGTAAAAGGGCCTACATAGTCCATCCCAACGCTTTGGGCAACAAAAGCTGCTCCCCAGATAAATGCAGTTATGAGCAGCATGATTATATATTTTGCTTTGTTGTTTTTCATATTATTTGTGTCCGAATCTTTGATTTATGCCTCACAGTATATCACAAAATCAAATATTGCAGTCATTTTTTGCAAAATAATTATTTTAATTATTTATTAATATTGACTTATAAGTATGTTTTCGTGTAATATATTCAAATAAAGGCAGGAATACTTTTAAATAGATAGAGGCGCGGCGCGTATTATTAGCGTTTTATCAGCTGCTCAAACAGCTATGACAAATCGTGAAAGGACGTACCGCCGAAATTTCCTTTCATTTGAGTGTTAGGGAATTGGGCGCAATAGAGAATATCTTTGTGACTGTCACTTTGTTGTGGAGCGCTATCGTTGGTGAATAATATAAATTATGTTACAAGCGGACGGAGCGATCTCCTGCCGCTATTTTTTATAAAAGGAGTAAATAATGAAAAAGAAGATTTTGGCAATCTTGCTTATCGGCGCTATGCTGATTTTAATGAGCGGTTGCTCTAAGCAGACAAGCGGAACATTTAGAGTTGGTATGGAGTGCAACTATGCACCTTTTAACTGGACACAGTCAGAAGAAAGTGAAGGTTCCGTAGCTTTGGAAGGCGGCGGATATGCAGATGGATATGATGTGCGCATAGCTCAGATGATAGCCGATGAGCTCGGTATGGAGCTGGAAATAGTAAAAATAGAATGGGACGGACTTACTCTTGCTCTTGAATCCGGTACCATTGATGCTATAATAGCCGGCATGAGCCCGACGGCAGAACGCGCTGTTACTATTGATTTCACGGATCCGTATTATGAAAGCGATCTCGTTATTGTTGTGAGAAAAGACAGCGAATATGCAAACGCGACGACTTTGGAAGATTTCAGCGGCGCGAAGATAACAGGCCAGCTTTCTACATTCCACTATACGGTTATAGATCAGATTCCCAATGTTGACAAACAAAATGCAATGGAATCTTTCCCGGCTATGGTAGTAGCTTTGAATTCGGGCGTAATAGATGGTTATGTATCTGAAAGACCCGGCGCGTTAAGCGCAGTTGCTGCAAATCCAGATCTTACTTTCGTAGAGTTTGCTGAAGGCGAAGGCTTTGAAGCGTCTCCTGAAGATGTCGCTATATCCGTGGGTCTTAAAAAAGGAAGCGAACTTGTCGATACTATAAATGAAATTCTGGATGGTATAAGCAAACAAGAGCGTCAGGAGCTTATGGATTGGGCAATAGAAAATCAGCCGCTCAGCGAATAAGCGTTAAACGGAGGTAATTTATATGCCGCAATTGCCGAATACGTTCGGAGGATGGATTGTATTTATCATAGACGAATATGGCGAGTTGTTTTTGAAAGGAATGGCGAACACGCTTTTAATTGCCATACTCGGTACGATTATAGGATTTCTTATAGGGCTTGTAGTCGCTATAGCAAAAACCATACCCGTCAGAAAAACAGATAAAGCATTTAAAAAGATAGTGCTGAAAATACTCAATGTAATTTTATCCGTATATGTTGAAGTATTTCGCGGAACGCCGATGATGGTTCAGGCAATGGTAATATATTACGGTGCGGCTCAATATCTCGGTTTGACCATGGATCCGATTTTTGCAGGTATATTGATAGTATCTGTAAATACAGGAGCTTACATGGCCGAGATAGTCAGAGGGGGTATTATTTCAGTAGATAAAGGTCAGACGGAAGGCGCAATGTCTATAGGTATGACTCATTGGCAGACAATGACGAGTATTGTTCTTCCGCAGGCCGTAAGAAATATTATGCCTTCAATAGGCAATGAATTCGTTGTAAATATCAAGGACAGTTCTGTATTGAATGTAATATCGGTTTCCGAATTGTTCTTTACGGCAAAATCCGCTGCCGGTACGTATTTGAAATATTTTGAGGTTTTTTTCATTGCAGGTGCGATTTATCTTGTTCTGACGTTTACGGTAACGCGCATATTGCGCTTAATAGAACGGCGTATGGATGGGCCGGACACATATGTGATCACGGGCTCTCAATCCGACAGCATGTCAGTGCTTAAGGTAAAAAAGAGGTCATAAATATGTCGGAATATATTATTAAAGTGAGTCATTTGCAAAAAAGTTTCGGAGAAAATCCCGTACTTAATGATATTAGCTTTGACGTTGAAAAAGGCGAGACCATCAGTATTATAGGTTCTTCCGGTTCAGGTAAAAGCACACTTCTCAGATGTATTAATATGCTGGAAAATCCGACTGACGGCGTGATTGAATTTCATGGGCGGGATATCCGAAATCTGGATATATCAGTATCGCAGTATCGTTCCAAGGTAGGGATGGTTTTTCAGCAATTCAATTTGTTTAACAACAAAACCGTTCTTGAAAACTGTGTGATCGGTCAAATGAAAGTTTTAAAAAAAAGCAGGACGGATTCCGAAAAGACAGCCCGTACATATTTAGAGCGTGTAGGAATGCTTAAATATGAGAATGCTAAGCCTATGCAAATATCAGGAGGACAGAAACAAAGAGCCGCTATAGCAAGAGCTCTTTCAATGAGTCCGGAAGTATTATTGTTTGATGAACCAACATCGTCTTTGGATCCTGAAATGGTAGAAGAAGTGCTCAAAACTATGAAATCCTTAGCTCATACGGGTCTTACTATGATTGTTGTGACACACGAGATGAGTTTTGCCCGTGATGTTTCCGACAGAGTTTTGTTTATGGATAAAGGCGTTATTGCTGAGCAGGGCGTTCCGGAAGTCATCTTCAATAATCCTGAAAATCCCCGTACAAAAGAATTCTTGTCAAGGGTGATAAACAAATAAATAAACAAATAATTTGAAGCCGCATTTTCATGCGGCTTTATTACATTTAGATTAGATTTTGATAATTCATCTTGATTGAATTTTTTTTATGATATAATGCTTCAAGTTACTATCGGGAGGAATAAAATGGGTATTCAAATTATAACAGATTCGGCGTCTGATATAATATGTGACAATAATATCGGCGTCAAAGTTATCCCAATGAAGATAAGTTTCGGCAACGACCAGTATATAGATGGCGTAACGCTTACACATAAGCAATTTTATGAAAAGCTTATAGAATGTGAAGACGTGCCTACTACAAGTCAGGTTACTCCGTTTGAATTCGACAGTGCATTCAGCGAAGCCGTAAAAAACGGCGATCAGGTTGTTTGTATAACAATGTCGGCCAAACTCTCTGCAACGAATCAAAGCGCAAGAATTGCCAGCGAAAGCTATAAGAAGGATGTATTTGTTGTAGACAGCGAGCAGGTTGCCATAGGGGAAAAGATACTTGTGAAGCATGCAATGAATCTTAAAGCCGAAGGCCTGAGCGCCGCACAGATAGCTGAAAAGCTCGAAGCAGACAAAAAACGCATATGCCTTATAGCGTTGCTGGATACGTTGGAATATCTCAAAAAAGGCGGCAGGATATCTAAAACGGCGGCGATAGCGGGAGGTATTTTATCAATAAAGCCTGTTGTTGCTATTGAAAACGGAGAAGTAGTCATAAAAGGAAAGGCAAGAGGCTCAAAGCATGGCAACAATATGCTTACGGAAAATATTAAAGCAAATGGAGGCATAGATTTTGATATGCCGTATGCACTCGGTTATACGGGATTAAGCGATGAGCTTATAAAAAAATACATATCGGACAGCAAAGATATATGGTTCGGTAAATGCGAAAAGCCTTCCTTTGATACAATAGGAGGCACTATAGGCACTCACGCCGGACCGGGGGCAATTGCTCTTGCATATTTTCATAAATAGTCAGCGAATAATAAATCGCGGATTAGCAAAATGATACCGCGCTTTATCTTTGAAAATTTATTATATGAAAAAATTAAAAACGTTAATGATCATACTTGCCTTAATTGCGGGTATATGGTGGTACAATAATTTCACGATAAAAATTACTTACGCAACTGTCTCAGACGAAAAAATAAATCAGGAAATAACTATAGTACAACTTACTGATCTTCACGGCATGTCATTCGGTAAAGACAATAGAAGGCTTATCGATAAAATAAAAAATATCAATCCTGATTTTATTGTAATAACTGGAGATATGTACTCTGCTGGAAGCGAAAAAGGAAGAGATAATGCCATAAGGCTTATGAGTGAACTGGCAAAGGACTTTCGGGTTTATTTTGTTAACGGCGAGCATGATATTTCTGAAAGTTATTTCAGCGAGCTTGAAGAAGCGGGCGTTGTATATTTGAATTACGCTTATGATGACATATATATAAATGATAATTCAATAAGGGTTTATGGAATAACCAATTCATATTATTCAGGAACGTTTGACCTTTCAAACGCATTCAGCCTTGACGAGAGCAAATACAACATATTATTAGCGCATATAGAGAACTTTGATGCTTTTTCTGATTTTGGTATTGATTTGTCGATTTGCGGAGATACGCATGGAGGTATTATAAGGCTGCCTTTTGTAGGAGGCGTTAACAACAGAGGCGTGTGGTTTCCCGAAGTAAGCAATACTGATGCGTTATATGTAAAAGGTCTTTATGAGTTGGATGATTCAAAACTATTCGTTTCAAGCGGCCTTGGAAATTATCCTCTTCCTATCCGTTTGTTCAACCGCCCTGAAATAGCCGTGATAAAACTTGTCAGCGAATAGATAAACGCCTGTAACAATGGAAGCTTTTATATAAGAAAAAATGTGTAATTCAGTAAAATGAGCTGCACTTTTTTCTTTTTTTGGAAACTGTCAATACAGTTTACTGCTTGAGATATTGTGTTTGTTCACCGAAGTTTTACGGCTTTAAAAATAATTCAAAGGCAATATCCGCTCGTTCAAACGGGAACTTCTCCTTATCAACAGGTATTTCAATAAAGCCGAACTTTCTGTAAAGATGCACCGCCTGAACACATTTGCGGTTAGATACGATTATTATTCTCTTGATGCCTTGTTCTCTTGCGTAATCAATGCAGGCTTTAAGACATGCGCTTCCTGCGCCCGTTCCTGTATACATTCCTTTAGCGGCAAACTTCATAATCTCCCAATCGCCATCATCTCTTGGTGCAATCATACAACAGGCCATAACGCTGTCATCATCATCAAGAGCGAAAAAAATCTGACCGCCGTTGTCTATATAAGGTTCAATATTACCAAGCTCGCGCTCATCTTCAGCTTCCATTTCAAACATGGTAGTAATCCAAAGCTTGTTCATCTCAATGAAATCATTTTTGTATTTTGGAATGTAGGATATGATTTTCATTCTTATACCTTCTTTTTCAGTAAATTCATTACAGTTTCAAGAGCCGTATACATTTGCTGTCGCTCATCTGTGGATAAATGAGTTAAAATATTGCTGATTTCATCATCAGAGCTTCGGATGAACTCCATTGCTCTTTGTTTGCCTTTCTCCGTTAAAAACAAATTATAGGCGCGCTTATCCGCGATTGATGGTTTTTTTATGATATACCCTTTTTTTTCGTGCGATGAAATAATCTTGCTCAGGTAGCTTTTGTCTATATTCATTGTTTCCGCAATATGGGCGGCATTGCAACCTTCGTTTTCATATATCTCAAAGAACACCCTTGCTTCGGTTACGGAATATTCAGAGCCGAGATAGTGATTCCCGAGCATTTTCATTTCCGGCATTTACAGTCTGTTGAATTCCCGTACTTTTGAAATTAAATCAATGTTTTGCATTTGAAACCTCCAATATAGTGGAAATTGTCAACTATATTGAAAAAAACGGCAAGGATTTTATGCCTTGCCGTCATTCGACAATATATGTAATATAAATGTTGCACATTGACAATTCCGCCTTCCACGCTGTTTTTTTGCTATTGCAGCTTTCGAAAGGCTGCATCTTATTATTCTTTACAGATTACTTCCTTATCTGGCGTTGCTAACTACGGACGCTTTTAATTATTGTATGATAAACTAAGACACACGCACTTAAAACTGCGAAGATTTATCGCATAGCAAAAATTTAATAAATTCCATCCTGGCAGCGGATTGAAGTATATTTTCATTATAAATAATGAAGAGTCTTCTTGGTGTAAGGGGTTCTTGTAATTGCAGCTTAAATATCGTTCCGTCATTTATAAATTCAGCCGCTATCTTTTCGGGAACCACGCCTATGGCCATGCCTGCTTTGACAAATGTCAAAACCTGAGAAACAGTCTGAACATTAAATTCGGGTTCGAACTCATTGCCGTATTTTTGAAAATAGTCTTCGGCTGCCTGATGAACGCCTGTATCGTATCTTGCTCCGACAAAAGGAAGATTTATTATATCATTAATTGTGAGTATTTTCCCTTTCAGGTTTTTGTATTCATTTCCGGCGATGAATATGTCTTGTATCCAGCAAACTTCTTTAGCCTGTAAAGAACCTAAATTATTGAGCGGAGAAGGAACTATTGCCAATTCTAAAATTCCTTTCTGTACGTTTTCAAAAAGTTCATTTTTGGTCCCGCTGAAGAATCTGATACTTATATGCGGATATAATTTTCTGAATTCGTTGATTTTAGGCATCAAATAGATAGTAAGATTTGTTTCACTGCTTCCGATACTCAGCAGCCCGGATTCGTGTTTTGCAAGTCTGCGGATCTTTTTTTCTCCTGTGGTGAGCTTTTCAAAAGCTGCATAAACATGATTGTATAAAATTTCTCCTTCAGCTGTCATCTTTACGCCTCTGGATAAACGTTCAAATAACTGGCATTTGAGTTCATCTTCTAATTTTTTTATGCTGCGTGATATCGCCGGCTGTGATATCATCAGTATCTCAGCCGCTCGTGACATGCTGCGTGTTTTTGCTACATAAAAGAATACCCTGTAATACTCCAAATTTATATTCATATTTTGATATAACCTCAAGTTATATGATTGATAATTAATTGATATTAGTATTATACGTAAATAAATGTTAGAATTCAAGTAAACAGATATAAAAAATAAACTGAAAGGAGAATTCTTATGCCTTATATTAAAGCTAACGGAGTTCGTATTGCATTTGAGACTTATGGAGATATGTCAAATCCTCCATTATTTATTGTGCATGGTCTTTATGGCGATCGCTATGGTTTTGAAACGCTCGCTGAGCAATTTTCGAATTATTTTTTCGTAATTACGTATGATTGCCGCGGACATGGACAGTCGGACAAACCGCCTTATTACACGTTGGTTGATCACGGCAGAGATCTTTTGGCCCTAATAGAATCTTTGGGTTATGATAAGGCTTTTGTTTTCGGCGTTTCGATGGGTTCTTATGTAGCATTGCAAGCGGCTGTGCTCGATTCTTCCAAAATTGATAAACTTGTTTTGGTTGTTACAAAAGGATATGGCTCTACTTCATCTTTCGCTACGAAACTGAAAGAGCAGGGGATAGACCCATATTCCATTCCAATTGAACAAATGCAAAGCGGACTGGCCACAAATGAGATGCTATGGGCTCCCGAAACGCCTATGGCGCTCAGAGAGCTTGAGGAAAAAAATGCTCGGCCAACTACTCTTACGGGTGAGCAGCGTAAGGCTGTGGATACAGCTTTGCTTGGTTTTGATTTAAGACCCGCGTGTCCGTTTGTAAATTGTCCGACATTAATTTGCCAAGGGAAATACGATAAGCTTAATCCTCTGTCTGCGGGACAGGAGGTAGCGAGTCTGATTCCTAATTCAACGCTTAAGATTTTCGAACATTCAGGTCATTTAATTTATGTCGAAGAACCTGAGCTTTTGTACAAAACGGTAGTGGAATTTTTATCAAAGAAAGATTGATAAAGTTAACATCAAATATTATTTTGCAATGAAATTTTGTATTAAGGAGGTGTCTTGATGAGCGAAGTAAGTAAAGTAAACATACCTTTACCTAAAGTAAAAAAATGGGTGCTTTTAATTACTTTAATGATGTTCGGATTTATAATGCCGTATACGACTTTGGCGAGAATGACATTTCTTCCGGTAGTAATGGCTGAATTTAACGCTATGCACATGTATGCGCTTGTATCAATCAAAGGGCTTTTGTCTATCGCTTTGGCCAATCCGATTGCCGGAAAGCTGGGTGATATGTATGGCAGAAAAGCCGTTTTATTGTGGGGCGTGATACTGTTTGCCTCCTCATGCGTGATATGCGGTATGGCCACGAACGCGTACATATTTATATTAGGGATTTTAATATTCGGTATAGGTTACGGCAGCGCAGTTGCCACAATAAAAACGCTGATAGCGGATATTTGCGAAACTGCAGAACAGCCCAAAGTACAGGGTTTAACAGGAATGATTGAAAATGCAGCGCAGCTTATTGGGCCTGTGCTAGGAGGTTTGTTTGCTGATTATCTGAATTGGCGCTGGGCGTATTTAGTATGTGTTCCCCTGACGTTAATAGGGCTTTTCATTGCTTACCGTTCTTTGCCTCGCCGTGATAAAACGAAACACGCCGCACATAAAGTTGATATAGCCGGAACCATTGCTTTTATTGTGGCGCTGCCTCCGCTTCTAATTATGATATCCATGGGTGGAAGCAGTATCGCATGGGTATCGGTTGAGTCGCTTATATTAATATGTGTATCGGCAATAGGTTTTATTTCTTTGATACTGATCGAAAGAAAAGCCAAAGAACCGATGATAGCCTTGTATATGTTTAAAGATGCTGTGTTCCGCAGAATTTTTATGACTTCTATTTTGGCTGTAATCGCTTCTACATCTGTACAGTATTATGCTGTTTATATTCAAAATGTTTGCGGTTTGAGCTCATCGGTTTCAGGCGTTTTGCAGTTGCCTCGCGGTGTTGTGACCGTATTTGTCGTGTTGATTGTAGGATTTATTATTTCGAAAACAAGAAACTATAAACTTATTTTTATAGCCGAGTCCGCTATGATGCTTATAGCGTCATTAATGTTTGTTTTCTTTACGCCTCAGTCCAACATGATTTTGTTTACGATCTCTTCCATTCTTAACGGACTCGGATTCGGAGGTATTGTTGTGTGCGCCTTGACTTTTGCACAGGAAATTACTCCAAAACATAGCCTTGGCGCCGCAAGCAGTCTTATCATATTCACTTCCTCTTTTGGTTCCAGCATAGGGAGCGCTGTTGCAGGAATGTTTGTAAACGGAGCGTGGTCTAAAGCGCCATCGCTTATTGATGATAGTCTTAAATCCGTACTTACGCCGGATCAGTTAGCGCTTTTGTCGGATCAAGCAACTCTTCAGTCATCATCCGTTATCGAAAGTATCAGCCAAACACTTCCTGCTGAATTAGTCGGAACTTTGGATAATACAATCAATGCATTAAGAATGCAGCTGATGAGCGGATTAAGCCGGTTCAGTATTTTTTGCGTATGCGCTGCTGCAATAGCTATTTTATATGCTTTACTGCTTCCCAAAACGGCTGTTAAAAGAGCAAAAGAAGAATGAATTTTATTCGTTGCCGACCTTCAATATTGATCGTATATACCGCGTGCAAAAAGCGAATAGAAATGATTCGTTTTTTGCATTGAGTATATTTTAATAAATTTTCATACATATCGTTTTTCAATATACGGTAGGTCCATTTAAGATATAAAAAAGACGCATAAGCGTCTTTTTTTTAAATTTTAAAAAGCAAATCGCCGTAAGTGGGTATTGGCCATATATCGCATGCCACATTCGTTTCCAGTCTGTCTGATACGCATCTTAATTCCTGCATGAGCGGAATCACTGTGTCCTTGTAATATTTTGCACAATCCAGAGCATCGCTTATATCTTTAGCTTCAATCAATGCCTTATCAAGCTTTCCCGTTATCTTGTACATATTATCACATAGCGAGGATATTTTTATTAATGTTGATTTTTCCATTTCAACACATATATCCTGCGATATACTGGTCTTTGCAATTATCCCCTTAGCAATTTTCCCTGTATAATTGCCTACTGCCGGCAATATTTCTTTTTTGGCCATATCCAGCATGGTAAGAGCTTCTATGTTAATGACTTTGCTGTAATTTTCAAGCGATATTTCATAACGTGAGCGTATTTCTGTTTCTGTGAATATTTTATGCTTTGTAAAGAGCCTTATGTTTTTTTCTTTAATAAAGTACGGCATTGCATCAACAGTCGTCTTTAAATTGAGCAGTCCGCGCTTTTCCGCTTCTTTGCGCCATTCGTCAGAATATCCGTCGCCGTTGAATATGATCCTTTTGTGATTATTGATAGTAGTCTTTATCAGTGATGCGAGCGCATTTTTGAAATCATCCGCTTTTTCAAGTATATCTGCAAACTGAGCTAATTCTTCTGCTACTATTGTATTAAGTGTAATGTTCGGGTCGGCTATTGACTGCGAAGATCCCAACATTCTGAATTCGAATTTGTTGCCCGTGAACGCAAACGGCGAAGTTCTGTTTCTGTCTGTAGTATCCTTCGGGAAATGCGGAAGTACGTGAATACCGATTTCCATCATGGTTTTTCTGTCATTTGTATATGCTATGCCTTCAGCAATAGAATTCAGTATATTTGTAAGTTCATCTCCCAAAAAAATTGATACTATGGCCGGAGGCGCTTCATTTGCCCCAAGCCTGTGATCATTGCCGGGAGTTGCAACAGTGATCCTTAACAAATCCTGGTATTCATCCACTGCTTTAATAACAGCGCATAAGAATAATAAAAACTGCGCGTTGTCATAAGGCGATGTGCCTGGCTCCAGAAGATTTGTTCCAGTATCAGTGGATATTGACCAGTTGTTATGTTTGCCGCTGCCGTTAATGCCCGCAAACGGTTTTTCATGAAGCAAACATACCATTCCGTGTTTCGCCGCTACCTTTTGCATCATTTCCATAGTGAGCTGATTGTGGTCTGTGGCGGTATTTGTTGTTGAAAAAATAGGTGCAAGTTCATGCTGTGCCGGAGCGACTTCATTGTGTTTTGTTTTGGCAAGTATGCCGAGTTTCCAGAGCTGTTCGTCCAAATCTTTCATATATGCGGCAATGCGCGGTTTTATAGCTCCGAAATAATGATCCTCAAGCTCTTGCCCTTTAGGAGGTTTTGCGCCAAAAAGAGTGCGCCCGCAGTACATCAGATCTTTTCTTTTCTCATATAGTTTTTTGTCAATAAGAAAATATTCCTGTTCGGGGCCTACGGTAGTATATACATGTTTTACGTCAGTATTTCCAAAAAGCTTTAATACTCTGAGAGCTTGCTTGTTTATTGCTTCCATGGAACGGAGCAATGGCGTTTTTTTGTCAAGCGCTTCTCCTGAGTAAGAGCAAAATACAGTCGGTATGCATAAAGAACCGTCTTTGATGAATGCATATGAGGTTGGATCCCATGCCGTATAACCTCTTGCTTCGAATGTAGCGCGCAGCCCTCCGGACGGAAAGCTTGAAGCGTCAGGCTCGCCTTTTATCAGATTGTCCGCGGAAAAATCCATTATAATTCTACCGTTTGCTGTTGGCGTTATAAAGCTGTCGTGTTTTTCCGCCGTTACGCCTGTCATCGGCTGAAACCAATGAGTAAAATGTGTTGCTCCCTTTTCTACTGCCCAATCCTTCATAGCATTTGCGACTATATTCGCAACAGTGACGTCGAGCTCTTTGCCCTGCTCTATTGTTTTATGCAATGATTTATAAACATCTTTTGGCAGTTTATCTCTCATTACGTCGTCATTAAACACCATATCTGCAAATATTTCAGGTACTTTTGTCATTTTGAAGCTCCTCTCTGCTTAAATAAAAGCAAGGGCGCCGTGGGTATTACCACAGCGCCCTTGCTTTGATATGCTACAGAATAAACCAGTTGCTTTTATTTGTCAAGTATTTTTTAAAAAAAATATCAAAAGGTCCATTCTATTTAAAAATAAATAATTACGCATATAATTTAATAAAATAAATTTTTCGAAAAATTAAAAAAATTATTGACAATACAGGCAATTGATATATACTATAACTATTACAGACAACGGCGTCTGAGATGCTATGCATTATTTAGCATGGCAACTTGGCGTCGTTTATTTTTTTTGGAGGAAACGATTATGTACAAAGAAGGTTTGGACGGAGTAAGGATTCCTTCCGGGTGCGCCGTGTCAGCCATTTTTTCCAGAAATGCAGATAAAATAAACGGCGAAAAAATAATTAAATCTATAAAACTCATGCACGATAGATCAAACGGTTTGGGCGGAGGTTTTGCAGGTTACGGTATATATCCGACATATAAAGATTATTATGCTATGCATGTTTTTTATAATAATTTAAAAGCAAAAGAAGATTGTGAAAAATTATTGGAACGCGAATTTGATATTGTTAATTTATCAAAAATACCCACAAAAAAGATCCCTTCAATAACTGATGAACCACTAATATGGAGATATTTTGTCGCTCCTTTGCCAACACGCTTAAGTGACAGTCAGCTTGATGAAAAGGAATTCGTTGTACGGTTTGTTACCAAAGTCAACAGTTATGTTGAAGGCGCTTATATTTTTTCAAGCGGAAAAAACATGGGAGTGTTTAAGGCTGTTGGCTACCCAGAGGATGTAGGGGAGTTTTACAGGCTTGATGAATATGACGGTTATTTATGGACTGCGCACGGACGTTATCCCACCAATACTCCGGGATGGTGGGGAGGCGCGCACCCCTTCGGACTTTTGGATTATACCATAGTGCATAACGGAGAGATTTCTTCCTATGACGCAAACAGACGTTTTCTTGAGATGCATGGCTATAAGTGCAATCTTTTGACAGACACGGAAGTAATTACATATACGTTTGATTATCTTGTCAGAAGATTGGGGTTTTCTCTTGAAGAAACGGCCATTACCATAGCCGCACCATTCTGGTCTACTATAGAAGCCATGCCCAAAGAAGAAAAACAGCGTCAGCTTTATCTTCGCAATGCATTTTCAGGCCTTTTGATAACAGGCCCGTTCTCAATTATCGTTGGATTTGAGGGCGGTGTAATGGCGCTGAATGACAGACTCAAACTAAGAAGTATGGTGATCGGCGAAAAAGACGATATGGTTTATATTGCAAGTGAAGAATCCGCTATAAGAGTGATTGAGCCTTATGTTGAGAATATTTATTCACCCAAAGGCGGAGAACCTGTAATTATAAAGTTTAATAAACAATATAAGGAGTAAAGCTATGGCAATAGATTTTATTTATCCGCAGTATGAAATAGTAAGAAATCAACAGCGTTGTATAACATGCCGCGCATGTGAAAGACAATGCGCAAATGAAGTTCATACATATTTAGAAGATGATGACATTATGATCAGTGATGAATATAAATGCGTAAACTGCCATCGCTGTGTATCCATTTGTCCGACTAAAGCGTTGAAAATAGTTAAATCAGATCATACTTTTAAGGAAAATTCTAATTGGACTAATGAAGCCATATATGAAATATACCGCCAGGCATCCAGCGGCGGAGTTCTGCTTTCGTCAATGGGAAACCCAAAGCCATTTCCTATATATTGGGACAAAATGCTCATAAACGCTTCACAGGTAACAAATCCCTCAATAGATCCTCTAAGGGAGCCTATGGAAACAAGAACATATCTTGGTCAGAAACCTGTAAAAATTCAAAGGGATGAAAACGGAAAAATTATTAATAATCTTGCTCCTCAGTTGAAGTTAGATGTGCCTGTCTTATTTTCTGCAATGTCATACGGAGCAATAAGTTATAACGCGCATGAAAGTCTTGCAAGAGCAGCCAGGGAGCTTGGTACTTTTTACAATACGGGAGAAGGGGGGCTCCATAAGGATTTTTATAAATATGGTGAAAATACCATTGTTCAGGTAGCGTCGGGTCGTTTCGGAGTGCACAAAGAATATTTAAATGCAGGAGCTGCTCTTGAAATAAAAATCGGTCAAGGCGCTAAACCTGGTATAGGAGGACATCTTCCCGGAAACAAAATAGTGGATGATATTTCTAAAACAAGAATGATACCGGAAGGTTCCGATGCTATTTCTCCGGCTCCTCATCATGATATATATTCCATCGAGGATTTAAGACAGCTTGTTTTTTCCTTGAAAGAAGCTACCGAATATAAAAAACCCGTGATCGTAAAAATAGCGGCGGTACACAATATTGCCGCTATCGCCTCAGGTATTGCCAGAAGCGGCGCGGACATAATTGCAATAGACGGATTCAGAGGTGGTACGGGAGCCGCTCCGACCCGTATAAGGGATAATGTCGGGATACCGATAGAACTTGCTTTAGCCAGCGTAGATGAACGTTTGAGACGTGAAGGCATAAGAGGGAGCGTTTCTTTGATTGTCGGCGGTTCAATAAGAAACAGCGCCGATGTTGTAAAAGCAATAGCCTTGGGAGCTGACGCCGTGTATATAGGAACAGCCGCTCTTTTAGCGTTGGGCTGCCATCTTTGCAGAAGCTGTCAAAGCGGACTTTGCAATTGGGGGATTGCTACGCAGCGGCCTGATTTAGTAAAGCGTCTTAATCCCGAATTGGGATACAAGCGTCTTGTTAATTTAGTCAATGGCTGGAATCATGAAATAATGGAAATGATGGGTGGAATGGGTATTAACTCTATAGAAGCTTTGAGAGGCAACCGGCTTATGCTCAGGGGCGTGGGGCTTACTCAAAAAGAACTTGATATTTTGGGTATCAATCATGCAGGGGAATAATGTGAAAGGATTAAAATGCTATGAAAAGAATTTACGTCAATGAGCAGTGGTGTTTGGGCTGTCATTTGTGCGAATATTATTGTGCTTATGCAAATTCAAATGAAAAAAACATGGTTAAAGCGCTTAAAGGCATAAACATAAATCCACGTATAAAAATAGAAGGCGATAATATAGTAAGCTTTGCTGTTAGCTGCCGTCATTGTTTAGATCCTTTGTGTGTCAAAAGCTGTATTACTTCCGCTTTGAGCGTGGATAATGGAGTAGTCAGAATCAACCAGGAAAAGGGTGTTTCATGCTTTACTTGCGTTATGGTATTTCCTTACGG
>CALWKX010000026.1 GCA_944381375.1 uncultured Lachnospiraceae bacterium
TCCAACAATGGATTTCAAAGGTTTTCGCTGTCCGAAGATGCTTTTCCATAATCTTTTTCCATTCATCATTGATAGGCTGCGTATAATCAAATTCTATCTGTTCCATAAGTCACGCCCTCTACTCATCGTGCTACCATTTTACCACAATTCCGAGAGCGTGGAAATAGGCAGTTTTCCGGGCGGATCTCCGACTTTATGGATATACGGGACGGACGGTCATTTAGGTGTAGACTTATCTTAGTTCATCGGTGAACAGCACCTTGAAAATCGAATGACTGTCCGAAATGGAATATCCCGGCATGGGAAGCACCGCAACGAGCCAGCTTCGGGACAAAATGTCCCGAAGCTGCGGGGAAACGTTACAAACAAGAAGTTTGATTGAAATTATTTTCATTGCTCAAGTAATTAATCATAAACTAACTAAATTGTGATATAATTATAAAAATAATCAGGAGAAAATTAAAATTTTGCAAACCTATTATATTGTAACAATGGGCTGCCAAATGAATGAAAATGATTCTGAAAAGATCGCTGGCATGCTGGAGATGGAAGGGTATACAAAAGCTGCAAATATAGAAAATACAGACATACTTGTTATAAATACTTGCAGTATACGTGAGAATGCAAATAACAGATTCTTCGGCAATCTCGGCAGTTTTAAAACAATCAAAAAAGAAAAACCCGACATGATTTTAGCTGTATGCGGTTGTATGATGCAGCAAGAAGAGATAGTTGATATTATAAGAAATAAATATCGTTATGTAGATATTATATTTGGAACACATAATTTATATAAATTTCCGCAACTTCTCAACGAGCGTATAAACGGTAAAAAACCTGTATATGAAATAATAAAAGATACTTCCGTCATACACGAAGAGATTCCTATTAAACATGAATATAACCATAAAGCATATGTGAGCATAACTTTTGGTTGCGATAACTTTTGCACATACTGCATTGTACCGTATACAAGAGGCAGAGAGAAAAGCCGGACTTCGGAAAACATCTTGAATGAAGTAAAATCGCTTGCAAATAAAGGCTGTAAAGAGATAATGCTTTTAGGTCAAAACGTTAATTCTTACGGGAAAGGGCTTAATGAAGATATTGATTTTTCAAAACTTCTGCGTAGATTAAATGAAATAGATGGTATTCAAAGAATAAGGTTCATGACTTCTCATCCGAAAGACTTGAGCGATAAAATGATTGATGCGATTGAAGAGTGTGATAAAGTTTGCAAAAATATTCATTTGCCGCTCCAATCAGGAAGTAATTCCATACTTAAGGCTATGAACAGAAAATACACAAAAGAACATTACTTATCTTTGATTGATAAACTGAGGGATAAAATTCCAGATATAACTATATCTACGGATATAATAGTAGGGTTTCCATCTGAAACCGAAGAAGACTTTATGCATACGCTCGATGTAGTAGAAAAAGTTAAATATGATTCGGCTTTTACGTTTATTTATTCGCCAAGAAACGGAACGATAGCAGCAAAAATGCCTTATGAAATAAGCGAAAGCACATTAAAAGACAGATTTGACAGATTAATAAAACTTCAACATGGTATAATGGCTGATTTATCCGAAAAATATGTCGGAACAGTACAAGAAGTGCTCACGGACGGATTTTCAAAAACTGATAAAAATATGCTTTGCGGGCGAACGCGTTCAAATAAGCTTGTAAATTTTCTTGGGAATAGCCGTGAAGGAGATATTGTAAACGTATTAATAAATAATGCCACGCCTTTTCATTTGAAAGGAGAAATGCTTAAATAATGCTAAATCGTGAAACAGACGAAAAGCTTACGCCAATGATGGAGCAATACATAAAAATCCATGAACAAGCGCCTGATGCATTGTTGTTCTTTAGATTAGGCGATTTTTATGAAATGTTTTTTGACGATGCAATTATAGCATCAAAGGTGTGCAAACTTACGTTGACAGGCAGGAACAATGGTAAGGACGAACATGGAAACAGGCAAAAAGCTCCGATGTGCGGAGTTCCGTATCACTCTGTTGATTCTTATATAGGTATGCTTGTAGACGCTGGATACAAAGTAGCTATCTGTGAGCAGGTGAGCGATCCAAAGCTTCCTCAGAAGCTCGTAGACAGACAAATCGTTAGAATTTTATCCAGCGGTACCGTAATAGACGATACCATACTTAAGGAAGATAAAAATAATTTTTTGATGTGTATATATTATGATAAACTGACTTACGGTATTGCGTATGCGGATATTTCTACAGGAGAAACGTTCGCTCATTTTATAAACGGCGAAAATGCAGATGAAAAATTTTTGAATTTTTTAAATTCAGTAAGCCCTTCTGAAATACTGGTAAATTCCATATTGTATAAAAGCTCTCAGCTTAAACAAAATGCGGAACGTATTTTAAAAAAATCCCTTACTCCTTACGCATCAGAATATTTTTCGAGGCCTGAATGTGAAAATATAATTAAAGAACAATTTGAAGCATTTTCTTTGAAGTCACTTGGAATTGAAGACGCGCCTCAAACGATTAAAGCATTAGGCGGACTTTTGCTGTATTTACATATGACGCAAAAAAACTCGCTTAAGCATATTAACCATGTTCAATTT
Organism: uncultured Lachnospiraceae bacterium; assembly: GCA_944381375.1. Lineage (GTDB taxonomy): Bacteria > Bacillota > Clostridia > Eubacteriales > Anaerofustaceae > CALWKX01. The sequence continues at coordinate 2,606 of CALWKX010000026.1, forward strand.
GTAAAACCTAAGCAGCATATGTATTTGGATTACGCCACACTTTCAAATCTTGAGCTTACTCAAACGATAAGAGGCTCGGAAAAAAAAGGAAGTTTGCTTTGGGTTCTTGATAAAGCGGCAACGCCTGCAGGATCAAGGCGTATAAGGAATTGGATAAACGAACCTTTGACAGATAAAGATGAAATTATAAAGCGCCATGATGTATTGGATGAGCTAACGTCTGATATAGTGCTTAATGAAGATATACGTGAATTGCTGAAATTAATCGGAGACAATCAAAGGATTGTTTCCAAAATCAGCTATGGTAAGATAAACGGCAGAGAATTGATTGCGCTGAAAGAATCAATTTTTTTATTGCCGCGTCTAAAAAAATGTTTGCTTAAGATTACGAGCCCATATTTGAAATTGCTCAGAGATAACATTGACGATATGAGTGATATGTGGGAACTGTTGGACAAGGCGGTAGACGATGAATGCACTGCTAATGTCAATGACGGCAAACTGATAAAAAAAGGGTTTGACAAAGAGATTGATGAATATCGCGAACTCAATGATAACGTAAAACAGATTCTTGCTGATTTGCTGGCACGGGAGAGAATGTCAAGTGGAATAAAAAATTTAAAATTCGGCAATAACAAGGTATTTGGCTATTATTTCGAAGTTTCAAAAGGTAACATCAATAATGTCCCCGCTCATTTTATCAGAAGGCAGACACTGACAAACGGCGAAAGATACATCACAGAAGAATTAAAAGAGATAGAAGAAAAAGTTATTAAATCACAAGAGAATTTATTATCGAAAGAAAAACAGATATATGAAATGATAATTAATTTTCTCAATAATAATATATCGCGCTTACAGTCTACAGCTAAAATATTGTCCGAAATAGATGCTTTATGCTCGTTTGCAAAAATAAGTCATGCTAACAATTATGTACGTCCCGAACTTAATGATGATGGAATCATTAGCATAAGCGACGGGCGTCATCCTGTGGTGGAAGCCATAGCAAAAGACCAGTTTATTCCCAATGATACGTACTTGAACGGACGCGATTCAAGAATAATGATCATAACGGGCCCCAATATGGCCGGCAAATCAACATATATAAGGCAAGTTGCAATAATAGCGCTCATGAATCAGATAGGCTGCTTTGTTCCATGCTCACAGGCAAACTTATGTATTGTAGACAGAATATTTACAAGGGTCGGAGCCAGCGATGATCTTTCCAGCGGACAAAGCACATTTATGGTCGAAATGAGTGAGGTCGCCAATATATTAAAAAACGCTACGGAAAAAAGCCTTGTTATATTAGATGAGGTTGGCCGTGGGACAAGCACTGCGGATGGTTTGTGCATAGCAAGAGCTGTTACTGAATATCTATTCTCACTTAAATGCAAAACACTTTTTGCAACGCATTACCATGAGTTAATAGAAATGGAAAGTATTGAAGGCATTGTTAATTATTCAATTACTACGAAACAAACAGACACAGGCATAGTTTTTTTGCATAAAATCCAGCGTGGGGGAAGCGATAAAAGTTATGGCATAGATGTGGCAAAACTCGCAGGGCTTCCATTGTCTGTTACAAAGCGCGCTCAGGAACTTTTGTACAGCTATGAATCTGGTCCTAAACGCAATAAGAATAAATCAAGAAATGATATAAGTGAATTCCCGGAAGTGAATTTGCTCAATTATGCTCAATTAAATGCTGCAAAAGAAATCAGAGATTTGCCGATAGATGAGATGACGCCTATTGAAGTGATGAATTTTGTGGCAAAGTTAAAAAAGGATCTAAAAATTGAAAATGAATAAAATTAAACTTCTTCCCAAGAATTTTGTTGATAAAATAGCAGCAGGTGAAGTCGTTGTAAACGGAGCGTCGGTCTTAAAAGAGCTTATAGAGAACTCTATAGATGCTGGCACAAAAAATATAAATATAACTATAGTAAAAGGCGGAAAGTCTCTTATAAAAGTTCAGGACGATGGCGAAGGTATAGCATTTGACGATATTCCTCTTGCATTTAAAAGAAATGCTACAAGCAAAATAACGGACAGTATTGATTCGATAAGCACATTGGGATTCAGAGGAGAAGCTCTTGCCAGCATAGCTTTCGTATCAAAGATCATACTTATCACAAAAACAAAGGATGATGAATGTGGGACAAAGACATTTTTAGTTAATGCTGAAATACAAAAACAAGAACCCTGTGCTTGTAATAACGGCACAACAATGGAAATATCTGATCTTTTTTATAATATTCCGGCCAGAAGAAAACATCTTGAAAGCGACAGATCAGAAACCTCTGAAATAATAGACCTTGCAAGCAAACTTGCTTTATCACACCCTGAAATATCCATGAGGCTTATATGTGATGGCAAAGAAATATTCCATACGAAAAGCACTTTTGATGAAATTACTAATTTAAAAATTATTTTAGGCAAAGAAATTGTTCAAACTTTGATACCAATTAATGTAGATGAAGACCCATTGTTTTGCAAGGGTTATGTGAGTTCGCCGAATTTCATAAATGAAAAACATTCTCAGCGTATTACTTTTATAAACGGCAGATACGTAAAAGCTGATTTGATCTCAAATGCCATAGACAGCGTATATTATGAATTATACGGAAAAAAAGGGGCTGATTACATCCTTTTTATTCAACTTCCTTATTATTTGTTAGACGTTAATATTCATCCGGCAAAAACAAAAATAAAATTGCAGAACGAATCCCTTATTATTTTGCTTTTGAAACAGGGAATAAAAAATTATCTTAATAAAAATTTTATTTTAAAAAACGACATAGGTTTAAAACAGGATCGTGAAACAAAATTTGAAAGCATGCCATTTGAACCTGTAAAAGATCTGCTTCCTGAAACGGCAAATGCATATTTCGATAATATTAAGCCTGATGTAACATTGAGTGCTGAAGAAAGTGAAAGCGTTTATGCGATTGATAATGATGTTATCAAAAACAAAGAAAAAGACGCAGGCGCTGGTTATTTATTTAATGATGATAATGATCGTTCTGCTTTAATTGAACCTGTTGAGAAGACAGTAAATATAAACAAAGAGATATTTCTGACTTTAAAAAACATGAAATATGTCGGCAATGCTTTCGGGGTATACGCGATGTTTGAAGCAGGGGAAAATCTATATGCCATTGATACACATGCCGCACACGAGCGCGTGCTTTATGATAAGTATATGACTGCTTTTAAAAATCATGCATTGGAAATTCAGACTCTTATGACGCCTGTGCTTATGAATTTAGGCGTAAAAGATTACAAAACAGTCATAGATAATGCAGATAAACTGGAGCGCATAGGGTTTTTAGTTGATGATTTAAATGATGGCTCCATCGCTGTGAATTCTGTGCCTTATTATGTAGCAGGAGAGGACATTAAAACAATTTTTCATAATCTTATAGAGGAACTTGACAAAACTAAAAATATCAGCATGATAGAAAACAGAAATGAACGATTGATAAGTGCAGCTTGCCATAACGCAATAAGAGGTCAGGAAAATATCAGCGAAGAAGAATCAAGAGCTCTTCTTAACGATCTTTATTTTACACAGATGCCATTTACTTGCCCGCATGGACGTCCTGTAATAGGAAGGATAAACATACGTTATTTTATGAAAGCTTTTGAGAGGATATAATGGCTGAAAGTTTAGTTGTTGCCATCGGAGGTCCTACAGCAAGCGGAAAAAGCGAAACGGCTATATGGCTAGCAAAAAAAATAAATGCTGAAATTATATCTGCGGATGTAATGCAAAGCTACAGGCAGCTAGATATAGGCACTGCGAAAATAAATATTGACGACATGCAAGGCATAGCGCATTATATGATTGATGAATTCAGTCCGTATGAAAATGTTGATATATCCACATATACGAAAAGAGCTCTGAAATATGAACAAGAAGTTATCCAAAAAAACAAAGCGCCAATAATAACAGGAGGAAGCGGCCTTTATTTGGATAGCATAATTTATGATTCATATACATATGAAGAAAACACAGCTTCCAGTGAAATTAGACAAGAACTTGAAACATTATATAAGCAAAAAGGCGGCAGCTATATGTATGCCTTTTTAGAATCATGTGATCCAGAGTATGCTGAGATTACGCATCCGAATAATATCAATCGAATTATAAGGGCGTTGGAGTATTATAAAGTTTCAGGCCGCAAAAAAAGTGATAATTTAAAAATTAAAAAGCTAAGGTATAATAATACATTTTATTTTGCAGTCAGTATGGACAGAAATAATTTATACGAACGTATTAACAAAAGAGTTGATATTATGGTTGAAAAAGGCCTTATTGAAGAAGTTAAACGTTTAATTGATATGGGCGTATCTCTTTCATATAACGCAATGAAGGCGATTGGATACAAAGAGATAGCCAGCGCTTTGTTAAATAATACTGATATCGATGACGCAGTAGAGCTTGTAAAGCAAAAAAGTAGAAATTACGCTAAACGGCAAATGACGTGGTTTAATGCAAATAAAGATATTATATGGATTAAAGAAGATAAGCCGTTTCGTATGGCAGAAAGGATTGCCGGCATAATAAATGAACGCAAATAAGACGAATATTGAAAATCTGATAATTGAATGTGAAAATGATGTCAATTTCAAATTTAAAGAAATAGATAACATATGTTTGCAAAACCAAAAAAAAATACTTAACGCTATGCAGAAACACAAACTGGCGGAAAGACATTTTATGCCATCTACAGGATACGGTTATAATGATGATGGCAGAGACGTCTGCGAAAAAATCTTTGCAGATACTTTCGGAGCCGAGGCGGCTTTGGTGCGCCCTGGAATAGTTTCGGGAACACATGCAGTTACGCTAGCGCTTCTCGGAATACTTCGTCCCGGCGACAGAATGTTGAGCATAACAGGCAACCCTTATGATACCATATATAATTCACTCAACAGCGCTGAGGCGCAAGATTTGGGATCTTTGGATGATTTTAAGATAGGATATGATAAACTTGACTTAACTCCTGAGGGGGATATTGATTTAGGCTTATTATCTAAGTATTTAAAACAAAATACTAAAATAGTGTTTATACAGCGCTCCACAGGATATGATAAACGTCCGGCTCTTACAATAGAAAAAATAAAGAAAGCTGTAACTGAAATAAAAAAGATAAAACAGGATTGTGTTGTTGCAGTGGATAATTGTTACGGAGAATTTCTTGATATTTATGAGCCTACAGATGTCGGAGCAGATTTGATAGCCGGTTCGCTTATTAAAAATCCCGGAGGCGGATTGGTATATGCGGGGGGATATATAGCCGGCAAGTACAAATACGTACAAAAAGCTGCGGCACGTCTCACAGCGCCGAGCATAGCATTTGAAGTAGGAATAAATTACGGGATGATAAGGCAGTATCTTCAAGGACTTTTTTTAGCTGCAAGAGTAACCGCAAATGCGATAAAGGGAGCAGTGCTTTCTGCTCGTATATTTTCTGAGTTAGGGTATGAAGTATTTCCTGAGTATGATGAAGAAAGAAGTGATATAATACAGGGAATAGTTTTAAAAAGCCGTGAAAAGATGGAAGCATTTTGCAGAGGGATCCAAAAGGCTTCGCCAGTAGATAGTATGGCTGTACCTCTTGCAGCGCCGCTTCCAGGTTATAAGGAAAAAATCATAATGGCGGCCGGCAGCTTTATACAAAGCTCATCTATAGAATTGAGCGCTGATGGACCTGTAAAACCTCCTTACATTATTTATCAGCAAGGGGGGCTTACTTATGAACACATAAAAATAGCTCTTACATATGTTTTGCAAGAGCTAAATAATATCCCAAAATTATAATTCTCTGAATACTCCAATAACTTTTCCTAATATTGTGACATTGTCTGTATAAATAGGAGCCATTAAAGGATTCTCAGGCTGTAAGCGAATCTTTTTACCTTCGCGATAGAAAGTTTTGACAGTAGCTTCGTCGTCTATCATCGCAACGACTATCTCACCGTTTTCAGCAACCGGCCGAACCTGAACGATTACATAATCGCCGTCAAAAATACCTGCATTAATCATACTGCTGCCTTGTACCTTAAGAACAAAACATTCTCTGTTTTTGATAAATGTGGTAGGGAGGGGAAGGGAGTCCTCGTAATTTTCAATTGCGAGTATCGGAGTTCCTGCAGCAACTCTGCCGATTACTGGTACGTTAACAACGTCCTTATTAAAGCCGTAAGGATTATCGTTTATAAGCTCAATTGCACGCTGTTTATCAGAGTTTATTTTCAAATATCCTTTATTTTGCAATTTTTTTAACTGATAATGAACTGAAGAAGTAGATGCCAGGCCGGTATTAGTGCAAATTTCGCGCACTGTCGGAGGATATCCATGCTCTGTCAGTTCATTTTTGATAAATTTAAGAATAGCGATTTGAATATCGCTCAAATCTTCATACATACTTCTCCACCTATGCAATTTGTAAACATATTATAAGATATTTGTCATAATATGTCAAATGATTGTTCTATGAATAAATAGATTTTAATCATTGCATAGTAAAAATGGGAATGTTTGTTCGAGTATAAAGTATAAGTATGTTTAATCTTTGCGAAGTTTTGTGACCTTAGCCGCAGATCTTCTGCGATCCTCTTCGATGGCTGCATAATGTTTTTTTGTTGTATTAACATCTTTATGCCCGAGGACATCTGCGACTAAATAAATATCGCCTGTTTCTCTGTATAAATTTGTACCATAAGTACTTCTTAGTTTATGCGGAGATATGTTTTTTAATGGAACAGCTGTTTGAGCATATTTTTTCAGCATTTTTTCAATGCTGCTTACAGTCATACGCTTTTTTTGAAGTGACAAAAACATTGCGTCGGATGAAAGCTCGTCTATCGCAGTGATATTGAGCCTGATTTCTTTTAAATATCGTTGTAAAATATCAATAACCTCCTGTGGTAAATACAGTATAGTTTGGTTGCCTCCTTTGCGAGTTATAGAAAAACTTGCATTTTCGAAATCAAAATCAGAAATATTTAATCCTACGCATTCGCTTATTCTTATTCCTGTTCCGACAAGCAGAGATATTATAGCCAAATCTCTCAATGCATTTTTATTGTGATAGCGTTTTTGAGTATTTGTTAATTTATCTCCGTTTTCTATAGTATCCAATAAATCAACTACTTCATTAGGCTCCAGCCGGATAATTGGTTTATCATGTAATTTCGGCAGATCAACAATGACTGTTGGATTGTTTTTTATTCTTTCTTTTTTGTAATAATATTTGAAGAAAGCCCTCAAGGTCGAAAGCTTCCGCATTTTCCCGCGCGCTGAATTTGTATATGTGATCATACATTCATTATTTTTGTGACTTGGAAGGGAATGCATTTCTAAATATTCCGAATACATCTCGATATCTGTTGCATCGATTAATTCCAAATCAGATAATTTGAAATCTGTTTGATCTTTTCTTTCTGAAAATTTTTTGTTAGCGGAATATAAATAGTGAAAAAATATTCTCAAATCAAAAGCATAAGCTACACGAGTTTTGATTTGACGTGTATCTGATATTCCACGGAAAAATTCTTCAGTGAATTCAGGAAGCATAGCTTGCAACGTATTTAATTTCTTACGTAATTTTATATTCAGGTCTTTTTCATATGTTTGTACCATATTATGCTCCTTGTACTTTACAATAAACTATTCTTTCACGGAAAGTTATATATTATATTATAATATGTATTTTTAGTTTATGCAAGTACAAATTTATCCGCGCTGCCCTTTTGTCCGGTCGAAAAAATTTTGAGCCCTGTTCGTCTTAATAATTGAGTTGTATCTCCGTTAACATATATACCCGCCTCATTTAATCGTTTTGCCGTTATATGCTGGATTGATCTTCTGCTTAATGGCTTTCCTGTGCTCGTTGTAAAAACGTTAGAAGATCCTGGTATATGACACGAAGAAAAAAAATCGTTTAAAATCGATTTGAGAGCGTCATTTTTCTTGTAGGTTTTTCTATTGTCGCAGTACGATCCGAAAGTTATGCTGTTTTCTGATATGTCCTCCGTTTTTAAATGCAATAAGTCATTTACATTGACAGAATAATATAAAAACATCATAACGATAAGCCTGTCTCGAGTTGCGTTGCGTCCATTTATGTTTTTGATTAAATATTGACATTCTTGCATGCTTAAAATGTTGCGGCTGCTGTCTTTGACAGTGATAAATTTTCTGATATTGCGCGCAACATTTTTTTTAATATAATTGTTTTCATATAAAAAATCATAAAGCTTGCGAACAGATGATATTTTTCTATTTAAAGCGTCAACGCCATTATGCAAATTTTCACGCGCGTAAACTATAAATGCATATAAATCGGCTTCATTCGCTTGGAGTATTATCCTTTCGCAATCCGTATCATTTGCATCCATTCCTTCACGTTCGCACAAAAAACGTATCAAGCATTTAAGATCGTATTTATAACCATTAAATGATTCGACAGAAAGATTATTTTTTATATTGCTATAAAATGATTCTAATATATTCATTATTTAATTTTGCACTAAATTTTTATTTAGTGCAAAATTATCTTCTCCTTCTTAAAATCTTAATTTTGCTATATTAGCTGCTTCCAGATTTCTGATTATATCATTTATATATTCATCCACCTGCTCATCGGTTAGCGTCTTTTCATCGCTTCTAAATACCAAATTAAAGGCAAGACTCTTTTTCCCCTCCCCTAACGACGGGCTCTTATAAACATCGAATACTTTGCATGAAATTATATCTTTACCGCCATATTCAATAATTTTCTCTTGAACTGCAGCGGCCAAAATATCATCGTCTATTATTAAAGCAAGATCTCTTTCGCTAGGCGGATATTTTGCAACAGCTTTCGCCTTAATTTTGGTATTAATCATTTTCTCAGTCAATATATCTGCATTTATTTCGGCTACTATTGTTTCGTCAGTAATGTCGTATGTTTTAGCTAATAATGGATGAATTTGCCCTACATATCCTATTTTTATGTTATTCATATATATATCAGCGCTGCGTCCCGGATGGAGGAAATTTTCGTCAGAACGCACATAATCAACATTTTCTGTTTTGATATAGGCAAGCAAAGCATTGATGACAGCTTTCATTTCATAATAATCACTATTATACTTGCCGATCACCAAATTCGTTTGCTGCAAAGGAAGCTTGTCTTTGCTGCTCTCGGGCAAATATATATTGGCAAGTTCAAACATCAGTTGGGACTTGTTTTTTCTGTTGTAATTTAATGCAAGGGTATCAAGCATTCCTGCAAGCATGCTTGTGCGCATTACAGAGTATTCTTCACCCAGCGGATTAATGATTTTGACCGGAGTTCTTCTTTTATCGTTTTCATTAAATGCTAAACGGTCTATTGCTTGAGGACCTACAAAAGAATATGTCAGTATTTCAAAACCGCCCATGCCTACAAGTATGTTTTTGATATTTTGTTTGGCTTCATAAATACGGTTAGGTTCAGATATATAATTTGAAGAGTCCATAAGTGTAAGCGGTATGTTGTCATATCCATACATTCTGATGATTTCTTCAGCTAAATCTTCTTTTATTTTTATATCATTCCTAAAACGTGGAACAGTAACACTAATGTCATCACCATTAGGTTTGGGTTCAAAACCCAAGCGGTATAGAAGTTCTGATATATGATCAACAGATAGCTTAATGCCGGCAAATTTATTGAACCAATTTGTATTTACGCTCAAGTGTTCTTTGGGAGGTATCTGCTTGTATACATCTATTACCCCGTTTATATATTTCGCAGCTCCTATTTCTACAAGAAGAGATGCGGCTCTGTCTGCGGCGTATTTAGTAAGATTTACACTTATTCCTTTTTCAAAATGAGAGCTCGATTCAGTTCTCAGTCCGAGTTTTTTAGCCGTGGCCCTTATGCTGTTTTTGTTAAAGTTAGCAGATTCGATAACTACTAATTTTGTATTTTCATCAATATCTGTCGTTCCTCCGCCCATAACGCCTGCAATCGCCGCATGTTTAGCTGCATCATTAATCATGAGCATACTTTTATCAAGATTTCTTTCTACATGATCCAAAGTGGTTATATTATCCTTATCATTTGCATTTTCAACTATAATTTTACCACCTTCAAGTTTGTCATAATCAAAAGTATGCAAAGGCTGCCCTGTTTCTATCATTACAAAATTAGATACATCGACAACATTATTTATCGGTCTTACTCCTGCAGCCATAAGCCTTGTCTGCATCCAAAGCGGAGAGGGTTCTATTCTGATGATTTCGACCATTTTTGCCGTATACCGCGGGCAAAGTTCAAAATTTTTTACTTCTACGCTAAGATATTTATTTATATCCTGTGATTCATTATCAAATTCATACATCGGAAAATCGAATTTTTTACCGTATGTAGCAGAAGCTTCATATGCAATTCCCAATATACTGTTACAATCCTGCCTGTTATTGGTAAGTTCAAAGTCTATAATATAATCGTCTAATGCAAGCGCTTTGATGATATCAACGCCGACAGGAGTATCCTGAGGAAGAATAAATATTCCTTCCTGTGAAAATTTCGGCACAACGCTTGAATTTATACCTAGCTCTGCCGCAGAACAAAGCATTCCTTCGCTGGTGATTCCTCCGAAATTCACTGTATTAATTTTCTGTCCCGAAGCAATAACAGCTCCTATTGTTGCAAACGGAACTATGTCGCCTACATTTACATTTTGCGCGGCAGTAACAACAGTGCTTTCTTGTTTAGTGTCATTTACTTTTATAATCCAAAGCTTTTCGTAATCAGCATGTTTTGTTTTAGCAGTTACTTTTGCAGTAATTATTCCCGTAATGTTTGCGGCTCTATATTCTACGCTTTCGACTTTTGTGCCACTGAGAGTCATATTATCTGCAAATGCTTTAATATTATCCGGTATATCCACATAATCCTTTAACCAAGAAACGGGTGTGATCATAAATTTATCTCCTTATTAGAACTGCATTAAAAATTCGCTGTCATTGGCAAACATGTATCTCAAATCTCCAATAGCATATTGAAGCATTGCCATTCTGTCAAGACCCATACCGAATGCAAATCCTGAATATACATCCGGATCAATATTGCAAGCTTTTAAAACATTAGGATGAACCATTCCGCAGCCCAAGATCTCAATATATCCGCTTCCCTTACAAACGCGGCAGCCCTTACCTTTGCAGATAAAACAAGTTGCGTCCATTTCTGCGCTTGGTTCTGTAAAATAAAACTGATGAGGCCTGAAAACGGTTTGCGTATCGTTGCCGTAAAGCCTTTTGGCCACATAATCCAGCGTGCCTTTTAAATCACTCATGGTTATGCCTTTATCAATTACTAATCCTTCAAGTTGATGAAACATGGGAGAATGTGTGGCGTCTATTTCATCTCTGCGGTAAACACGTCCGGGAGAGATCATTTTTATAGGAGGTTTCGCAGATTGCATCGCTCTGATTTGTACCGGAGAAGTTTGTGTTCTTAGCAATATATCATTAGTGCAATAAAAAGTATCGCTTTCATCGCGTGATGAATGATCTGGCGGAACATTCAGATCATCAAAATTATATTTCACCCATTCTATTTCGGGTCCTTCAGCTATACTGAATCCCATTGAAATAAATATATCTGTAATTTCTTTAAGAGTTTTATAAAACGGATGATGATGCCCGCAAGGAATAGTTTTTTCGTCCAATGTAATATCTATTGATTGAGAGCGCAATTTCTCTTTTAAATCAGCGTTTTCAAAATAATCTTTTCTTTCCTTCAGAGCGGACTCTATTTTCTGTCTTACTTCGTTTGCCAGTTTCCCTGCTAAAGGCCGTTCTTCAGCGGTTAAAGAACCCATTGAACGCAAAATTACAGTAAGCTCTCCTTTTTTTCCTAAATATCCTATACGAATATCATCAAGATTTTTGATATTCTTTGCTTGTGCTATTTTTGATAGAGCTTCTTGTTTGATCAGATTAAGTTTTTCTTTCACTAAATAACCCCTTAAAATAAAATATCGTCCCCACATGGGACGAATTCATCGCGGTACCACCCAAATTAAGCTTATAACTTCTCTCGACGTGTTAACGGTGCGACCGTCGCAAAATACTGATGATTTCTTTTGCGAAGCTCAGAAGCGAACTTCAAGCATAATATGTATAGGACTTTCCAGCTTCCATCCCTCTCTGTCATACTCATATACTTTACTTTTCTTCGTCAACGCTTTTTAATTATTATACTAATATTTTATTTGTTTTCAATAGATAATTGATTTTTTTTGAAAATGATATCTATGCCGATGATTATAGGTGAAATAAAAAGATATCTTAGAGATAGCGGTACGCTAAGAGTAAGCAGATCACTTAAGGATATCGCATATAAAGCGATGAAAATTAAAGAAAGCGCTGATGATTGTTCCGTTTCAAACAAGGAAATAGCAGATATATTGGGCATAGATAAAAAAGAAGTGGACGAAGCTCTCGATGCTATAATTGAGCCGTGCTCTATATATGACACTGTCTATAATGACAGCGGAGATAGTATAGTCATTTTGGACCAGATAACAGATGAAATAAATAAAGAAGCAAAATGGATAGATAATATAGCTTTAAATGAGGCAATAAAATCTTTGAATGAAAAAGAAAAAAACATTATAAATATGCGGTATTATCAAGGCAAAACGCAAATTGAAGTTGGAAAAGAAATAGGTATATCACAAGCCCAGGTATCTCGTATCGAAAAATCTGCAATTGACAGAATCAAAAAACAATTGTGAAGGTTGATAGAATAAATAAAATAGCTTATAATCCACTATGGAAATAGTGAGGTATAGAGTAAATGAAATGTCCTAAGTGTTCATGCATCGAAAGCAAAGTTATAGATTCTCGTCCGGCAGAGGATTTTAAAGCCATTCGTCGCAGAAGAGAATGCACAGAGTGCAAATATCGTTTTACAACATATGAACGCTTGGAATCAATACCATTGTTTGTAGTAAAAAAGGACGGTATGCGTGAAGAATATGACAGAAACAAATGCATACGAGGTCTTGTAAAAGCATGCGAGAAAAGACCTGTATCTATGGAGCAGATAGAAAAATTAGTTTCTGATGCCGAATCCGAGCTTTTTGCAACCAGTGAAAACGAAATTGAATCATGCCGTATCGGCGAAGCAATTATGAACAGACTTAAATATCTTGACGATGTTGCATATGTGCGTTTTGCATCTGTATACCGCCAATTTAAAGATTTGAATACATTTGTAGATGAACTTGAATTGCTGCTTAAAGAACGTGGTATCAAGTAGACAAACTATGTAATAAAAAAGGACAACGCCTCATAGTAATATATGAGGTGTTTTTAATGAAAGCTATTCTAACACATAATATAAAAGAGAATAGAAAAAAATATTTGCTTTTTGCTTGCTGCCTGATTATAGGTATAGTATTAGGTTTGATGGCTCCAAGATTTTTGAACCAAAATGTACAAAATGAATTAGATATTTTTATTGATGATTATTTTTCAGACTATAAAAATATAAAAGATATAGATCCTGCTGAGCTTTTAAGAAATAATATTTTTAAAAAATTGTCTACATATTTATTAATATGGATTTCGGGTTTCAGCGTAATCGGAGCTTTTTTTATGCCGACATATTTTTTGTTTTATGGTTTTATGATAGGATTCACAAATTCATTTGTAAACAATGCTTATGGCATAAACGGTATGCTGATGAACTTTGCAGCATTCCTGCCTCAAAATATAATAGAGTTGCCGGCGTTATTTTTTGCCGGCGCTTGTGTTATTTCATACTCATTAAAACACACCAAAACTTCAAAAGGGCTTGCGAAAGTTGAATCAACAAAAGGTCTGTTTACTGTATATTCTGTATTTCTACTAATTGCTTTTATAATAAGTATAGCAGGCTGTGTTATTGAATCATACGTTACGCCTGATTTGATTTTGTATTTCTTAGAAAAAGTGGTATGATTAATACAATATGAAAAAAAGAATTATTCTTATAGTACTTGACAGCGCAGGTATAGGCGAGCTTCCGGATGCGTCCGAGTATAACGATGCAGGTTCCAACACTATCGGAAATATCTATAAAAATATTAATAATTTTTGCCTTCCAAATATGGAAAAACTCGGTCTTACTCATATACAAGACTGCGGTATAAAAAAGGCAATGGATATCATTCCAGACGGCGCTTACGGCAAACTTGCCGAGCTGTCGAAGGGCAAAGATACTACAACAGGACATTGGGAAATAGCCGGAATAATAACAAAAGAAGCCTTCCCTACTTACCCTAACGGTTTTAACAATGAAATCATAGAAAAGTTCAAGGCCGATACAGGCTTGGATATATTATGCAACAAAGCAATTAGCGGAACTGAGGCTATAAAAATATACGGACAGGAACATATACAAACAGGTAAAGTAATAGTTTATACTTCAGCTGACAGTGTCTTTCAGATAGCTGCCCACGAAAGCATTATTCCGCTTGATAGACTTTATGATATATGTATCAAAGCACGTAAAATATGCGATAAATATAACATATTACGAGTAATCGCAAGACCATTTGTCGGCGATAATCCAAACAATTTTAAAAGAACTTCCAATAGGCGCGATTATTCTATTTCTCCCAAATGCCCAAACATGCTTACTAATTTAAATGACGCAGGAATTAAGGTGTGCGCTATAGGAAAAATCAGCGATATTTATGCCGGAACAGGCATAACTCAATCCTTTCATATAGTTTCAAATATTGATGGAATTCAAAAAATTTCAAATGCAATGCAATCCTTTGATAGCGGCTTGATTTTCGCTAATTTAGTTGATTTTGATATGCTTTATGGACATAGAAATGATATTGCCGGATACGCTGATGCACTGAAAGAATTCGATAATAATCTTCCTTTATTAATAAATGATATGCAAGAAAATGATATTTTAATTATCACTGCTGATCATGGCTGCGATCCGTCAACATCAAGTACAGATCATTCACGTGAATATATTCCAATAATGATTTACGGCGATAGCGTAAAAAGTTATGATCTGGGAATAAGGGAAACATTTGCTGATATCGGAGCTACGGTATGTGATTATTTCAATGTATCCCCTACAGAAAACGGAAAAAGTTTTTTACATAAGATTATCAAGTAATATAACTAAAAAAGCCTCCATAAAATAAAAGACATGGAGGTTTTTTATGAAAAAAAAGCTTATATACATATTTTTTGTTTTAGTGATGATAATTGGTATATTTCCGATAAAAGTGCGCGCTGAAACGATTCAACCGGAAATAAGCGCTCCTTCGGCAATTTTGATAGACAGTAAAACACATGAAGTTTTATACGAAAAAAACGCCGATGAAAAACTTCATATGGCAAGTATTACTAAAATTATGACTATGCTTATAGCTATGGAACGGCTTGAAAGCGGAGAGATGAATCTTGAAGATAAAGTGACAGTATCATCATATGCTGCGAGTATGGGCGGATCGCAACTATTTTTAGAAGCAGGAGAAGTGCGCAGCGTTGATGAATTGCTTTATGGGATAGCGATTGAAAGCGGCAATGATGCTGCAACAGCGCTTGCAGAGCATATGGGCGGAGGCTCTCTTGATAATTTTTTGGTAATAATGAACAATAAAGCAAAAGAGCTTGGAATGACTAATACCAATTTTGCAGACGCTTGCGGTTTGGCCGATACAAATCATTATTCGTCAGCACGCGATATATCCGTTATGTCAAGCGAACTTCTCAAATATGAAAAGATATACGATTATATTTCAACATGGACAAAGGAAATCTATATAGGTAAAAATAATGACGTCTTACGCACACTTGTAAATACAAATAAATTAATTTCTCAAACAACTTATATTGATGGTATAAAAACCGGGTATAGTTCAGCTGCGAAATATTGTCTTTCCGCGACAGCGGAAAGCGGCGATATGCGTTTAATATGCGTTATTCTGGCTGAAGAAGATTCTTCAACGCGTTTTGCCGATGCAAAAGCATTAATAGATTACGGCATTGCAAACTACAGTGGTGAATATATAGTAAAGTCTGGTGATGTAGTTGGTCAGATACCTGTCATTAATTCCGAGCTTGGCAAAACTGATTTAGTTGCCGCAGAAGATGTTTATATACTGAAATCCAACACACAGGATGATAAAGAATTCACTCAAGAAATAATAACAAGCAATGATGTTCTTTACGCCCCGATACAGCAAGGCGATGCGGCGGGTATTTTAAAAGTAAACGTTTCAGACGGCAATGTATATGAAATACCTCTTTTGGTAAAAGAAAGTTCAGATAAAATATCATGGTTCGTTTTTTATAAAAGAATAGCGTCATATTTCCTTCTATAAAGAGAAAAACCGCTTTTTAAGCGGTCTTTCTCTTTATATGTGCGAAACAGCCGGGGATTGCAATAATTTATACATATTCGCCGACTTGCATGCGTATTTTATCAGCAACCATAGCGATGAATTCGCTATTCGTCGGTTTTCCTTTATTCTGGTCTATAGTGTAACCGAAAATCATATCAATAGTTTCTACACGTCCTCTTGTCCATGCAACTTCTATAGCGTGTCTGATTGCTCTTTCCACTCTGCTGGGTGTTGTGTTATATTTTTTAGCGATAGAAGGATATAGTTCTTTAGTTATCCCGCCCAATAAGTTAGGATCGGCAATAACCATTTTGATGGAATCTCTCATATAGGTATAGCCTTTTATATGTGCTGGAACTCCTATTTCATGAAGAATCGAAGTTATCAAGGTGTGGTATTGTTTATCCATACTTTCCTTTTCTAAACCTTGAAAATTAAGTACTCTGCTTTTACGCAAACCAATACCTGCATCATATAATTCTTCAATTTTCTGAGCGAAAGATTCCAGCTCAATCGGTTTGAGAAAATAATACTGAGCGCCCAGCTGTGCGGCGGCTTTAGTAATATTTTCATTGCCAACCGCCGATAACATGACTATGCCAGGATTATAGTTCTCGTCATAATTTTTTAATGCCTTCATTACATCAAGACCATCCATAATAGGCATTACAAGATCGAGTATAATCAAATCGGGATGTTTTTCTTTAACCAATTCGAGTAATTCTTTACCATTGCTTGCAGTGCCTGCAACGTTCATTTTTTTAGAACGTTTTAAACATTTTTCCGCTGCGGATAAAAATGCAGCATTATCATCGGCAATAACCACTGAAAAAGACATATTAGCCCCCTTTGCGATTTTTTTTAAGAATACTATAAATATTTTGCAAAATTTCGCTAATTCTGTCGAATGTAAAAATTTTTTATCATCCATTCAACAAAAATGCCGTAACCTAACGTCGGATCATCTATTAATACGTGTGTCACAGCACCTATTATTTTACCATTTTGAATAATTGGGCTTCCGCTCATGCCTTGAATGATGCCGCCGGTTTTTGCCAAAAGCTCTTCATCCGTTATGCGAATCATCATACTTTTGGTATTGGGTTCATTTTGTTTATAAACTTTTTCTACATAAATATCATACTCCTTCTTGCCATCATCTAAGGTAGTTATGATCGTCGCAGGGCCAACCTCGATTTCATTTTGTGTGGCTATAGGATACAATGTGTAATTGCTCAAATCAATATCGCCTTCATAGTAACCAAAAAGTCCGTATTCGGAATTTTCGTTTATTTTACCTAAGGAGACGTTTGGATCTTTGAAAACAGCTTTTATTTCACCCGGGTAGCCTTTTTCTCCGCGAACTATCGATATTGCTTTCGCGCCTACTAAATCACCATTAAGCAACGGTACCTGAACGCCCGATGTAGCATCTATTACAGCATGGCCCAAAGAAGCAAAATACTTCCCATCTTCTGTTATAAAAGTTAAAGTACCAACTCCGGCAACCTTCTCCCTCACCCATAAACCGATCTTATAGCCATCCGTTGTTAAAAAAGGCTTCACGCTTATCTTTAATGTTTCTTTATTTCTGTCAATTGTTAAAATCAACTCATCACTTGTAATATCGTTTGTGATCTTACGAAATTCATCCGCCGTATTAATAGGCGTATCATTAATATGTGTTATAATATCACCTATTTTAATGTTTGCATCTTTAGCCGGAGAAGCGCTTATACCTGTATCACTAACAAGATCCTCAAATCCAACAGCTATGACTCCCTGCGTATTTAATTTTACTCCTACTAAGTCACCTCCTGCATACAAGTATACTTCAGGTAAAACGTTTACTGTGATTTCCTTAACAGTGATCCCACCTAATATATTCGCAGTAAGTTTGAATTTCCCTTCTTTGTTTGATGAAAAAGTTAAAGTTTTTGATAAATCAACATCATATTCATTAGATAAGTTTCCATCTACGCTGATTATTTCTTCATCCTGCACAAGTTTTACACTTTTTATTAAAGAGTGATTCAGAAAAACAGGTGTTTTTTGTCCGACAATAATAAAAATATTTTCATTTTGCACAAGACCTGCAAATGTAAATGCGCTTAATATAAAGATAGCTGCCGTTATAACTGACAAGCTTTTTATTATCTTTTTTCGTTTCATGCGTCTATTTTTTGACTGTTTAATAAAGCGTATTCTGGCAATTATTGCATAAAAAACGCAGGTATTACCTGCGTTAAAAATGGAATATTATGCTAAATTCGCCTTATATGTTTTAGCCGTATTAAGCATTTCGTCTGCATGATTTAATGCGTTTTGTGTGAGCGCTGAACCGCTTAGCATTTGGGCCAAAGCTCTTACCCTGTCAGCAGATGTAAGTTCATTAAAATAAGTATACGTTTTCCCTGCCTCTGTTTTTTTGGTTATTAAATAGTGATAATCAGCCATAGCCGCAAGCTGCGTCAAATGCGTTATACATATAATTTGATGAGTTTGTGACAGATTATACATTTTTTCTGCAACAGTCTGAGCTGTTTGGCCGCTTATTCCCGTATCAATTTCATCAAATATGAGCGTGTCGGTTTTGTCAGCATCCGCAAGAATGCTTTTAATAGCAAGCATTACTCTCGAGATTTCTCCTCCTGATGCTATTTTATATAAAGGTTTGAGCTCTTCGCCGGCATTAGTGCTTATCATTATTTGGACCTTATCATATCCGTCTTCACGATATGTATTATCATTAGTAAATACGATTTCGAGTTTTGCATTTTTTATTGCAAGATCACGTATACATTTAACTAGTTTTTCTGATAAGTCTTTTGCATTTTTTTTACGCGCTGCGCTGAGTTTGTCCGCATAGCTTATATATGTATCTTTTTTCGCATTGTACAGCTTTTGCGCTTCTATAAGCGCATCGTCGTAATTCTCTAACAATGCAAGTTTTTCTCTGCTCTCATTAGCTGCTTCAAGTACTTGTTCTATAGTGTATCCGTATTTTAATTTTATATCGGAAATCTTTTTTAATCGTAGCTGCAATTCATCAATTTCATAAGGATCATATTCAAGAGTAGGTATAAAGTCCCTTAATTGCAGTGCCGCATCATCTACAGATATTGCGGCGTCTTCAATTGCCTTTGCGGCAGGAATAAAATCCTTGTTGAATTCAGAAAGAAAACATAATTCGTCTGCAATTTTTTTCAGTTTATAGCCTATATCTTCATTTTCTCCCAAAATAATTTTGTAAGCTTTATCAGCACTTTCGTATATTTTTTCTATGTTGCTAAGAAAACTGATTCGCTCCTCGAGTTCTTCATCTTCGTGTGGTCTTAAATCAAGCTTCATGATTTCGTCGAATTTTTCTTTATACGAATTTTTTTTCGCCAGTTCAGCTTCGCGTTTTATTACAAGGTCATTGTAATTGTGCTCTGCCTGCTTCATTTCATAAAAAGATTTGGCAGTTTGAGTTTTAATTATATTAATTTCATCAGATGCATATGCATCTAAAAATTGTATATGACTTTCAGGATCGAACAGTTTTTGATGCTCATGTTGCCCATGAATATCAATCAAATGAGATGTAATAGATTTTAACGCAGATACGCTTACTAACGTATCATTCACTCTGCAAACATTTCTTCCTCCGATAGTAAGTTCTCTGCTTATCAATAAAGAAGAATCCGTTATGTCAATATCATTTTTGTTGAATACATCCATCAGTTTTGAATCTTCGATGTTGATATCAAATAAAATTTTAACGCTTACTTTTTCTTCGCCGCTTCGTATTATATCAGTACTGCTGCGATAGCCTAAAGCAAAAGACAAAGCGCCTATTATTATTGATTTTCCAGCGCCTGTTTCTCCAGTCAGAACATTTAATCCTTTATTAAAATCTATATTCAATGAATCTATTATTGCATAATTTTTTATACTTAAAGAGACGATCATTGCACATTACCTATTTAAACTAATAAATTTCTGAAATTTTCCTTAAGTTTTTTAGCGGAACTCTCATCTTTCATTAATATGAATATTGTATCATCGCCTGCAATACTGCCAAGTATTGAACTGTTTTCAATAGAATCAATAGCAACCGCAGCAGCGCTCGCCATGCCTTTCAAAGTATGAATACACACTATATTACCGCTTTGCTCTGCCCTGAGAACAGAATGTCTGAACACACTGCTTATTCTTGATTCAAAATGGTTCTCGTCTGTATCGGTAATGGCGTATTTATAGATGCCTTTATCTAAAACTTTCACAAGTTTTAGATCCCTGATATCTCTCGATATTGTGGTTTGTGTTACTTCGAAACCGTCCTGACGCAGAAGCTCTGCAAGCTCTTCCTGTGTTTCTATGGCCTGAGTGTTTATTAACTGCAATATTCGGGTTTGTCTTTCTACTTTCATTTTTTCACCGTTATTTTATTTTATCATATAATATTTTGTAAAAATTATGTTTATCAAGTTTTATGAAACTTACTGTTTTGCTGCTTTTTTTTATAACCATTTCACCTTTTAATCCGACCGCGTCATTACCGTCAATATATATCTGAGTTGAAGAAACATTATAGCGGATTTTTATTTCTTCAGTAGGTTTTAAAATGATGCTGCGTGAATGAAATGAATGGGGACAAATAGGCTGAACAATAAAAAGCTCGCTTGTAGGATCGACTATAGGGCCGCCTACAGATAAAGAATATGCTGTTGATCCAGTAGGAGAAGCCACAAGTACTCCGTCTGATGAATAATCAGCCAAATGCTGCCCTCCTGCAAAAACTCTGAATTCTCCCACACCTCTGCTATGCATATGTTTAAAAACAACGTCATTAAGAGCGCTGCCTATACATTTATTATCATGAAAAATTTCCAGCATCATACGATGCTCCGTATCGAAATCTCCCTTTAACACGCATTTAAGATCATTTTCATAGTTTTTAAGTTTAATATCAGCTAAAAAACCTATTCGTCCTATATTAATTCCAATAATGGGTATAGAATAATCGCAGCATTTTACTGCCGCTCTCAGTATAGTTCCGTCGCCGCCTACAACAATGGCGAAGTCACATTCATTTAGTTTATTCTCATATATGAGATTTTTATATTTGCAATATTGCTCATCAGGATAATTTGTACAACCTTCGTTTGTCAGAAAATTTATTATTTTATCAGTATATAGATAATCTGCATCTTTTTTTATATTCGTAAATATTGCCGCTTTTTTCATCTTATTTCAAAGCCTCATGCGCTGATGATACGCATTTTTCTATAATATCTTGTTTCATTTTATGAATTTCCTGTGTTTTATGAATTTTAACAAGAAATTCGATATTGCCTTTCGGGCCTTTTATAGGGGAATATGTTAATGTGTCCGCCTCAAAGCCTTTGTCTTCTATGCCGCGTATTACATTTTTCAGTACTTCATTATGTATTTTTGCGTTATTTATTACACCCTTGCCTACTTGGCGCTTTTCTGCTTCAAACTGCGGCTTTATAAGTATTATAATTATGGTATCTTCAGTTACAAAATTCGAAAGATTATCCATCAGCTTAACTGCTGAAATAAATGAAACATCCATTACTGCCACATCGATTTTATCAGCAATGCGCGAAGGCTCAAGATAGCGAAAATTGGTTTTTTCCATCACTATGATACGTTCATCGTTTCTAAGATTATAAGCCATTTGTGCCGTGCCGGAATCTATAGAATAAACTTTCGCTGCGCCTTTTTGCAAAAGACAATCTGTAAAGCCGCCTGTGGAAGAGCCTATATCCATAGCAATTTTCCCACTGACCTCGACGCCGAATTCATTGATAGCCTTTTCGAGTTTGAGTCCTCCCCTGCTTACATAAGGACACCCTGCAGAAATGATTTCGATTTTTGCATCATCTTTTACAGACATTCCCGGTTTGTCATGCTTTATACCATTAACGTATACTTTCCCCTCCATTATTAAGGCGCGCGCTTTTTCGCGGCTTTCTGTCAGACCCTTATTAAATACAGCTATATCTAAACGGATTTTGCTCATATAAATATCCTTTATTAATCAATATTATACCATTATAATTATAAAAAAAATACATCAAAAAAACTTCGGAATACAAATTTATTTGTTTCCGAAGTTCTTTACTACTTATAATAATTATTTTATTATTTTACCTAACGTACCATTTTTTATACCAGCCGCATTGCCTTCTTCGGTATCAATATGCATATCAAGACTGTATTTATCGGACGAACGTATTAGAACATTTTTGAAAACAAGACCTCTGATACCATCGACTTCAACGCTTACTATATCTTTATCTTTTACGCCGTAATCAATTGCGTCTTGTACACTCATGTGAATATGTCTTGCAGCAACTATAGCTCCCTTGGATACTTCTATAGTCCCTTTAGGACCTGTTATTTTTATTCCGGGAGTTCCTTCTATATCACCCGATTCCCTTATCACAGCAGCGACACCGAGTTTGAATGTGTCCGCCAAAAGAAGCTCAACTTGCGTATCAGGTCTTGTGGGGCCAAGAATACGAACTTTTTTAATTGAGCCTTTTGGGCCTTCAATATCTACACATTCTTCACATGCAAATTGCCCCGGTTGGGATAAATCCTTGATAGATGTAAGCTGATAACCTTTTCCAAAAAGCGCTTCCAAATCCTCTTCAGATAAATGCACGTGTCTATTAGATAAATTTATAGGCACCTGTGTTTTCATTTTTTTATCTCCTTACTTGTCTAATTAAATCATGTTTTTTTAACGTTACGCCTTCGGTTTTTATATACAGCGTCTCCGCAGCATGAGGCGCATCATCTCTAACTAACATTTTATCATTATATATTGATGATATCACAAACTCTCCGCCAATACAACCCGGTCTGATAAATTCCAAACGGTCTCCTTTGCAGAACTTATTGCGCTGAGATATTTTAGTAAGGCCTGAACTGTCTGTATCTTCAAGTACTTGCGCTGTAAATACGTAATCTCTCTCATATCCGCCGTAATTATAGTTCTGAAAAATATTTTCTTCAGAATTATCATAAAACGCTTCCGTATACTCTCTGTGGCTTACCTTACAAAGTTCATCATAAAGATCTTTCCATTTGTATTCACTATCAATTGAGCACCGTCTCAACGCTTCTTTATATGCGCCTGTTACACAAGCCACATAATAATTACTTTTCATTCGGCCTTCTATTTTAAAAGCATCGATTTCTATATTGGTAAGTTCTTTCATTCTGGCTATTAAGCACAAGTCTTTGGAATTGAAAAAGTAACTGCCATTATCATCTTGTTCAATAGAAAAATTCTCATCCGGTCGCGTTTCTTCGGTAAGCCGATACTTCCAGCGGCAAGGCTGCGCGCAGTCGCCTCTGTTTGAATCACGGTTTGCGAGATAATTGCTGATAAGACATCTGCCTGAATACGAAATACACATTGCGCCATGAACAAATATTTCGATCTGCATTTCTTTAGGCTTTAGTTCGCATATTTTTTTGATCTCGTCATAACTCAATTCACGTGCAAGCACAATTCTGTTGACTCCGAGCCTGCTCCAATATTCAACACTTTTGTAGTTAGTCGTGTTTGCCTGAGTGCTTAAGGTTATGAACATATTGGGCAGCATTTCTTTTATTGAACATAAGATACCCAAATCGCTTATTATAAGGCCGTCGACTTTAAAATCATTAAGCTTTTTAGCATATTCAAGCATTGGCAATACATCGTCGTTTCGAGCGGCAATATTTAAAGTCACATATACTTTAACTTTTTTACTGTGTGCATATTCAATGCCTTTAAGCATATCATCATCGGAAAAATTGCCGGCCCTTGCCCGCATGCCGAAATTCCGCCCCGCCAGATATACGGCGTCAGCTCCATAATTGACAGCATACTTAAGCTTTTCCAAATCTCCGGCAGGAGAAAGCAATATGCTCATTTTAATTCAGATACTCTACCCAGCCGTATTTATCAGCAATGCTTCCCATTTGAATACCTGTAAGGGTATCATAAAGCTCTTGAGAGATTGCGCCTATTTTATTATCATTAATAGTGATAGTTTCGTCTTTGAATGTCAAGCTTCCTATAGGAGAAATAACTGCTGCCGTACCGGTTGCAAACGCTTCCTTAAGCTCGTTATCACGTCCTGCTTGCATAATTTCATCAATTGAAACTAATCGTTCTTCTACTTTATAGCCTTTGTCTTTAGCTATAGTTATGATAGAATTTCTTGTCATTCCCGGTAATATTGTGCCTCCGAGCGGAGACGTCACGATAGTATCTCCGATAACAAAAAATGCATTGGAAGTACCCACTTCTTCTATGTATTTTTTATCTTCAGCGTCAAGGAACAGAACTTGAGCGAACCCTTTCTCTTTTGCCAGTTCATACGGTTTGAGCCCTGATGCATAGTTGCCGCTGCATTTTGCTTCTCCTGTTCCCCCTTTTGAAGCTCTAACATAAAAATCTTCTACATAAATACTCGTCGGCGCAAGTCCTTCTTTATAATAAGAACCTACAGGTGAAAGAATAATAATAAAGTAATATTTGTCTGAAATTTTTACGCCTAAAGCCGGCTCGGTAGCAAACATAACGGGACGTATGTATAATGATGTTCCGGGTTGCTCAGGTATCCAGTCTTTTTCTATTTCAAGAAGCTTAACTAAAGCATCGTGAACAAAATCCACATCTATCTTAGGCATGCACATTCTTTCGTTAGAACGATTCATTCTCTCAAAATTTTCTTTAGGTCTGAAAAGCGTTATTTTGCCTTCATTGTTTTTGTATGCTTTGAGTCCTTCGAATGTTTCCTGTCCGTAATGGAAAATAAGCGCCGTTGGCTCTAAGGATATAGGTCCGTATTCAACTATCTTAGCATCATGCCAGCCTATGCCTGTATCATATTCCATGATAAACATATGATCGGTAAAATATTTACCGAAACCAAGACTGTCAATATCTGGTTTTTTCTTTAAATTAGTGCTTTTAATGATCTGCAATTCCATAGTTTACTCCTTTATGTATATATAATTTAATTTGCAAAGTATGCATTATATTCCGCCCATGTTGAGGGGACCACAGTAGTTGCCTGCTTAATGGAGTTACTGTAATCATTAATAACAGTAACGATATCTTGTGGAATATTATCTCCCAGAGAGATATCGACTGCACCTACCATAAGGCCTATCCTGACAACACTCTTTGTGTATTCGCCGTTCATAAAAGCTTCAACAGCATAAGAAGTTGCAACGTCATATTTTTTTTCAGAACGAGCTATGATAAGATCGCTTTGAGGCAGCTCGTACATATCGCTGTTTATCAATTTTATTCCATATGACTGTACAACATCATATACTCCCAGAGCTGACGCTCCGCAATTGGTAAATATAACATCTACCCCATTAGCGCAATACTGTTGAGCCAAATTATAGGCTGATGAATAATCGTTATATGAACCAACGTAATCGTAATAAATTACGATATTGGGATTATAAACTTTTGCGCCAGTATAAAAACCAATAAGGCTCTGCATATCATCGCTTGCTAATCCGCCGATATACGCAATACTGCCGGTTTGAGATACTGCAGAGGCTAATACGCCGCACAAAAAAGCACTCTCTTCTGTTTTAAAGTCGACTTCCATCGCCAAGGCAGTATTTTCTGACGAGCCTATTGCTATGATATTTTTTTCAGGATATTCGCCTGCTAATGCAAGAAGGTTTGATATTGCATTATTAGATGTTGCCAACACAAAATCGCTTGAAGCTGACAATGCATTGTGTGCAGAGTTTGCATAATCCGAATTGGACGAAGGCGTTATCGCGTGTAAATTAAGATTATAATTCTGCGAATAAGTTTTTAATATATTGATTACGCTTTCGGTAATGGCGCTCTCCGTGCCATTTACATCTGTAAGATACCTTACGGATATTGAAGGCTTGTCTTCTTTATTAGAGCATCCGCACAAAGAAAACAGCATCAGTATTATTACTAATAATATCAGTGATTTTTTCATTGTATCAACCATATGCCAAATATTTTTCAGCTTCCACACCGGCAATTGCGCCATCCGCTGCGGCAGTAATTACTTGCCTTAAGACAGAATTACGCACATCGCCAATGGCAAATATACCATTCACTGTTGTTTTCATATGATTATCAGTCAGTATATACCCGTTTTCATCAGTTTTCAATAGTTCTTTAAATGCATTTGAATTAGGAATATATCCGGCAAATATGAATATGCCATCAACAGCGAAGTTGCTTTTTTCGGATGTTTTCACATTTTTTATTTTTAAACCCGTAACTTTATTGTCTCCGATTATTTCTTCAACTATTGTATTATAGAAAATCTCAATTTTATTATTTGATTTTATTTTTTTCACGACCGCCATAGACGCTCTAAGCTCATCTCTTCTGACGAATACGCTTACTTTAGAGGCGAATTTTGTAAGATATTCCGCTTCTTTGATAGCCGTATCGCCTCCTCCTACTACTGCAACGTGTTTTTGTTTGAAAAAACCTGCATCGCAAGTTGCGCAATATGATACGCCTCTGCCTCTGAACTCTTTTTCTCCGGGTATATTAAGCATTCTTGGGTGTGACCCTGTGGCTATTATTACGCACCTTGCATAATAAGTTCCGGACATTCCTTTCAGTTTAAAAACATTATCGTTTATCTTTTTTATTTCTTCTACAGAATCAAAATCTATTTCAGCTCCAGCGTCTAGAGCTTGATTCAACATTCTTTGTGTGAGAGAAGTACCGGTTGCATCTGTATCACTGCCCGGATAATTTTCGATTTCCGTAGTTGTTGTTATTAGTCCTCCTACAACAGAACGTTCGAGTATAAGGGTGCTCAGCAATGCTCTTGTAGTATAAAGGGCAGCGCTTAAGCCTCCAGGGCCTCCCCCAATTACTATTACGTCAAATGTTTTTTCTTCCATTATTCACCTTTGCTTGTATTGTAATACTAAGTATTATCTCCAGAGCACGCTCAACTTAATCCATCGAAATTAAGTTGCCTTAAAGCTTCATAAAGTACCAAAGCAACTGCGTTTGATAAGTTCAGACACCGCGCGTTTTCAGTTGGCCTCATTGGTATTTTCAGACGGTTGCCAGGAAATCTTTGATGAATATTGTCGGGTAATCCGGCTGTCTCGCTCCCAAATACAATATAATCATTATTTTTAAAAAATACCTCGGTATACGGCTTATTAGCTTTGCTCGTCAAAAGATATATGTCGCCGTCTTTTTTCTTAGACAGAAATTCATCAAAATCTTCATATTCGAATACTTTTACTTCGCTCCAATAATCCAGCCCTGCACGTTTTAACGCTTTGTTGCTTACACTGAATCCATATGGCTTGATTAAATGCAGGGCTGAACCTGTTACAGCGCATGTACGGGCGATATTGCCTGTGTTTTGAGGAATTTGAGGCTCATACAAAACTATATTAGGCATTTTTTATTGAAGCCTGTGCAGCTGCAAGCCGAGCTACGGGAACCCTGTATGGCGAGCATGACACGTAATCAAGCCCTATACTGTCAAAGAAATATATTGAACGCGGATCACCGCCATGTTCTCCGCATACTCCGCAATGAAGATCAGGCCGGCTTAGTTTTCCTTCCTCTTTAGATAATTTTACAAGTCTTCCTACCCCTTCCTGATCAACTGAACTGAAAGGATCACATTCAAGAATATTTTTATCAATGTAGTCGTTTATAAATTTACCTGCATCATCACGCGAAAAACCATATGTCATCTGAGTCAAATCATTAGTGCCGTAAGAGAAGAATTCAGCACTTTTTGCCAGCTCTTTGCTGATAAGCGCTGCACGAGGCACTTCTATCATAGTTCCAAGCATATATTCGATGGATTCATTTTCCTGCTCGAATACTTTTTTAATTTCCTGTTTTATGACTTCCATAACATAATCCAGCTCTTTTTTGCTTCCTGCAAGAGGTATCATGATTTCCGGCATAACTTTCGCACCATAGCGTTTTGCATTTATAGCTGCTGTTATAATCGCTCTCGCCTGCATTTGTGCGATTTCAGGATATGTAACTGATAAACGGCAGCCTCTGTGTCCAAGCATAGGATTGAATTCATGCAATTCGTCTATCCTCGCCCGTAAAGAGTCTTCGCTGATACCAAGCTCTTTTGCAATAATTTTAATATCTGATTGTTCTTTTGGAAGAAATTCGTGCAAGGGTGGATCAAGCAGTCTTATGGTTACGTTTTTACCATTCATGACTTTGAACATTGCTTCGAAGTCTTTTATTTGCATTGGTAATATATTGCTGAGCGCCTCTTTTCTGCTTTTGATGGAATCAGAACAAATCATCTTGCGCATTTCCAAAATCCGTTCAGGTTTGAAAAACATGTGTTCGGTACGGCATAAGCCTATTCCCTCAGCTCCGAAATTCAGTGCGACACGTGCATCAGTAGGCGTATCTGCATTCGTGCGGACTTTAAGCCTTCTGTACTCGTCTGACCATTCCATTATAGTTTTAAAAGCTCCGGACATGTTGGCTTCTTCTTTTTCCAGAATGCCTTTGTATACTAAGCCTGTTGTGCCGTTTACGGAAATATAATCACCTTCATAAATTTTTACAGCGCCGGCTTCAAAATATTTTTCCGCTTCATTAACATTCATTTGCTCGCAACCGGCAACACAGCATTTACCCATGCCTCGTGCTACAACAGCTGCATGTGATGTCATGCCTCCATGAGAAGTTACTATGCCTTTAGCTTTGTTCATTCCGTCAATATCTTCCGGAGACGTGTCTTTTCTTACCAAAATTACTTCTTCTCCTGCTTCCGCATGTTCCTTTGCTTCCTCAGCAGAAAAATACACTCTTCCTGAAGCCGCTCCGGGTGAAGCAGGGAGTCCCTTAGTTATGGGCGTTGCATTGTCGAGAGCGGTTTTGGAAAACGCCGGATACATAAGCTGGGTAAGCGAATCAGCCTGTATGCGCATTATAGCTGTTTTTTTGTCTATTAATCCTTCTTTAACCATATCCACAGCAGCTCTTAGAGCAGCTGTGGCCGTACGTTTGCCAGAACGAGTCTGCAAAAAGAATAATTTACCTTTTTCAATTGTAAACTCGATATCCTGCATATCCTTAAAATGATTTTCCAGCATATTGGCATATTTTATAAACTGATCATATATCTCAGGCATATCTGTTTTTAACTGTTCTAATGGTGACGGTGTTCTTATACCTGCAACGACGTCTTCTCCTTGTGCATTTATCAAATATTCTCCGAAAACTTTCTTTTCTCCGGTTGCAGGATTCCGAGTAAAAGCAACGCCAGTGCCGGAATCGTCTCCCATATTGCCGTATACCATCTCTTGTATGTTTACAGCTGTACCAATATCGTGAGGGATGTTATTAAGTTTTCTGTAAGATATAGCACGGTGATTATTCCATGATTTAAATACAGCTTTTACCGCTATCATAAGCTGTTCTTTGGGATCGTCAGGGAAATCATTTCCTGTGTGCTCTTTATAAATATCTTTATATATTTTACAAAGCCTGATAAGGTCATCTTCTTTCATGTCTATATCGTTGGAATAACCTTTTTCAGCTTTGATTTTATCCATCTCATCTTCGAAAAGATTTCTGTCAATACCTATTGCTACGTCTGACAACATCATAATGAACCTTCTGTAACTATCATAGGCAAATCTTCTGTTGCCGGTTTCTTTTGCCAAAACTTCTACAGTTACGGGGTTAAGACCGAGATTAAGTATTGTGTCCATCATGCCGGGCATTGATATTTTCGCGCCTGAACGCGCTGATACCAATAAAGGATTTTTATTGCCTCCGAAAGTTTTTCCAGTAACTTTTTCGAGATTTTTCAAGTATTCGAAAATCTGATCTCTTATCTCATCAGAAATCACTTCTCCATTGCTATAATAATCCATGCAAGCCTGTGTGGTGATTGTTATACCGCGAGGAACAGGCATGCCTATTTTAGTCATCTCCGCCAGGCCAGCGCCTTTGCCGCCGAGAAGATCTTTCATATCGGCATCTCCCTGCGTAAAATCATACACGTACTTTTTATACATTTTTATATCCCCCGTATAAAGTTAATTTAAATGGTTAAACCATTCTTGAATTATAATACACGCTATTGTTTTTTTCAACCTCAAACCTCTAAATAAGCTAATATAAGCTTTTTTAAGTCATTTTTCACGTTGACAAAAACCTTTTCATAAAATAATATATGTACTATAAAAAAAACTAAGAACGGAGGCATGTATGCAGCTTAATGAATGGGCTAACGATGAAATTTTTAAAATAAGCGCTGAGCTTATTGAAATAAACAATAAAGACTTAGCCAACAAACAAATACAGGGAATAGGCACCAAAAATAAAGTATATCAACTGATATCTTTATTGAAGGAGGCTTTATTCCCCAATATATATTCTCAGGAAGAATCTGATTCATGTTGCCTCGAAATAAAAGTAAGCAGAAAGCTTTTAGAGGGAATTGTTGTTCTTAATAATTTACTTGAATCGATATTCTGCAAATCAGCCGAAAGTCGCATAGCTCAGTGCATGGCTTATGATAAGACCATCACTTTTGCCTCTAAGCTTCCTGAAATTAGGCATATGCTCTCTGATGATATCAAAGCAGCATACGATGGAGATCCGGCAGCTCTCAGCTATGAAGACGTAATGCTGAGTTACCCTTGCTTTGAGGCAATAACGGTTTATAGATTGGCGCATGCTTTGTGGAATTTGGACATACCTTTAATACCTCGTATTATGACTGAATACGCACATGCGCAAACAGGAATTGATATACACCCGGGCGCTCAGATAGGGAAACATTTTTTTATAGATCACGGTACAGGTGTTGTTATAGGAGAAACCTGCGTTATAGGCAATCATGTTAAACTTTATCAGGGAGTTACACTGGGAGCCAAATCTTTTGAAACTGATGACAAAGGAGTACTTCTGAATACAAAACGCCATCCGAATATCGAAGATAATGTAATCATATATTCTGGAGCAACTATATTAGGAGGAAATACTACTGTCGGGCATGACAGTATAATAGGTGGTAATGTATGGCTTGTAAAATCAGTTCCGCCTTACTCCAAAGTATACAATGTCGCTCCTTCACCGTCTATAAAAGCAGATGAAATATAAAAAAGCCTTTAAAAGGCTTTTTTATTTTATCCTCTCAACATCTCAATATTTTTGTTCATATTGCCTTTGAACAAGTAAGAACCGGAAACCAGTATTTGCGCCCCACATTCAATAACAAGCCTACTGTTGTCGCCATTTATGCCTCCGTCAACTTCGATAATTACATTTTTATTTCCGATAAATTTCTTTATATCAGATATTTTTCGTAAGCAACCGTTAATAAAACTTTGCCCGCCGAAACCCGGATTTACGCTCATTATCAATACTACATCTATATCATCTATTATATATTTTAATGTGTCAATAGGCGTCGCCGGATTCAGTGCTACCCCTGCTTTACAGTTATGTTCTTTTATCAGTCTTATAGTTCTGTGCAAATGTTTGCATGCTTCCTGATGAACCGTTATGATATCTACGCCTAAATTAGCGAAAGAAGCGATAAATCTATCGGGATTTTCTATCATCAAATGCACGTCAAGTTTCATGGACGTATATTTTTTTATTTGTTCTACAATAAAAGGCCCATAGGATATATTCGGTACAAAGCAACCATCCATTATATCCATATGAAGATAATCTGCTTTAGCATTTTCAAGCCTTTTTATTTCGTTTTCTAATTGTAAAAAATCCGCAGAAAGCAGTGATGCTGATATTTGAACCATATTAACCCCTTAGTTATCATAAATTATTATGTTGTTTAACGCATAAGGCGTTTTTCTTTAAATATTTTATACCGCGCCATGCCAAAGATGAATCCCCGTATTTTTTATTAAACTCATCTTCGCCCATCTCGATAATAAAATCAAGTTCCGGATAAGCCAATTCCAAAGATGTAGTGAAATTGATGTTAGTTGTTTTTTGTGCAGTTTCGTTGTAAGGGCATACCTCTTGACATATATCACATCCATATATATATCTAGTCTTGTTATAAGGTATTGCTTTTTGAGTCATATACGAAATGCAATTTTTATAATCAAACCCTTTTTCGGAATATGCGCCGAGAGGACACGCTTTTATGCACTTATTGCATTTTGTGCATAAGCATGACGAAATAGGTTGTATGTTCGCCTCAAGATTTATATCGGTAAGAATATGTCCAAGGAATATATAACTTCCGTATTTTTCATTTATCAAAAATCCATTTTTACCTATAAAGCCGAGCCCTGCCGCATATGCCATCATTCTGTCTGAAAGTCTGCCCGTATCAACGAAAATTTTATATCTGCATGGAAATTCAGAGCTAAACTCGTGCATAATTCTTTCAGCTATTTTTTTCAAAACAATATGATAATCTTTTCCGTACGCACACTTCGATATTATTCCGCGCTCTGACATATCCTTGAAAGGTTCTATATGCATATTATAGCATACGCCGAATGCTATAGCCCCTTTGATTTCGCGCCATACGCTTTCAGGATCGAGTCTTTCTGAAAAACTTCCTTTAAAGAAAGCTAAGTCATTAATATCTTTTTTCAGATATTGGGAATGTATTGATTTTAGAAGATTTAAATCAACAATTCCTATTATGTCAGCGCCTGCTTTACGCGCTGCGTTCTCAAGAAAAGTTTTCATTTAACAACATCTCATAAAATTTATCGACTGCTTTTTCCAATCCAACCATATCATCGTCATTATATATAACATAATCAGCGTATTTAATTTTTTCTATAAGCGGCATTTGAGAAGATATGCGTTTACGAACTTCTTCTTCAGTCAAAGAGCTTCGCTCAACAACTCTTGATATTCTGTGCTCTTCATCTGAATATACGACAAGCGTAATATCGACTTCATTCTGCAAGCCGGCTTCGATAAGCAATGGACAGTCATAGATAGCAAAGTCCATACCTGTTTTTCTGCATAAAGCAACATCTTGCTTGAAATATTTATTTACTAAAGGATGAATAATGTCGTTTAATTTTTTAAGCTTATCGGAATCATTAAAAACTATATCGGCTACAGCTTGCTTGTCTACAGTATTATTTTTCACAACTGACTTACCATAGCAATTTAATAATTGCTCGATTACTTTTTCTTCATTCAATGCTTTTGCCGATAAAACATCCGCATCAATAACATGTATATTATATTTATTTTTCAGTATATTTGATACTGTGCTTTTGCCGCTACCGATTCCTCCTGTGATACCTATAATTTTCATGTTATTTTGCCTCGTACCAATCTTTGCCTACAGATACATTAGCGACAAGTGGCACATCGAATTCAACGGCGTTTTCCATTTCATGCTTTAACAAAAATGCGGCTTTTTCGACTTCATCTTTTGGAGAATCTATAATTAATTCGTCGTGTATTTGAAGCATGAGCTTAGCTTTAAGCCCTTCGCACTTTAATCGTTCGCTCACATTGACCATTGCTATTTTTATTATGTCAGCAGCAGTTCCCTGAATAGGAGTATTAAGCGCCGTGCGCTCAGCAAAAGAACGCAGAGTATAATTAGATGAATTAATATCATTCAAATATCTTCTTCTGCCGAATAAGGTTGCAACATAACCATTCTCTTTAGCAAAAGCAACTATATCGGACATATATTTTTTTACTCCGATAAATTCGTTTAAATATTTGTCTATATATTCCTGAGCCGCTTTTTTTGTTATGTGCAGCCCCTTGCCTAATCCGAAATCGCTTATACCGTATATTATACCAAAATTAACTGCCTTGGCCTGAGAACGTTGCTGCGATGTTACTTCGTCAACAGGCACATTAAAAACTTCCGATGCAGTGATTGTGTGTATATCAAGATTATTTCTGAATGCGCTGCACATATGCTTGTCCTTGGATATATGTGCAAGAACTCTTAGTTCTATTTGAGAATAATCAGCGCTGACTATCATATTACCGTTCGAAGGCACAAACGCTTTTCGTATTTGCCTTCCATCTTCTGTTTTAATTGGGATGTTTTGCAAATTCGGGTTAGAGGAAGAAATCCTTCCCGTCGTTGTTATTGTCTGATTAAATGTAGAATGTATTCGATTATCCTTCGAGATTATTTTCGTCAAACCTTTGATATATGTTGAATTTATCTTACTAATTTTTCTTAACTGTATTATCATTGGAATGACAGGATGCTTATCTTTAAGTTTTTCCAAAACTTCGGCATCTGTAGAATATCCCGTCTTTTTCTTCTTGATTACAGGCAGTTTTAATTCATCAAATAGATATGCTCCGAGCTGCTTTGTAGAATTGATATTAAAGTCTTTTCCTTTTTTTGCTATTGAGAGTATTTCGTTAGTAAGTTTTGAACATTCTTTATCATATTCATCACCCAAAGCATTAAGGACTGAAATATCTACGCAAAATCCTTCCGATTCCATATCTGCAAGTACTTTTATAAGTTTATGTTCGATGTCATAATACAGAACGTCCATGTCCATCTCTTTTAATTTTGCGTCAAAAATTTCATATAATTCTTTTATAGCTTTCGCATGAGCGCTCAGTAGATTTTCATCTATGTCGGACGAATCAAAAAAACTGGCCTGTTTTGGAGATACGCTCTCCCCTATTTGTACATTGAGATACTTATTTGAGAGCCACTCTAATGAATACCTTTCATCAGACGGATCTATAAGATATGCTGCAATATACACATCAAAGATAAAACCTTCGGCTTTGTATCCCTTTTCTTTTAGATACTTATATACAGGTTTCAGATTGTGCATTACCTTTTTTATATTAACGTTTTCCGAAAAGCTTTTTATATAATTTTCATCAGGATTTTTTATGATACGATAATCCTCATCATCAAGAATACATAAATACTCACAATCGTTTATTATGAAAAATTGAGATATAACCGTTTTATTTTTATAATTCTCCAATATTTTAGGCGAATTTAGCACATTAAATTTGTAATCATTTTTTTTTGAATTAACTGCTTTATATTCAATGCCTAAAGTTTTAAGAATACTTTTCATCTCCAGACGATTAAGTATATTTATTACTTCTTCTTTTCTGAAATCATAACCGCCGTATTCTTCAAAAGTAGGTTCTAAAGGCGTCTGACGCGCAATGCGGCCTAATTCAAGACTCATATACGCAGATTGTTTTCCATCTATCAGTTTATCCTTGAGCTTGCCTTTAATATCTTCAATATGCTCATATATCCCGTCTATGCTATTGTATTGCCGTACCAGTTCTAAAGCAGTTTTCTCGCCAATACCGGTCACCCCCGGGATATTATCAGACTTATCGCCCATTAAGGCTTTTAAATCAATAAGCTGGTGCGGTGTTAAACCGTATGTGGTTTTTATATATTCTTTGTTTGCAATAACAGTATCGCTTACGCCTTTTCTTGCATAAATTACGCTTGTATTATCACTAACTAACTGAAAAGAATCGCGATCGCCTGTTACGATATAAGCGGTTATATTATTTTTATCTGCTGCTTGGGTCACTTCTCCTATAATATCGTCTGCTTCGTAATTTTCACATGAAAGCGTCATGACATTGGCGTTTTTTAGAATATCCATAACTATCGGCACTTGCTGCCTAAGCGGCTCCGGCATCGGTTGCCTGTGAGCTTTATAATCTTTATAAATAGAATTTCGGAAAGTTGTTTTCCCTGCATCAAATGCGGCGCAGCAATAATCAGGCTTATAATCATTTATAAGCTTTATAAGCATATTCATAAATCCATATATAGCGTTTGTAGGCGTACCGTCTCCTGCATGCATTGACCTTACACCGTAAAAGGCTTTATACAAAAGCGAAAATGAATCTATGATAATGAGTTTCTTATTCATTTGGCGATCCTTGCCGCGCATATAAAGACGCTATATTCAATAGAAGATCAACCGTTTTATCCATAGCTTGAGTAGTTATATATTCGTATCTGCCATGAAAATTATGCCCTCCGGTACCGAGATTAGGGCAAGGCAGCCCCATATACGAAAGTCTTGCGCCGTCAGTTCCTCCGCGTATGGGAATAATTATCGGTTCTTCCCCCATAATCTCAAGCGCCTTACAAGCATTTTTTATAAGATGAAAATTATCTTCAATGATCTGCTTCATGTTTTTGTATGATTCTTCAAATGATACTTCCGCAAGATTCATTTCATATTTGCTATTCAAGTAATTTGCGATAGCTTCGAACCTTTTCTGCAGCGCTGTAAGCTTACTTGCATCATGATCTCTGAGGATAAAAATCATAGAAGTATTCTCAATGCCGCCGCTTATTTCATTAAGGTGCCAAAAACCCTCATAGCCTTCAGTATGTTGCGGGGTTTTAGCTATATCAAGCATATTGACAAATTCATTTGCAAGCAGGATTGAATTAATCATTTTATTTTTAGCATCTCCCGGATGAATGCTAACGCCTTTTATATTAACGCAGGCAGTGCTGGCGTTAAAATTTTCATATTCGATCTCGCCAAAAGCACCTCCGTCGACAGTATACGCAAAATCAGCGCCGAAAGAAGCTACATCAAAATACTCCGCTCCCGAACCTATTTCTTCGTCCGGTGTAAAACCTATTTTAATCTCACCATGACTCGGTGCATTACCAGTGAGCATACGTTGAGCCATCGTCATTATTTCGGCTACACCCGCTTTGTCATCGGCTCCCAAAAGAGTGGTTCCGTCGGTCGTTATCAGAGTTTGTCCCATATAATTCTTCAACGAATCAAATTCCGATACTTTCATTACGATGCCAAGCTTTTCATTGAGAATTATATTGCTGCCGTCATAATTTTCGATGATTTTTGCTTTTATATTGCCGCCGGGCATTTCATCAGTGGTATCCATATGCGCTATAAAACCAAGAGTTGTT
The DNA here is from genome assembly GCA_944381375.1 of uncultured Lachnospiraceae bacterium. Lineage (GTDB taxonomy): Bacteria > Bacillota > Clostridia > Eubacteriales > Anaerofustaceae > CALWKX01. The sequence continues at coordinate 39,973 of CALWKX010000026.1, forward strand.
TTAGTGCTGCAATCTTTGCTGGCAGGTATGGCGGCAGTCACATATCCGTATTCAGAAACATTCACTCTTTCGGCTCCCATATCTCTCAATTCTTGCGCCAACATATGCGCAAATTCGAGTTGACTGTAAGTGCTGGGCACGTTTTGTGAAGTATGGTCTGAAGTAGTATCGTATTTTATATATCTCAAAAATCTTTCAAACGCTTTTTCCATTTTACACCTTCAAATTATAATCTATACCCAATAGACTTTCATTTTCTTTAATTAACGGGAGCACCTTTTCAGTAATGTATTCTTGAGTTATAGCGCCGCTGCGTCCAGTGAATTTTACAGGGTCAAGTATTTTATCTATATCTTCATTTGTCAGCATAAATTCTGGATCTTCAGCTATCATATATAAAAGATTGTTTTCTTTGCCCTCTTTTTTAATTTCATATCCAGCTTTCATTGAGTACTGCCTTATTTTTTCGTGCAGCTTTTGTCTGTCGCCTCCTTTACTTACAGCGTGCATTAATATATTCTCTGTAGCCATAAAAGGAAGTTCTCTTTGTATATTTTTCTGAATTACTTTTTCATTTACTTCGATGCCGCTTACAATATTGAAAACTATGCCGAGAATTGCGTCAACCGCGAGAAAGGCCTGAGGAATTGTTATGCGCTTATTTGCAGAATCATCCAATGTACGTTCCAACCATTGAGTGCTTGCTGTCATCGCAGTATTCATAGTAAGCGTTTGAACATAACGAGCAAGAGAACACACTCTTTCACTTCTCATTGGATTGCGCTTGTACGCCATAGCTGAAGAACCGACCTGATTTTTTTCGAATGGTTCTTCCAACTCCTTTAAACCCTGCAAAAGCCGCATGTCACATGCAAACTTATGAGCGCTTTGGGATATGGAAGATAATAAATTAAGTATGCGGGAATCAAATTTCCTTGGATAAGTTTGCCCAGTTATAGGGAAATCATCACAAAAACCCATTTTTTTAACAACAAGCTTATTGAGCTTCTTGACTTTATCCTCATCATTATCAAACAATTCCATAAAACTTGCCTGCGTGCCAGTAGTTCCTTTGACGCCTCTTAATCTGGCAGACTTTTCAACAAATTGAAGTTCTTCCATGTCAAGCATAAAATCACTTAGCCATAAAGCGGCTCTTTTCCCGACAGTAGTTAGCTGCGCAGGCTGAAAATGCGTAAATCCTAACGCAGGCATATCTTTATATTTTAAGGCGAAATCACTCAATGCGCTGATAGTATTAACAAGCTTGCGTTTTATAATACCAATGCCTTGATACATAAGAATTATATCTGTATTGTCTCCTACAAAAGCGCTTGTTGCGCCAGCGTGAATGATGCCCTTGGCATTTGGCGCAGCTTCTGCAAATGTATGAATATGAGCCATTACGTCATGGCGAAATTTTTTTTCATATTCGGCAGCTTTTTCGTAATCTATATTGTATAAATTTTCCTTCATTTGAGCTATTTGCTCATCAGTAATGTTTATTCCAAGTTCTTTTTCAGACTCTGCAAGAGCCACCCAAAGCTTTCTCCATGTGGAAAATTTATTATCATCAGAAAAGACATGCAACATTTCAGTCGAAGCATATCTTTCGGCGAGCGGATTACTGTAAACGGAATGATTATTCATGAGTACCTCTTATATAAACTAAATCTGCTTGATGATTAATTATATGACCTATGCATATAAAAGTCAATTTAGCATCAAATCATTCTTTATTTCATAATAAACATATAAACAAAAAAACGCCTTACACGGCGTTTTTAAAGCGCAAAGCTTAAGCTAATTATCAAGATCATTCATATGTTTCATAAAATATTTTTTCAATGCATTGAAACCTTCATCACTAACTACATGTTCCATACGGCAGGCATCTCTGACCGCAGTATCTTTGTCTACTCCCATGCGCGACAGTATTTCAGAAAAAAGTAAATGTTTTTCATATACGTGTTCAGCGTGCTCAAGTCCTTTAGGGGTAAGTGAAATTAAATGGTCATCATCCTTAATAATAAATCCTTCTTTCTGAAGATTTTTCATCGCCACACTAACGCTTGCTTTTGAAACATTCATCTCGGTTGCTATATCTACAGACCGTACTTTAATACCTTTATTTTGCAATATTAGAATAATTTCCAAATAATCTTCCCCAGATTCATGTATGCTCATGCAATAACTCCTCTCATAAATTTGAGGTTTTAGAAAGATGGTTTGAAATAAGTTAGTATATGCTAACTTATTATAAGTTTAACTCATTTTTTATTTACAGTCAAGTCACGTTAATACTTATATGAATATTTAGATCAACGCAAACTAAATTTAATATGAATAAAAAATATTTTGAATTGTAACATTTTTCTTTTGTTTATATACTTTTGCAGGCGCAGGATATGTATTATATAATTATTAAGAGCAAACAAAGTATGATAAATTTCTAATTAATAAAAAGGAGTATTAAATGGCGTTCGATTTTAAAAAAGAATACAAGGAATTCTATCTGCCCCCCAATAAAACCCGGCATTATTAAAATTCCTAAAATGAATTATATTGCAGTCAGAGGCAAAGGCAATCCAAATGATGAAAAAGGCGATTATAAAAATACTATTGGTTTATTATACGGAGTTGCTTATACAATAAAAATGAGCTATAAAGGTGCTTATAAAATAGAAGGTTTCTTTGAATATGTTGTTCCGCCGCTTGAAGGATTTTGGTGGCAAGATAATACAAAAGAAATAGATTACAATGAAAAGAAGATTTAAACTTTATTTCTACAATCAGATTGCCTGACTTTGTAACAAAAGCAAATTTCGACTGGGCAATAGAAGAAGCAACTAAAAAAAGAAAATGGATTTTTCCAAAGTGGAATTTTTTACTTATGATGAAGGTACTTGCGTTCAATGTATGCATATAGGCAGTTATGACGATGAGCCTGCAACAGTAGAATTAATGCATAACTATATGAAAGAAAATGGTTATTCATTAGATATAAATGATAATAGATATCATCACGAAATCTACTTAAGCGATCCAAGAAAATGTGATGCAAGTAAATTAAAGACAGTAATAAGACATCCGATCAAGAAAATCAATTGAAAAAATCATTAATATCAAGGAAAGACTGCATAAGGGAGAATCCTCTTTCTGCGGCTTTGTAATTGGCCGGAATAATTAATAATCACAAAAACAATTTCTTAGCGAATAAAATGGATCACGCTATGAAAAGCAAGGATATTATTATCTTCCTATCGGAAATAATTTACGCACAATGACCTACGGCGGCGGAAATAAATTCCTTGCCGCCGTTTTCATTTACAGTTTATTCGGTTTTGTTGCCCTCCGGCATGTAATATTCATAGCCGTTTTCTTGTTCAAACTGTTCTCCAAACTGCTCATAATAACCTCTGTTGGTAAATTCGTAAGGGCTGTCCTCTTTGCCAAATATCATTTCCGGAAGATTGATAAGCAAAAAACACAGAACAAACATTGCAACCATTCCCATAATCCATTGCTTAAGATTCGCATGATTGTTTTTATTGAACACAACCTTTTTTGCAAGAAGAACGCCCACAGGCAGAAAGCCGAACAGCGAAGTTACAAGCCCTGGCGAGTATAGATTATTCATTCCATATTCGGCAAAAATTTTCATATCGCTGAAACCGATAACCAAATGTATTACTACCTCAAAGAATGAAAACACCATTACGGCCAATACTGCAGGCTTTCCGAACTTAAAGAATTTGAGTACAATGCATCCAAGCACAACTGCACCAAAGTTGGTAATCATATCGGTCAGCCTGTTCATTGGATAACGGCTTAAAATATTCGAACCGTAACAGCAATGGTGCAGAGAATGTTGATTTTATCCCAAGTTTGACGATTCTTGTAAAGCTGATAGCCAAGTATGATGCCAATTGCCGCCATCACATAAAGCCAAATTGAAAGCCAAGCATTTATAATTGTTTCCATAGATTAGTCCTCCTTTTTCGGTACAAACGGCACATACAGGAAGCTGTCGTACTTGCCGCCCGTGTAAATGGTGTGTCTGCCTTTGTTGTGGTCTTTGGGAAGCTCCGTGGTGTTCACATCACTACCTGCGAACATTTCCACGCCGCCGATGGTGTACATTTCCGGCTTTTCATCGGGCATATAAGTATAACCCTCTTTTGGAAGTGTTACCTTTGCCATTTTCAGCTTGAACGGTCCTGTTCAAAGTTTCTTTGTTTTGTGTGCAGATACGGTCAAACGAAGCTCATCACCTTGCTTAAACAACAATCCCATAGGCCAGATTAAAATGTCAACAGGTACAATTTCTCCCGTTTTTAATTTCTTCTCACGGATAAAACTCTGACGGGGATTTTCTTCGGTACTGTTTGCCTCATCAAGATCACGAAGCGATACACGCATATATCCCTTTACTGACATATCCATACCCGGACCGAGTGAATATTTGTATTTCAGCCCGCTTGGGCGGCGTTTTTCCATAGTCACGAATAAGTCCATATCATCATGCTCATCTGCTGATACCCAAAGACGCAGCTTAATATATCCTGTGATTTCGCTATCGCAAGGCATTTTCATTGTAAAAACCGCCTTGCCATTCTTATCGGAATTGTATGTGATGCTGTTTTCTTTTTTTACAGCATTATCATTCAAACTGCCGTTTTCTGCGTTGAGATAGAGTTTTTTATACTGTGTTCTCGGAATGGGAAAATCACTTTCCACACGGTCAACAATATCTTTACCGCCCGGATTAAGTACGCTGACACGCACCTTTGGTGTGCTTTCCCAACCGTTTTCTTTATTCATAAGATAACGGTCAAAGAATTTACGGAGATCTTCGGTATGCTCGGCGTTGTAATAATCATCCCACTCGCCTGTGTTATGAATACGAAGCCACTTGTTTTTTGAAGAAATGCGGCGATATCCTTCGATACTTCCGTAAGTATGTATTGGGTTGGTGTAACTTGCCACAATGTAGGCGGGAACAGTTATTGCTTCTAAATCCGCTGCTTTGTCGTCCCAATAGTTATTCCAAGTTATATCGCCGTTCAACATAGCAATAACATCCTCGATTCCGCCGTTTTCTGTGGAAGCAAATGAGTCGGAGAGCATTTTCACAAACTCCGGCATTATTACCCCGCCGCGAGTGGCGATTTCACGATAGCAGTCGTTTAATCCTTCCCACGGAGCAATGGCTGCAAGGTGCGGCGGATTTAACGCAGCCACAAACCATTGGGAAATAGCAAGCCACGAATTGCCGCTCATACCGATTTTGCCGTTGCACCATTCCTGATCAGCACACCATTCGCAAATATCTGAACCGTCTCTGCCATAGTCGCTTCCGAAAAAATGAATTATACCCTCAGAGTTGTAAGCCCCTCGCACATCGGGATTTATAATAGCATAACCATGATTACACCAATAAGCAGGATCGGGGCCTTCAAATTTTTGCAGCCCAGATGTAGCAAGCATTGGAACACCTGCGTGATTTGGGAATGTATAATTTAATGCAAAATTCTGATTCACCCGATCGCTATCCTATGAATATGCTTGGTGATATGTGGACAAATCTTATTGGGGTTATTTTTGGGTGTACTGTGCTGATTGTCGGTGTTAATCCAATATTTATGATAATGCAGTTATTTCTTTGCTGCGCTGAAATCTTTGGACATACATCGGGAGGTATCTTCTCATATAAAAAATTTAAAGACAAGGGCAAGAAAACCATTTATTGCCCCGGCTCTTTTACTACATGGTTTGGTTATCTACCGGTTGCGGTTTGTATTGTGATTTCTTTTTTTACCGAACAAGCTCCGATTTGGTGGCAATATCCAATAGGACTGCTTTGCAGCATAGTTCTAGGCGGTTTTTCCTTAAAAGTTGTAGAGAAGATATTCGAAGATAAGAACTCGCCCTACGCTTACATTTGGGGTGACGGATATTTTGAAAAATATTATTCACAGGATAAAAAATAGTGAGCAAGAGCGAAGAGCGTATTTTATAACAGCAAAGATCGCTGAGAATTTTGCAGAAGTTATTGGTGCGGATATGTTTTAAAATCAAACCTGAATTGCTTTATGCTGATGCTATGACAGCTTATGTAACGCTCGGCGGTGGGTATATTGCTCCCTTCCGCCTTTTTACGTTAACAATCTCATCTACTCTGCTACGGGTGTTTTTCATCTCAAAAAACTGCAACAGAGTCGTTTATCCAACTCATTTATTATAAGCAGAATTGCTGATTATCTTCCCATCTGACGTCTGATAATAATAGTTTTATTCATTAAGCGCTACATCTTTTGATCTTTTTGCAGATTTGCCGTTTAATTCACGATAGGTAAATCCGATAACAATAGCTGAAATAATCACAGTTGAAAGATCGGAAGCAGGCATTGAATAAAGGACGCCGTCAAGGCCAAAGAAAATCGGCAAAACAAGTGCAAAGCCAACACCGAAAACAATTTCTCGTACCATTGAAAGCATTGTTGAAGATACCGCTTTACCCATAGCTAAAAATAAATGTTAGAATAATAGAATTTCCCATGCTTTTTGAAGCATCTTTTGATTCGCTTTTTCCGAGACAAAGACTTACAAATGCACAACAACCATCACCGATCATAACAGCGATTGCGAGAGCAATTCTGTAAGCGGAAAAACAACCGTATTTGCGGCATTACCGAAGGAACCCAAATAATCGGCGTTAGCAATGTAAATTTGGTCAACGATATTATAAAGCGCTCCAACAAGAAGCGAAATTATGCATGGAAACGCATATTTGCTCATTAGTTTGCCAACCTTCTCTGTAGCAAGAAATGAATTATTTTGTTCTTCCATTTTTCAAAATACCTCCTATTTTTTGAGTAAAAAAAAAGCGTAAATCCAATTGACTGGACTTACGCATTTAGCTGCTCAACGTATATATTTTACCGTAAAACCTATAATTTTTCAATAGAATTTCCGAGTTTTTACGTAAATTTTTTCTCTGAAATATATTGTAATTAATACATAGCGACGTTACCTTGAGATCTCTTTACAGCACTGTTTTCAATGGCAAATAGCAAATCGAAACGCACATTTCGCTTGAACAACTCAACTTAATTTAGTTCTTCTTCTCTTTGCTGTTTCAATTATAAGTTATTTTCTTACGACACAGACGCCCTTTCCTGACGTGAATGTCTTTTACTATACGTTAAACCTGAAAAATATTACGTCTCCATCTTCCACAATATAATCTTTTCCCTCAATTCGAGTAAAAGCAAGTTCTTTCGCTCTGGTGTCGTTACCTGCCTCAACTAATTTTTCGTATTTTGTAACTTCAGCGCGAATAAATCCACGTTCAAAATCCGTATGTATTTTACCCGCAGCCTGAGGTGCTTTAGTGCCTTTTACTATCTGCCATGCACGACATTCTTTTTTACCGGCAGTGAAAAAAGTTATTAAATTCAATAAAGCATATGCACTTCTGATTACTTTATCAAGTCCGGATTCATCCAGACCTAATTCCTCCAGAAAAACATTTTTCTCATCCTCCGGTAACTGAGCTATTTCGGATTCAATTTTGGCTGATATTTGTATCACTTGTGAAGAAGGCGATATTCTTGAGATATATTCTCTTAATTTCGATACATGAATGTTGTCTTTTGTTGTATCGTCCTCGCCTATATTCGCAACATACATAAATTTTTTGGTAGTTAACAAATTCTGATCGTCCAAAAGCCGAAATTCATCTTTGCTAAAATGTGTTTCATCAAGCATACTTCCATTCAAAAGTAATTGCTTAGCTTTAACTAAAACATCATAAAATGCTTTATCTGCTTTACTGCCGTGCGTAGCGTTTTTTTTCGCAGCATGAAGCCGCTTATCCAATATTTCAATATCTGAAAACATCAATTCATAATTGATCGTTTCAACGTCCCTGACGGGATCTACACTGCCGTCTACATGAGTTACATTTTCATCTTCAAAACAGCGTACTACCTGCAATATAGCATTAACGTTTCTAATGTGAGATAAAAATTGATTGCCCAGACCTTCGCCTTTGCCAGCATCTTTTACCAAGCCTGCAATATCTACAAATTCAACACTAGTAGGTGTTTTTTTTAAGGTTTCATACATTTTGCTTAAAGTATCAAGACGAACGTCTGGAACGTTTACCACGCCCACATTAGGCTCAATCGTACAAAACGGATAATTTTCAGCCTGTATTCCTGCTTTAGTAAGAGCATTAAATAAAGTGCTTTTGCCTACATTCGGCATGCCAACGAGTCCTATTTTCATATTATCCTCCGAAAAAATATTATACATAAATTACGGCTTTTCTCATAGCAAAAAATTTAAATAGTGTTTAATTACTATAATTCGTGTTATAATAAAAATGATATATATGGA
>CALWKX010000027.1 GCA_944381375.1 uncultured Lachnospiraceae bacterium
GGGCGGTAATCAGGTTTTGGGTGGCTTGTCTTAACATAAAATCCTCCGTTTCCGACAGCCAGCCCCACTATTCCGTATTTTTATCATACCACATGGGGCGGCTGTCTGTATAGCGGTGAAAGCGTCATATCTGCTTCTTTATATTTTGTCAAATTGTCAATTTTCTTGTAGCAATTTATTGTTTTCATTTTCTTATGTAAATATTTACAATTCCGTGATATGATATATAACATAGACCACCGTTAAACCTATACTTTTCTTTTTTGCGTGGGGATTTGTCTTAAGCCATTTGTCACAAAATCACAGTAACGCTTGAGCGCGTGAATGGCATATTTGATATACAACAACAGCCGAGGCTTTGCTCGACATATCGTTTCGCTAAATAAAAACAGGTACAATCGACAGAATAAATGAAAATACAAGAATCGTCCCAAAGTAATAAATTAATAACCGGAAGGGTAAACCTTCCGGTTATATAATATCGGATTAATACCCGATTATATTCTGCATGGTGGGCCTTCAGGGACTTGAACCCCGGACAAACCGGTTATGAGCCGGTTGCTCTGACCAACTGAGCTAAAGGCCCGCTTTACTTTGGTCGAGGTGGAGGGATTCGAACCCCCGACCCCATGCTCCCAAAGCATGTGCGCTAGCCAAGCTGCGCTACACCTCGCGACTTGCTTAGCTATATTACTATATTTAAAGCTTATTGTCAATAAAAAAAAACAAATGAAATAAAATAAACATGAAATTTCTTCTTTATGTTGTCCCATTTTCTGTCTGGTGGTATAATTTTTTATACCAATAAATAAATGAGGAGTTTATATGAAATATAAAAGAAAAATCACAAACGACACCTATTGGATTGGCGCTGATGACAGACGGCTGAACTTGTTCGAAAATATTTTTCCATTGCCTTATGGCGTATCATATAATTCATATGTAGTAATAGACGAAAAAACGGTTTTGCTGGATACTGCTGATGTGTCAGTCAGAGAACAATTTATGGAAAACCTTGACGGAACACTTGAAGGCAGAACGATAGATTATTTAATCATAAATCATATGGAACCCGATCATGCCGCTCTTATCGAAGAACTTTGCGAACTTTATCCTGAAATGAAGCTTGTCGGCACAGCTATGACTTTTACTATGATGAAACAGTTTTTTGAAATTGAAACTGGTAATAGAGCCGTTATAGTAAAAGAAGGCGATACTTTATGCACAGGAAAGCATACATTTAGCTTCATTATGGCGCCTATGGTTCATTGGCCGGAAGTGATGGTGACGTATGATAACTTAACAAAGATTTTGTTTTCCGCAGATGCTTTTGGTACATTCGGAGCTCTAAACGGCAATCTGTTCAGCGATGATATAGATTTTGAAAAAGAATTGTTGAATGAAGCAAGAAGATATTATGCCAATATAGTGGGAAAATATGGCCCTCAAGTTCAGGCTCTTTTAAAGAAAGCAGTTGGATTGGATATAGAAATGATCTGCCCACTACATGGTCCTGTATGGCGCAAAAACATTGATTATTTCATTAATAAATATGATCTTTGGAGCAAGTATGAACCTGAAGAAAAGGGTGTTGTAATAGCGTATGCTTCCATGTATGGTCATACCGCGTCCGCCGTGGAAACGCTTGCTGTGAAGCTTTCTGAAAACGGTATAAGCAATATAAAGATATTCGATGTAAGCAAAACGCACATGTCCTATATCATATCTGAAATATTCAGAGCAAGCACGCTTGTTATTGCCTCCCCTACTTACAATATGGGAATTTATCCTCCTATGGAAGCCCTTATACATGATATGAAAGCTCTAAATGTCCAAAACAGAAAAGTATCTATCATAGAGAACGGATCATGGGCTCCTGCGGCAGCTAAAGGAATAAAAAAGATCCTTGATGAAATGGCCAATATCGATTATATAGAACCTTTTATAACGATTAAATCGTCTTTGAAAGATGATCAAATCCAAAATCTTGACATCTTAACTGAAAATATAGCCAAAGCTGTAAAACTGTAATTCGATAAAACAATAATAACTTACAGTAACAAATAGTAATAAAGCAGCGACCCAAAAGCCGCTGCTTTATTTTTATAAGCATATTATATCTTTCCCCTTTTTTATATCCCAAAATACTTTGACTATGTTTTCACTATTGCCAATAATAGTAATATAAGAAATGAATGCTTAATTATGGACAATATGTTTGCAAAATAAAACAAGAAAATATCATCTTCCTTATCATCTGTAAAAAATTGGAGGAAACGTGAACCTACATATCGCTTGGTTATATTAAAAAATGCGGAGTATTGTGAAAATATGAATACTCCGCGCGAATTCAACAAAACTTTAGAGGATTTTTAAGTGTAAATTAATGACGGTTAGCACTGTATAAGCAGGCGTATGTAAAATTTCACGGCGTTTATTATTGTTGGCAAAGGTATTCTTTCATTATTACCATGTATCATGCCTCTTTCCTCCTTTGAAAGAGCCATAGCTGAAAAACGGTATACATTATTGCTTATTCTGCAATAATGCCGGGAATCACTGCAAGCAACCATTAAGTAAGGCGATACTATAGCATCCGGCCACGTTTGCGACACGGCCTTTTTCAGTTTCTCCCAGCTGCTGTCTTCTGTATTTGAATAAATTGAAGGATTCATACCGTGTATTTTAGTAAAAGTTAAACGTTCGTCAGATACCACAGCCTTCATATATTCAAGAGCTGACTCTGTTGTATCAGCACCAATAAGACGAAGATTAGCGCCTACTTTAGCACTGGTAGGTATAACATTTGTCGCATTACTTCCCTGCATTGTTGTAAACGCACAAGTTGTTCTCATCAATGCGTTCAGTTCTCCGCCCCTTTTTTTACATATTGAGTCCAAAACAGGTCTGAAACACCATAAATTTGCAAATATCATTCTGTAAACAAAAGAAGAGTGTCTTCCTAAAGTATCAAACATTTCAGCAACAGGCTTGGTTAGCTGTGACTTAAACGGGCGGTTTTCAATCTTAACTACTGCCTGAGCAAGCAAACCAACAGGTGTATGAGGCGGAGGTGATGAAGCATGACCTCCTTGTCCGCTAAACCTAATCTCTGCATCCATCATTCCTTTTTCGCCTATACCAATAAGCGCACAAGGTGATTTTACTCCAGGGAATACATCTTCTACAACAGCGCCCCCTTCATCAACTACAAGAGCAGGAGTTATTTTTCTTTTTTCAAGAACACTTACAATTTCAGGAGCCGTATTCCCTGCTATCTCTTCATCGCCGGAAAACGCTAAATATATATCGTTTTGAGGTGTAAAATCTTTATCAAGCAAATATTCAACGCTTTCCATTACGCTCATCAAGGTTATTTTAGTATCTAACGCACCCCTGCCCCACAAAACTCCGTCTTCGATAATACCTTCAAATGCAGGCTTTTCCCACGCAGCTTCGTCAACCGGAACAACATCATAATGCGCCATAAATACGGTAGGATTCTTGTCATTTTTGCCTTTCCAATGATATAAAAGCCCTGTTTTACCTATTTTTTCAAAGGATAGATTTTTATGTACTTTAGGATACATCTGCTTAAGCTTATGTTCAAACTTTTCAAATTCCTTTTTGTCTATCAATGTTTCATCGTTGTATGAAACTGTTTTGCATTTGAGCATTTCGGCCAAATTCGTGATTGCTCTTTCTTCATCAATATTGACTTCAAAAATTTCTATTGCATTTTGTTTTTTGGGCTTGAACATAGCTGTGCGTATAATAATTATTATCAAAAACAATATAATTAAAACCGGTATGGCTAACCACAACATACATTACCCTCCTGTTTTAGATGATGTTTTATTTGTATATAATATCATAAAAAATTCATACGTGAAGCAAAAAATCTACTGCTGAAAATTTTTATATTCAAGCAAATAAAAAAAACCGTACTATTTACGGTTTTTATAATAACAAAACTTTATTTTCAAATCAGCGCATTCCAAATAAGCCTTTTTTTTCATAAACCGATGAATCAACAGACAAAATACGATAACCGGTTGATTTTAAAGCCTGTTCGATTTCATCTTTTTTTATATCTGTGTCACTGATTATTATTGTTTCTCCTTTTTTATGCGAAGAAGTTACTTTTTTAATATTAAAAGCACGACGCACAGCATCATTGATATGACTCTCGCACATTCCGCACATCATTCCATCAATTTTGATAGTTATCTTGAACATATTACCCCTCCTTTTGAATAATGTAGTTAGCTATCACTAACAACTATTTAATAGTACAATTATTATGTCATTTTGTCAATCAATCACGTAAGGTCATGGATTTCGCACTTCTTTTCCCATTTGAATATGCACCATCTTCACCATCCCGAATTGATCGGAAACCGTCATACTAACTCGGGTTGAAAGATTCAGCCCCTTTTTAGAAATATGCTGATAATAAGGCTTCTCAGTAATGGCCTCGGCCGCAATGCCGAGCTTCACAGCCAGATCAGATGCGGAGTCCACATAGAAGAACATTCGCGCCTCACCATGGCCTATCTGCTTCATATATTTTTTCTGCAGCATAGCCATGCCACGCTTGTTCACAGTGTCAAAAATCAGTTCCACGTCTCCAAAGCGTCCCATCAGCCGCAATAACTCTAAAACCTTCTCCTCTTCAAAATAATGAAACAAACCTCCCGCTGTTATAAGCAGCGGCGCCTCAGGGTTTTCGGCGCGCACCTGCTGTAGCCAATTCTCTGAAAAAGCGTCTTCGGCAAGATAAGTTTCTCTCTCTGGTTGAGGCAGTAACTTCGTTCGATAGTCGATGACATTAGGCAGATCTACAGCATACCAGCGGTTTTCTCCGCCGCAGCGGTAGTAAGTTGTTTCCAACCCACAACCGAGCTGAACGATAATGCCCTCCGGATTCTTCAGCAGAAATTTTCGTATACAACGATCCATGTTGGCTGAACGAGAAGCCGAAGCTACCAAGGTGTATTGGCTCTGTTTTCCCTGCTCCAGCAGCTTCATAGGGAGCCTTTCCTTCAAAGCCAAGGCTTTTTCGTCATATAAAATCTTCGGACAATTTTCACTTGCATATATTCTGCCCGCCATTGGTATAAACAACGTATCTTCCACGATACCAAATTCAGACATTACGGTTTCCTCCTAAACTCTTCTTCCGAAATCCGTTCCGGCTTTTGCGGTACAAAATCCGAAACAGGATAAAATTTATGACCAGTCCGATAACTGGGGTACGCACACCAAACTCCTCAATTGCGATTTCACGATAGTGCCAGTCACGTCTTAATCCTATCCCCATGACGCTCTCTTAATAACGCACTTTATTCCCGCCGCTGAGTAACTGACACTCAGACCAGTCCCGCTTGAGCCGCCGCTATCAGCGCACATATCAAAAGCAGCCATTGCAGTGCGTATTGTTTCGTTCACGCTTTGAAAGTATAGCTTGTGCCGGAAATATCTACTGGACATGACCACACGTCAGCAACAGGTTCAAGAATCCGTTTTCCCCGTGAGTACCGAGACGAATTTTTTTCTGTTGTATTTGAGCTTCTTTCATAAGATCATCTCCCTTCTTCCCTCAGATGTTTTTCTGCCGCTCCTGATCCCAGCGCGAATCCTTTTTGCAAATATAGAAATCACAGCAGCTTCCGCCTTCCGCCAAAGTCTGCGTCCGGTACAACCGTCCACCCATATGGTTCACGCTGATAAAATCACTCTGGCACATATATGGCACCAACTCCTGGCAACCCTCTTGCCGCCCCAGTTCGTACAAACCACAGCGATGGTAGAGAATGGTAATTTCCTCCACGTCACGGCCCAAAAGAACCTCTACGTTCCAGTTCATGGGGCTTTTGATGGCGTTGGTGCGTCTGGCCGATTCCAGACGCTTTTGCTGAGCCTTTTCCGAAAAAGGCGACTTGGAAGAAAAGGCCAGTCTCATGATTCTGGTGTTCATGCAAGCAGATACCATGTCCGAAAAGGCTTGGGTATCCATGCGGCATTCTGAGGCTTTCCATCCTGCAATCCACAGCGCGCCTCCGGACAAGCTCATGCGAAGGTAATTCTCCTTCACGGAGCCGATATCCGCGGTTCGGGCAATAATCTCCCTGCAGAACTGTTTGGTTTTCTTCCGCCAGATCCGACGGTCTAACGCAGCACCGCATCGAACGGCACTGCGCTCCATGCTATTGATCATGACACGCCACAGCAATATTTCACAGCTTGTGTATTTCATCGACGTCTCTCCTTTCAATCCACATTTGGCATTATAGAAAGGTATTGTTTTATATTTTATTGACAATTTGGGATACACTGATGGAATCACAGCTTGCAGCCAAACAAATAAATTGTCAGTATCTTGCGGATTATTTTGATCAACGGATTCCTTATACAGCGCCCTTTTATATAGTTTGCTTATGCTAACTAAGTATATCATTTGCATTTTAGGCTGTCAACCGGGAGTCTTTACTTGACGTCTCTGCTTTATTCTTATATAATAATATTAGTTAGCTATTGCTAACTAATATATATGAAGGAGTGTAGACGATGTCTTTGATTCAAAAAGAAATTGCCGAATTTTCTGTGCAATGTTATCAGAATAACGCCTTCCGTACTGTGACAAAGGCGGATGTACTGGGAAAGTGGAGCGTGTTTTTCTTCTATCCTGCGGACTTTACCTTCGTGTGCCCCACAGAGCTGGAGGATTTGGCCAATCTATATGAAAAATTCCAGACCATTGGTTGTGAAATTTACTCTGTTTCCTGCGACACTCACTTTGTCCACAAGGCGTGGCATGACGCTTCCGAGCGTATTCAAAAGATCCGCTACCCCATGTTAGCTGACCCGACTCATTGCCTGGCAAAGGATTTTGAAGTTTATATTGAAACCGATGGTATTGCAGAGCGTGGCAGTTTCATTGTCAATCCAGAAGGGAAAATTGTGGCATATGAAGTCAACGCCGGCAATGTAGGCCGCAATGCAGACGAACTGCTGCGCAAAGTTCAGGCCTGCCAGTTTGTGGCGGAACATGGGGACGAGGTTTGCCCGGCCAAATGGAAACCCGGAGCCGAGACTTTGAAACCCAGCCTAGATCTTGTGGGCCAACTGTAAGCTATGGAGCAGATGGAAAACTTCTACGATGTGGTGATTATAGGCGGCGGGCCAGCGGGTCTTACAGCCGCTCTCTATCTGGCTCGCGCCCACTACCGGGTTATAGTCGTAGAGAAGGAGCATTTCGGTGGTCAAATAACTATAACTTCTGAGATAGTCAACTACCCCGGAGTGGAACGAACCAGTGGAGCAGCTCTCACGGAAACTATGCGAAAACAAGCGGAATCCTTCGGCGCGGAATTTCTCTTAGCTGAGGTTACAGGTCTTGACCTGGACGGCGATGTAAAAATTGTCCGTACCAACCGTGGAGAGATGAAGTGCTTTGGAGCCCTGCTGGCAACCGGCGCCCATCCTCGCATGGCGGGTTTCCAGGGCGAAGAAAAGTTTCGCGGCCGGGGAGTTGCTTACTGCGCCACCTGCGACGGAGAATTCTTCACTGGCAAAGACATTTTTGTGGTGGGAGGAGGCTTTGCCGCCGCTGAGGAGAGCGTATTTCTCACCAAATATGCACGCCATGTAACTATCCTGATTAGAGGGGAGAATTTCAGATGCGCTCAGTCCGCTGCAAATACCGCTCGAAACCATGAGAAGATCACAGTTCTCACTAATACGGTTGTGGAAGAGGTTTCCGGGGACACTGCCCTGCGACGCCTTCGCTATCGCAACACAAAGACTGGTCAGGTGACAATATATCAGCCTGCAGACGGTAACAGCTTCGGCGTGTTCGTTTTCGCTGGATACGAGCCGGCAACTCAGATCGTGAGAGGACTGGCAAAGATGAATGAGCATGGTTACATTCTTACTGACCGGAACCAGAAAACCACGGCGAGTGGTCTGTATGCCGCAGGGGATGTTTGCGTAAAGCCTCTGCGGCAAGTAGTCACAGCTGTAGGCGAGGGCGCACTTGCTGCCACAGAGTTGGAACGGCTGTGCTCCGCCATGCAGGAAAAAACCGGACTGCACCCACAATTTCCTACAGTCCAAGAGGAAAAGGCAGAGGCTTTAGCAAAGTCAGACGGCAGCCTGTTCACAGGAGATATGCTTTCGCAACTCAATACGGTATTCGAACGGATGGCGTCTCCTCTGATTTTACGGCTATATCTTGACGCCACGCCGATTTCTAACGAATTGCGGCGATACATGGATGAGATGGCAATTCAGAGCAGTAAGCTGTCAGTGGAAATCGGCGACGCCGCTGACGAAGACCATCTTCCCTGCGTACGTGTATGCCGGGCGGACGGGAGTTGGACAGGTCTTTCTTTCCATGGAGTTCCCGGCGGCCATGAGTTCACTTCATTCGTTCTGAGTCTTTATAATGCTGCTGGGCCTGGTCAGGCATTGGACGAAGAAATAATAGCCGCAATCCAAAAGATACAAAAGCCTGTGGATCTTCAGGTGTTGGTATCACTATCCTGCACTATGTGCCCAGAGATGGTTACCGCGGCCCAGCGCATTGCAGCGGAAAATCCGAATATTACAGCACAGGTGTATGATTTGAACCACTTCCCTGATCTGAGAGACAAATACCAGGTGATGAGTGTACCATGCCTGGTTGTCAATGGCGGAGAACAGGTAACATTCGGAAAGAAAAATATACAGCAACTTCTTGAGTTTCTTTCATAAATAAAATATCGCACGACGAGCTTAAAAGCCCGTCGTGCGATATTTAAATTGGCGAAAACTTTTTATATTTGGAGATACAATCTCCAATCTTCATCATGCGTTATAACCAGCACTGTTTTCCCTTTATCTGTCTCGTGCCGGAGCGCATCCGCTATAATCCTCATATTCCCGCCGTCCAAACCGGAAGTAGGCTCGTCCAGAAGTAGAATTTCTCTTCCTGAAATGATGCCACAGGCAATAGAAAGCCGCTGCTTCTGCCCTCCAGACAAAATGGCGGGATGGGCATTCCTGTACTCGTACAAAGCAAACTGCTTCAAAAGCTCCCTGGCACGTTCCAGAACAATTTCCGTTTTTTTAAGTCCCAGAAGAAGCTCTTCAGAGACGCTGTTTGTAAAAAACTGCGTGCCTGTATCATTGGAACTGTACCAACAATGAAATCGTCTCTGCGCTGTGGAAGATCTCCGGCCGCAGATACAGATATCTCCACGGGAAGGGCGCTCAAGCCCCGCAATAATCTTTGCTAAAGTAGTCTTCCCTGCCCCGTTGCGTCCAGTAATCGCTGTTATTTGACCAGGCCATGCCGCGAAACGCAAGTCCTCCCAGATCATATGTCCGCCACGCCGGCAAGCAAGCCCTCCACATATGCACGGATGGAGGTAAGCGGGGAACGCAGATCGTGGGAGATGCCTGCCAGCAGTTCCTTGCGGCTCTCTTCATCCCGACGGGTTCGCTCCACGTATTCCTTCAGCCGGGCGGCCATCTCATTGAAAGCGGCGCACACCGGCGCGAACTCATCCTTGCCGGCATAGAATATCCGGTAATCCAGGTCGCCCTCGCCCAGCCGGCGAGCCCCCTCACTCAGCAGATCCAGAGGGCCTTCGATTTTGCGGACCACGAACCGGGTGAGAAAACGGTTGGTCATTGCGATGGTAAAGATTACAACGAGCAGCAGAATCAACGCTGCCAGAACCGCCGCCACCTTCCAATCCTTAACAGAGGTATCAAAGTGGGTGCCGAACAGGTACAGCGTCCAAGAGGAACCGCCCTCCTCCAGACGGATAAGATAGACGCTGCGATCCCCTACGCTGACCATGACCTCCGGTTCCTGAACAGACAGCGCTGCCTGCGCCAGACTCCTATCTGAGGCGTGATCATCCCCGGCATAGTAGCTCACTTCTCCGTCCTGTTCCACGATAATACGCAGGAAACTGGAATCGGTCAGCGCTTCCAGCTCATTCGTCTGTTCTCGCCAGCTATCCGGATACTCTGTTACCAACTCCTGAAATTGCTCTGACACCATGCGGCCCATTTTCAGCATATCTTCGCCACCCTCCAGTCTCAAACCGCCGCCGGGCAGTATCAGCCAGGCCAAGCCAAAACATAGGACGGCCGCCAGGCAGGATATCACCGCCGGAACGACGATCATCAGGATATTAGAGAGAAATAGGCGAAGTTTAATAGTCATCTCAACACACATTCTTCTTTAAGGTTTCTGAAGTTTCTATGAATCATCATAACACAAATTTTATCTCCAATTTTAAACTGGAGATAAAATTTCCAAAGAAAAAGCAACCGTTCGTTCATAATTTTCCAAATGAATTCGATGCAAAAAACTTCAATCTTTAAGGTTTGACATCCAGATCGAAGAGCGTGCTTTAGAAAAACTTGATCACTTATATAGCTATAAGGATTCTGATTTTTCGGCGGCTGAGTACCAGAATGAAAAAAATCAAATCAACGCAAGAATACAACGACAAATAATAGAAATATCAAGTTTATAATACTCAAATGCTCCAATAAAAATTGGATTTCTGGATGAAACTTATCAGTTCTTCTTGAAATATAAGCTTTTGTCCTGCAATACCATTGTTTTTAATAAGACATTTCATGAAATTCCCTTTTATGAATTAAAACATTTTCTAGCGAACATAATAAGTAGAATTGATGTAGTAGATGGAGAGATCTCAGCAATCCATTTCATTGATGAGAATGAGTATGTGCATCATTTTGTGCGTTAATCAGGAGGGTGTTATCCCTCCAGATTTTATGCATAATTATGCATATACATTTGCATTTTATGCATAAAATTTTTGTAAAAATCCCGCTTTTCCAATCATAAAAAACGCATTCACATACGCCATGCACCCCAAATTTGATCGATATCCACACAACACATATCAAAACCCAAAAGAGCCCAAAACTCGCATAAAATCAGGGGTTTTTGGCTCTTTTTCTGTTTCTGTCAATGAAGAAATCCTCTTAAAAAAACGGGGTTCATATTATTAGGGTTGCGTCTCCAAAACTAAAAAATCTATATTGCTTTTCAACGGCGTATTTATACATTTCCAAAACTTTCTCTTTATTATAAAACGCGCTTACAAGCATAATGAGAGTAGATTTCGGCAAATGAAAATTGGTAATTAATGCGTCTGTCACCTCATATTTAAATCCCGGATAGATAAATATATCCGTTTCGCAACTTTCCGCAGCAACCTTACCTCCATTACGTTTTGCAGAACTTTCCAAAGTTCTTACAACGGTCGTTCCAACTGATATTACTCTGCGGCCTTCTTCTTTAGTTTGATTGATTATATTTGCCGCTTGCTGTGTAATACTGTAAAACTCAGAATGCATGACATGCTCACTGACATCATCCGCGCTTACAGGTAAAAATGTACCTAACCCTACATGTAACACAACGAATACTATTTTTACGCCTTTGAGTTTGATTTTTTCCAACAGTTCTTTTGAAAAATGCAGTCCGGCAGTAGGCGCTGCCGCAGAACCCTCATAACGCGCATACACAGTCTGATACCGGTCTTTATTATTAAGTTTTTCTTTAATATAAGGAGGCAACGGCATATTGCCGATTTTATCTATTATCTGCCAAAATATGCCGTCATAATAAAATCTCACATCTATCAAACCGTCTGTTTTTTTGCAAAGCACCTTCGCTTTGAGTTCATCGCCAAAAGATATAATTGTACCTTCTTTGAGACGCTTGCCCGGCCTTGCCATGACTTCCCAAACGTCATCGCCCATATTTTTATGCAACAATATTTCGATATTAGCGCCTGTAGATTCTTTTACTCCGTACAATCTAGCAGGTATTACTTTTGAATTATTTAATACAAGGCAGTCGCCTTCTTCAAGATATTCCAAAATATCATAAAAATATTTATCTTCAAGTTTACCCGTATCTCTATGCACCACCAAAAGTCTCGATGCGCTCCTGTCTTCTGTTGGGGTTTGAGCTATAAGGTGTTCGGGTAAATAATAATCAAAATCACTCGTCTTCACTGCGGCACTCTTTCTGGTCAGGTTTTATAGGATATGGCAAATTAAAATGTTTGTAAGCATTAGGAGTTGCAATACGGCCGCGAGGAGTGCGCTGAATAAAACCCATTTGCATTAAATATGGCTCATACACATCTTCAATAGTTTCTTTTTCTTCGCCTACCACAGCGCTTAACGTCTCAAGGCCAACAGGTCCTCCTGAAAATTTATGTATAATAGTTTCAAGAAGCAATAAATCATTTTTATCAAGGCCTTTATCATCCACTTCGAGAAGATTCAACGCCTGAGCGCAAAGCCGGCGCGTAATTATACTTTCATTTTTTATCTGAGCATAATCTCTTACTCTTTTTAAAAAACGGTTAGCAATTCGCGGAGTACCGCGAGAGCGTCGCGCAAGCTCTTGAGCTCCGTCATCTTCTATGCTTATATTCAATATACCGGCACTGCGCTTAACTATTCGCGTAAGTTCTTCATCAGTATACATCTCCAAACGGTTGATGATTCCAAATCTGTCTCTAAGAGGAGAAGATATAAGACCTGTTCGAGTTGTCGCCCCTATAAGAGTAAAAGGCGGCAAATCCAATCTTATCGAGCGTGATCCCGAACCCTTCCCTATTATAATATCGAGCGCATAGTCCTCCATAGCCGGATAAAGAACTTCTTCCACCACTTTATTTAGTCGATGTATCTCATCTATAAAAAGGACATCATTTGCTTTCAATGAAGAAAGAATTGCAGCCAGATCACCGGGTTTTTCTATTGCGGGACCGCTGGTAATTTTGATATTTACGCCTAATTCATTGGCTATTATATGAGAAAGCGTTGTCTTGCCAAGGCCCGGCGGGCCATAAAGGAGCACATGATCAAGCGCTTCGCTTCGTTCTTTAGCCGCTTGAATAAATATCGACAATCTTTTTTTAACGTTCTCCTGCCCTACGTAGTCAATAAGATACGACGGTCTTAATGTTTGTTCTATTTCGAGATCTGATTTTATTTCATTTGAAGTTATAATTCTTTTGCCCATTTCAACCTGTTTATTTACTAGATATTTTTAATGCTTCTTTTATTATTTCTTCGCACGACAATTCAGGGTTATATACAGCGCTGACAAGCATTGAAGAATACGAACTATCGAAGCCGAGTGCATTAAGAGCCATAACAGCTTCAGCTCTTGCATCATTCGGTAACTCAGAAGCATTGGCTATTACATAAATATCTTCATTACCGAATGTGTCTTTAAGAGCAAATACAATGCTTTCAGCCATTTTTTTACCCACTCCGTTAGCTCTCGTAAGAGCCTTGATATCTGATGAAACCACAGCGGCAATAAGCTGCTGCGAAGTAAAACAAGATAATATATTTAAAGCTACTCGAGGTCCAACTTTGGAAACGCCTATAAGTTTCAAAAAAACTTCCCTTTCCTCTTTTGAAGAAAAACCGTACAAAGCTATACCGTTTTCACTGACTGATAAATATGTATATACTTTTACATCATGCTCCAAAGATCCAAGTTCATCTATCGTATGAGCCGAACAATTGATCATAAAACCTATACCGGCAACTGACAACACAATTCCTTTATCATTTATATCTTGTATTGAACCGCATAAAAAATCTATCATGTCTTAGTATTCTCCACAAAAGTTACGTATTCTGCACAGCGTTTTTTCGCCGTTACTCTCCCGTTTGTAATTTCTGATATTTCTCTGCTGATTTTATCGTAATACGAATAAGGTATAAGCAGGCCCATATGCACATCCTGCGCAAACTCTATTCCGCTGATAGGAATATCTTTTTCTGAAGCATAATTTTTTAATTTGCCGTAATCCGAGTAAGAGCAAAGAATATCCGATTTTATGCAATACTTCCGGATAACTATCTGCGCTTTCTGTATAACAGATTCGGCGCTTTGCATATAAGCCCTTACAAGTCCTGCGGCCCCAAGCTTTATACCTCCGAAATAACGAGTTACAGTCAGTATAACATTTGTCAATTCATTATGATTTAAAACAGATAATATCGGCTTTCCGGCAGTGCCTTGAGGTTCTCCGGCATCGGAAAATTTTTCCCTGTTTGCCCCTTTGGTTTTGAGAATATACGCATAGCATATATGCGTAGCCTTCGGGTCGCTGCTTGCCGCAGCGCTGAGCATATCCAAAGCGTAATTTTCATTTTCAGCGGAAGAAATCCGTGCTATAAACAAAGATTTCTTAATTTGAATTTCCGTTTCGAATGTTTGCAGGACAGTTTTATAGTCTTTCATTTATTGGTATTATAACACATTATTTATCTACTTGCTATTTTATCAAAACGTAAAGATATATCTATAAGTATTGAATTTATAGATTTTATTGTTGCTTTCATGAAAAAAATATTTATGTGCTATAATTAAATAAAAAAGGATAACTCATGGATAATATTAATAAGATAGACATCTTGCAAAATATGATCGATAGCAGCGAATATATAGTTTTTCTCGGAGGCGCAGGCGTATCAACTGAAAGTAACATACCTGACTTTCGCAGTGCGAATGGCTTATATAAACAAGAATACGAATATCATCCGGAAACCATACTCAGCGATACGTTTTTTTATGAACATACAGACTTATTTTATGAATTTTACAAAAACAAAATGCTGTTCCCAAACGCTAAGCCGAATAAGGCGCATATTGCCCTGGCCAAGCTTGAAAAAAAGGGAAAACTTAAAGCTGTAATTACTCAGAATATTGACAATCTGCATCAAGCAGCAGGCAGTAAAAAAGTTTTAGAACTTCATGGAAGCGTATACAGAAACAAATGCATAAATTGTTCAAAAGAATATGATATCAACTATGTATTGCAAAGTGAAAATATTCCTAAATGTACCTGCGGAGGATTAATAAAGCCCGATATAGTACTATATGGAGAAGCTCTCGATCAGAACGTTTTAGATGAATCCAGAGAATACATAAGGAAGGCCGACATGCTAATCATCGGAGGAACCTCGCTTACCGTATATCCTGCCGCCGGTCTTATAAACTGTTACAACGCTGACAAACTCGTTTTGCTAAACAAAAGCACAACTGTTTATGATCACAGGGCAAATCTCGTAATACATGACAGCATAAGCGATATATTATCAGCAATTAAGATATAGCTGCACTATTAAAAAATGACTGTTTTAAAACAGTCATTTTTCAGTTACATTTTTTGCGGAGCGCTTACGCCCAATATATCAAGAGTATTTTTTAAAATATAACGACAGCCTTCCAAAAGCCGATACCTTGTAACTGTCAAAACTTCATCTTCCGATTTTACACGACATGCATTATAAAAGCTGTGGAAATCCGAAGCAAGGTCATACGCATATTTTGTCATTCTTGATGGGTCAAACTCTTTTGCCGAAAGTTCAATTTGAGTTGAAAAATCAGCCATACGTTTTAATAAAGCGATTTCCTGTTTAGAATTAAGCAATACAAAATCAGGCAAAATATCGGTAATTTCCACCGCTTCCAAAATAGAACACATTCTTGCATAAGCATATTGAACATAAAATACGGGATTTTCGCTTGATTGCTTAATAGCTAAATCCAAATCAAAATCCATATGCGTGCTCGGAGCGTAAGAATTGAATACAAACCGAGCAGCATCGACGCCAACATCTTCTATAAGTTCATCCAATGTAACTATTTCGCCTTTACGCTTTGACATCCTTACAGCT
The DNA here is from genome assembly GCA_944381375.1 of uncultured Lachnospiraceae bacterium. Lineage (GTDB taxonomy): Bacteria > Bacillota > Clostridia > Eubacteriales > Anaerofustaceae > CALWKX01. The sequence continues at coordinate 15,757 of CALWKX010000027.1, forward strand.
TCATCATTTTTTACAAGGCGAACAAGCTGCATAAGCACGATGTGCAAACGTTCGGGATCAATGCCTGCTGCCTTAAGAGCCATTTTCATCCTGTGTACATGCCCATGATGATCAGCGCCCCACACATCAACAGCAAGATCAAAATTGCGCACTGATAATTTGTTAAAATGATAAGCTATATCAGCAAGATAATAAGTCGGCACGCCGTTTTGCCTTATCAGGACTTCATCTTTTTCGCAATCATAATCCGTGGCTTTAAACCACAGCGCTCCGTCCTTTTCGTATGTAGCGCCGTTTTCAGTTAATATTGTCACAATATCATCAATAGCAGACGAATTATGCAAATCAGATTCCTTAAACCACGTATCATATGCAACGCCGTATTGATCTAATACTTTTTTCATATTGTCGATATTTATTTTAAGGCCAAAATCAGCAAGTTCAGCTTCTCTGACCGAGTCAGGAACATTTAATAATTTATCTGCAAACAGCTCTTTATAATTTTCTGCAATAAGTATAATATCTTCCCCTCGGTAGCCATCCTCAGGAAAAGGATAATCTTCTTGATATAACTGCATATATCTTGCGGACAGTGATTGTGCAAACTTTTTTATCTGATTGCCTGCATCGTTGAGATAGAATTCTTTTTCACATTCCCATCCTGCCCATTTATATATATTGGCAAGAGCGTCTCCCACAGCGCCTCCCCTTGCATTTCCTATATGCAAAGGCCCTGTCGGATTAGCGCTGACATATTCAACATTAATCCTTTTGGATTCCGCAAGTTTATTTTGTCCGTATGCATATTTTTCGCTTAATATTATATCAAGCTCATCATACAGCCAGTCATTATTCATATAAAAATTAATAAAACCTGCTCCTGCCACCTGAACTTTGCTTATATATTTATGATCATTGCCTATATTTTCGACTATGAGATCAGCAAGTTGTCTTGGATTCATAGCAAGAGCTTTCGAATATTTCATAGCGATATTAGTAGAAAAATCGCCGTTGCGCTCTTCTTTGGGAGTTTCTATCTGAATACTTGGCGAAATATTGTCCGCTCCGGAAATATTTTCAAAAGCCGATTTGATAATACTTGAAAGATATTCTGTAATTTTTTGTCTGCCGTACATTTTTTTACCATCTTTATAATTTTTTAAAACTCAGTCTGCTGCGCTTATCATAACGATCAAACCCCAATGCTATAAGATCGTCTATCAAATCAACATAACTTATACCGCTTTGAGCCCAAAGCATAGCATACATACTTATATCCGTAAATCCCGGAAGTGTATTTAATTCATTAAGAATAATTCGATTCGTATTTTTTTCCAGAAAAAAATCCACTCTTGAAAGACCTGAACAATTATGCGCCTTAAAAGCCTTAACGGCAAGCTTGCGTATTTTTTCAGATATTTCATCATCAATGGGCGCCGGAATTATTGTCTCTGATTTATTGCCTGATAAATATTTTGCTTCATAATCATAAAATTCCTTACATGGTTTAATCATGCCGCATACCGAAGCTTTTGCATCTTCATTCCCCAGCACAGCAACTTCTATCTCCGCTCCGTCAACGGCCTTTTCTATAATTATCCTGTTATCATACTTCAAAGCCTCATCTATTGCCTTTAATAACGAGGTGTTGTCGCATGCCTTTGTAATACCTACGCTTGAGCCTAAATTTGCAGGCTTTACAAACAACGGAAAACCCATATTACAGCACTTATTAATTATGTCAACAGTATCTTTTTTGTATGATTCTTCATCAAACTCGCAATAGTCTGTAATGGGGATACCAACGCTTTTACATATATGTTTTGATATTATTTTATCCATACATACTGCCGAAGCGGTTACTGCGCAACCAACATAAGGTTTATTCAGCATTTCAAAAAGACCTTGTATAGTTCCGTCCTCCCCAAAGGTTCCGTGAAGAACCGGAAAGAATATGTCTATATCATCAATTACAGGGTCATTAAATAAAGATAAATTCATATTTACACATGACTCATCATTCTGCCATGTATCATTTATAATGTTTTCTATATCTCCGTTATAAAGCTTCCATTGCCCAGAAGTATTGATGCCTATAAGCGTTAATTCGTATTTGTTCTTATCAATCGCCTTAATTACATTATATGCGCTTTTCAACGAGACAGCGTACTCACCGCTTTTGCCTCCAAAAATTATTCCAACTTTTTTTCTCATTATATCCTCTGCTTTTTGGTATGTTCTTTTATAAACTGCTTTTTTATATCATACAGTTTATCTGATATATCTACATGATATTCACTTGGATTGATAAAGCGTATATATTCTTCCCAAAAAGTTCCCTTTTCTGAAGCATGGTAATCGGATATTTCTTTGATATCAGGAGAATCATATACAAGCTTTCCTTTTTCAAATATACATTCCAATAGCTCTTTTGCATAAAAATTATCCAATACCCGCTGCTTGAATGAAAAAAACGGATGATATATTTTGAGAGGTTTGTTTTCATCTATAACTTCGTCATCTAAAGTTATAAGATCCGCCTCAGCTTTATTTGTAGACTTATTATAAAGCCGATAGATTTTTTTACATCCGGGATTCGTTATTTTGAAAGGATCATCGGAAATTTTCATGCGATAATGTTTAGTCCCGTCCTCATCTATGATCTCGCTCATCTTATAAACGCCCCCCAAAGCAGGACAATCATAAGCTGTGATCATCTTTGTACCGACACCCCACATATCTATTTTTGCGCCCTGAGCTTTAAGATCCGCTATTAGAAATTCATCTAAATCCGACGAAGCGCTTATTTTGGCGTTTTTATGGCCTGCTTTATCAAACATTTCTCTTACTTTTTTGGTAAGGTATGCTAAATCACCGGAATCAAGACGCACACCATATGTTCCTTTGAGCTTGCCTTCTTTTTGCAGTTTATCAAAAAGTCTGATCGCATTTACAGCCCCGCTCGCAAGCGTATCATATGTATCTATAAGAAGAATAACATTATTCGGATTATATTTGGCAAATGCCTCGAACGCCTCATATTCGTCTTTGAAACTCATTATAAATGCATGCTGCATAGTCCCTTTTGATACAATCCCAAAACGGTATTCCGCTTCAACATTGCTTGTACCGTTGCAGCCGCCTATTATCGCAGCGCGCGCGCCGTATAATCCAGCCTCCATGCCATGAGCTCTCCGCATACCAAAATCAAGTACAACATCACTTCCCGCAGAAGTACGCACACGCGAAGCTTTTGTGGCAATTAATGATTGATGATTTACAATGGTAAGCAAAGAAGTTTCTATAAGCTGAGCTTGTATTAAAGGCGCTTTTATTCTGATAATCGGTTCCTGAGGAAATATTATTGTTCCTTCTCTTACTGCATGGATATCGCCTTCAAATTTTAATTCTCGGAGGTATTCAAGATATTCATCGGACATCTCAGGATGATTTTTTCTGAGCATATCTATGTCTTCGCCGGAGAATGACAAATTTTGAATATATTCAATGATTTGTTCTAATCCGGCAAATACCGTATACCCGCCTTCAAACGGGTTTTTTCGTATAAATAAATCAAATACTGCTGTCTTGTTTTCCAAACCGCTGATCTTATAAACGTTGCCTGCGCTTAATTGATAATAATCAGTTGCTAATTGAGGTTTTCTTATCTTTTCCAACAAAAAGCCTCCCAATTTATATTAACTGAATTATATTATACACCGCATATTAATTCAAGGATTATGCCGTTAATAAAACTATAATAATTAAATACGAGGCGGCGTAAAAACGCCGCCGTTATATTATTAATTGCTGAGCAGACCTGCTGTACGCATATTTGCTAAAAGCTGATTAAATTGAGTAACTATATCACCCGTTCCTGTTGCATCGTTTACAGCAGCTGCAGCTGTTACAGTACCGGTCGGGCCTGTGGGACCTGTCGCGCCGGTTGCTCCTGTTTCTCCCGTAGGACCGGTTGCGCCGGTTGCTCCTGTTTCTCCCGTAGGACCAGTTGCTCCTGTCGCTCCTGTTTCTCCTGTGGGACCGGTTGCTCCCGTCGCTCCTGTATCTCCTGTTGGACCGGTTGCTCCTGTCGCTCCTGTTTCCCCTGTAGGACCGGTTGCTCCTGTCGCTCCTGTTTCCCCTGTAGGACCGGTTGCTCCCGTCGCTCCTGTCTCCCCTGTAGGACCGGTTGCTCCTGTCGCTCCTGTATCTCCTGTTGGACCGGTTGCTCCTGTCGCTCCTGTTTCCCCTGTAGGACCGGTTGCGCCTGTCGCTCCTGTTTCCCCTGTAGGACCGGTTGCTCCCGTCGCTCCTGTATCTCCTGTTGGACCGGTTGCTCCTGTCGCTCCTGTCGCTCCCGTGGGACCTGTAGCCCCTGTTGCCCCGGTAGGTCCGGTTGCTCCTGTAGGGCCTGTTGCTCCCGTTGGTCCAGTAGCGCCGCCCGAAGGACCGGTTGCGCCGGTGGCTCCCGTCGGGCCTGTAGCACCCACACCCGTTGCGCCGGTGGGACCTGTGGGGCCAGTGGGACCCGTTGCTCCCGTTGCGCCGGTAGCTCCCGCCGAGCCTGTTACAGTGACTAAACTATAATCCGGCGACATCCCGGGGATTCCGACAGGATTATTTCTATTCACCATATAAAGAGCTCCATTATAATAAACCATAGTACCGTAAGAATATTGATTACACGGTGAAAAACTTACCACTGTATCAAGACCCATTCCTGTAGCACCCGTTGCCCCAGTCGGACCTGTAGGACCTGTGGGACCTGTCGGGCCGATCCAGCCAGTAGGACCGATAGGTCCTGTGGGGCCTGTCGGCCCAGTAGGACCGCCGGCCGGACCAGTTGGACCTGTTGGGCCAGTCGGGCCTATACAATTACAACTGCAATTACAACTACCCACAGGTTTGCCGCACCATGCGCAACAGTTGCTTCTATTGTAGCAATTGGAATTCATATGCATATATCTCCTTAATTTTATATAAGACAAGTTAAACGTCTGTTTAGACTGCCTCAATTTATAATATATTCAACAAAGTCAAGAAGGGTTCGAAGAAAGGCTTTTAAAGAATTTCAAATTATATAAATAAGCTTCAGACTTTGGTTTAAACTCGCCCGCTTTTTCATTATATAACTTAGACTTTTCAATATCGCCCAATTTATAATAACAAACGCAAAGCTGTATGCAAGGCAGATAGCCGTAACAATCATTTAAAATGAATCCGCCGTTTTTTTCGTTTTTCTGTGATTTCAAGGCCGTTTCATACCAAAATGCAGCTACTTCATATTTGTTTAAGTCCATGAATATTTTTCCGATCTCACAACAAATATCAGCTCTGGGAATATCATACTGAAAAGTTTTTGTAAGCATTTCCAACGCTTTTGTTTTACCGTCAAGATGCTGATAACAATATGATGCTATTTTACAAGCTTCTATATTATTTTCTATCCAGCCCTTGCCTGAATCAATGAATTCATGCAGAACTATTAATGCTTTTTCATAATAGGCATGATAATACAACTCTCTTCCAAAATAAAACATATCACGAACAGATAGCTCTTCTCCATCCATTATCTGCTTTTCATAAATATTCAGATTTCTTTTTGAATAACTGGTTTTAGCTGATTTATGCATGATTGATATATCTGCATAATATAATCTTCCATTATGAGCAACGGATTCATGCACGCGTCCTACCCATTTATAATCAATTGTATTACGGAACATTCTTTCTCTGTAAAAGTAAAAATCCGCACTGTCATTAATAACTGCACAATATCGCGTCATAATAACATCTGCATTATCAGGTATGGAATTTTTTAACTCAATAAATTTTATAAGTTGATCGTCTGTGAAATAATCATCAGCATCCATCCACATAGCAAATTCCATAGTTGATTTGGAAAAACAATAATTTCTGGCGGCCGAAAAATCGTCTATCCACTCAAAATCGTAAATTTTATCCGTATATCGTGCAGCAATGTCCTTAGTAGCGTCGCTGCTTCCCGTATCTACTATAATGATTTCATCAACTGCATTCTTCACACTTTCCAAACAACGTTCGAGAACGCTTTGCTCATTTCTTATTATCATACATAAGCTGACGGTTGCCATTAAATTAACCCTCCTATATTCCATCTATTCATATCTATGCTGTATTACATTAATATGTTCTGGATAATTTTTCGAAAAAAATCTTAAAAGAAAAAAAGCCGAAGCCCGAGCGGCAGTATCACACGATCTGGCGATACAGGTATTCGAAGCCGGCTTAAGCGGCGCTATAATGGGTGCGGCGTTTGGGTCAACCGGAAGCATACTAAACTACAACAGCTATTCATATAATATATCGCAAACGCTGCTTGACAAGACAAAAGACATGACGGCTGAGCAGAAGGTTGCTTTTTATACTCAAGCTGTCAATTCGGAGCTTTATAATCAGGAAAGCCGCATATATCAAAAGAAAGTACAAAAGCTTTTGGACGAAAGCAATCAACAGCTAAACTGGGAAAATGAAACAAAAACGACTTCTGTTAATCTCAGCCCCTCCGATACGTATACAAACAGTAAAATCAAATCAATAAAAGAATACTTATCTTCCGTCAACAGTAAGCTTACGGACTTTGCAAAAAAATACATAAACAATCCAAATGAGAAATTCGCCCGCTTTAATATCTCCAAGGTAAGCCAAAAGCAGGCGGATGATATAAATAATCTTTTAGGCGGGGATTATCAGGGCTATACTAACGCTATTAATTCAAGCGCTATAAAGCATATACAAAAAAGACACGGAAACGGCGGAGAGGCCGACAGCTCCATGAAGCATATTGAAGATATTGGCAGGATTGGGTATGTGCTTGATAATTATGACAGCGTTGAGATATTAAAGGACGAAAACGGCGATACTGTATACAGCGATGAGTTCAGGAATAAAAACGGAGATTACGCGCCGCAGCTGATTTTTACAAAAGCAGTGAACGGCTCTTTTTATGTGGTAGAGGCTGTACCTGACAGCTCATATAAAAAACTTTGGGTACAGTCCGCTTACATAAATAACAGCGGCAGGGTTACGCAGGTTCCGTTATCCGGATCGCCAGCTGCTTCTCCCACTGCCGATAATAATAGTATACAGGATGACAAAAATAATGTCAAGCGTGATGAAAGCGGCGGCAGGGTTACGCAAGTACCTGATGCTTCCGCCCCGAAGTACACGTCCGAAACGGGCCTTCCTTCTCCCCTTACCGCTGAGAACAGTATACAGGATAAAAAGGACAGCGTCAACGAGACATACGGCTACAGCACAAGGATAAAAGCGCCTTATGAGGGCAAAACGCCCAAAAACAGCGATACTGCGCAGTTCAGAAGTGTTAGCATATCTGAAAACGCCGTACAAAGCGCGAATAAGGCTATTATTGAGGCTGAGACTAAAGCTCATGAAGGCCAAGGCGGATTTAAAACGCTTCTTATGAAAAAGATTGAAAGCCTGTTTAAAAAGAACGTAGACAGTATTGATGTAAAGATAGAAAATACTACTTTTGACGGGCAGGACTATTACGTAAGGCTTTACAAAAGCGTTATTGGCAAGCTCATTTCAGATCCTAATTATTCGGCGGAAAAGATTGCTGTTCTCGACAATATTTCTGATGTTATTAAAAATGCTGAGTATATTGGAAGCGGCAGGGTTGAAGGAAGTAAGAGCAAAAAAGAGAACATTACACGTTATGACTACTTTGAAACGATTGTAGAAATACCCTCCATTGATGAAAATAATGAAACGGTATACAACGATTATGCCGTTTCTTTTGATGTGGAGGTATATACACGTCAAAATAGATTCAGAACTTACAGAATAAAAAATATTGAGCTTACTTCTGTTGAAGGCGGAACCGGGTCCAGAGCCCGGACGTATCAACAAGAAGAAGCTCAACTTAATAATAATATACACGGCAGTACGGAAAATGTCAATACTTTTACACAAAATAATAAAAATTCAATAAGTGAAGAGCAAAGAGCTGAAGAAAATGAAAAAATAAACCATGAAGTGATTGCGCCGCTCGATAATAAAGCGATGCGTCTTCTCATGCAAAAGGATAATGCGGATACTAAAACTGACAGAAGCGATATATTTAAGCCCGTTGAAAAAAACAGACAAAGCTTAAAACAGACATCGCAAAACCTTGAAGACATGCTTAATAGAAAGCTTGTTGATGCGGGTTATACTCTTGACGCTGCGACGAGAAATAGTGATAGAAGGGCGTACAAATTAAAATACAATATATAAAAATGGTGACACTGACCGGGCTTGAACCGATGACCTCCACCGTGTCAAGGTGGCGCTCTTCCAGCTGAGCTACAGTGTCATATGCTTTAATATCTTAATACAAAAATAAAAAAAAATAAATACTTTTTTCTAACTTTTTAAGTTTTCATTAAGCTTCAGTCTATATAATACAGCCATAGATTAAATTTTTCCCTCTTAAATTTTAACCTGACAAAAGAAGAAGCCAAAGGCTTCTTCTTTTGCGTATATTTAAAAATTTCAATGGAATAAATATATATATGATAAATATACACTGGGAGGTTTTATATGTACAACCGAGTACAAATCTGTGGTATATCGACCGCTCAATTACCTAAAACTGATCAAAAAAAATCTACCGAAATGCTTTACAAAATAAAAAACGGGGAAACCGATCTAAAAAGCGAGTTTATAACAGCAAATTTAAGATTGGTTCTTAGTGTAGTTCAGAAATTTTACAACAGAAACGAAAACTTAGACGATTTATTTCAAATCGGTTGTATAGGCCTCATAAAAGCTATAGACAACTTTGATTTCAAATTTAATGTGCGTTTTTCCACCTATGCCGTGCCGATGGATATCTTTTTTGAAAAAAATAAAAGCCTGTAAATGGCAAAGTAGTTAAAAATCACAGATAAAACAGATATTATCAAATAAATAAGATATATTATATATGATATAGCCTAAAGCAATACATACATAACCATTCTTTTTGTTGAAATCATATAATAAATTTAGCAAATAACTCCGCAATAAATAAAATATTGCGGAGTTTTATATACTAAGAATTCACTTACTCAATAATATCAACAACAACGCCAGCGCCTACAGTTCTTCCACCTTCTCTTATTGCGAATCTCAATTCCTTATCCATTGCTATCGGCGTTATAAGCTCTATTGTCATTGTTACATTA
>CALWKX010000028.1 GCA_944381375.1 uncultured Lachnospiraceae bacterium
GACTTTCAGGGTCGAGTAAGAACTTTCCCTTGCTCGGCTCTTTTGCTATTTATGAGGCAATTCCTGACCTGTACGCAACGATTTTGGCTTTTTCCCGTTGACTTCCGCAAACTTGCTATTCAGGATACCGTCATTCACCGTCCTATGCACCTCCGCCCGTTGCCCGAAAAAGGCAAATACAAATTCAGAGGTGTTAGAATGGAAATGTTGGTAACCAAGTTCTCGAACGGAAAGTATCGCAATGAAGGCGAATTGTTCAAAGAAGTTATCTCTTCCGAGAACGTCAAACTCATGGGCGAAATGATTGCCTTGCAAGCACTCCGTACCGTAAAGAAGTTCGATATGAAAGTGGCAGACAGGCTGTATATCGGTCTTATCAAAGACTTGCACCACATGGGCGAGATAGACTATATCGTATCGGACGGCTATGACGTGGCGCAAACGGCAATCTGCTTTCTGTACCAATTTGTCGGTCATACCGCCAATGAGATTTACGGCAAAGACAAACAAGGGAAAGAAATCACCATTAAACTTGCCTGCTATCGCGAAGTAGACCACTTCATCAGTCTTCTTCGCAACAGACCGGATAGGCGTGGAACGGTCGTCGAATCCATAGACTTTACGGACTACAAGGCTCTGCCTATGGATCCTATAAACTGTTTTGAGCACGAGCAGACAGATTACAGTAAATACGATGAACTCGTGGGAGCATTGCAGTTATCCGCACTGGAACTTGCCATCCTGAACTGCTATATGAACGGCATGAGACAAGGCGAAGTTTGCGCCGAACTCAGAATAGGCCGCGGAACAATAAATCACCGCAAGGCAAGTATCCGCCAGAGATATTACAACCTTTACGGCGTGCTTTAATATGACATATAATTTTATACAAATGCAAAGGCAGTCGCTTTATTAAAGTGACTGCCTTTTTTGAAGCATATCTTTGACCATATTTGCTCTAACCTTAAAATGGATTTGAGAAAAGTTCACTCCTCGTAATCAGAATCATCCCTGTATCCCCAATCAGGACTTGTGTCTTCTTCCTCATAATTTAAATAGTCATAATCTTCATCATCAAAGGATTCTCTGGATAAGTCCGAAATATCAGGCGCAATATCTGCAAGGTCAGGCTCATATGGTTCTTCATCTAAATCTTCCTCATCCTCATCGTAATTCGTATGAGTATTTTTAAAGGAGCGTACAATATCATCAACAATTTTCCATGCATATGGAAGGCTATCAGTCCGCCAAGAATTATTTCCCTTATGAACAGCATCATTTCTTATATTTGCAAGATCTATAACCTCACAAAGAAAAGTTTCTGCACTATCAATAGAAATAATATTTTGCCAACTTCTTTTTGTGTTAAGAGGAACGGGGTAGCGGTTACTGCCGACAGCGTAACATTCGATTGCAAGATTCTTACATTTTTCAAGCTCATCATTATATTTTCGATTTCTATCTGATAGGAGTTCAACAATATATCCTTCACCAGGTTTTTGTGTTTTACAAAGTCGCTTTGCGCTTTTGCGTATATCTTCCGCTATTTTATATGCTGTATCCTCATCCGTTTTGAACGGAACGGCATTGGGACCAATTTGCCATCGGATGTATGTTTCAGCAAACCGCTGCAGGTTATGCAATATTTCCGTATCAAAATTGTATCCCAAGCGATCAGATAAAACCATCAAACCTATAGCGCTATTAAGATAAGAAGCAGATTCTGCCGGAATATTTTCTACTAAATCATGTGCCGATTTATATTCGGTAATATATTTTTGCAGCTCCTCCTTAAAAGAATTTGTATAGTTAAATATTTCTTGAATACCGGCATCAATTTTCTTATTATCGGGTTTTGCTTTTTCATCCTGTTTTTCAATTTCTTTACGAACAGTCAAAACAGCAGCTTCCATCCGTTTCATTTCCACTTCTTGCCCGTAAGTCCGCATTGTATAGTTCTCACAATTTTCCGGATTAATTAAACGAACAAATGGGGACGGAGATAAGTTTTCTGCTGTGCAAAGATAAAGACGGTTAATTGCCCTCGATACCGCTACATAAAAAATCCGCTTTTCTTCAAATTCCTTTTCCTGCTTCTCCTTTGTCAGCCTGGAAATTGTCTGCTGGGTATTTTGCGATTGACGAATCTCTAATAGATATCCGTTTGCCTCATTACAAATGTCGCAAAATGAGACTAAGGGCTTAATTTTTTCAATAAAGTTTTTTAATAAGTCTTCACGCTTATTTCGTTTTATCTCTTGATTTTTAATTTGATCGCGTAATACTTCCCATCTTCTAAAAGTAGCCTGATATTCTTCTGTCTCTTCGTCCATCTCAGAATACGCTTCTTCAGTATCATCTGCATCCTCGACAATGGCATCGATTTCTTTTGAGATTTGAAAGATAGAATTCTCTATTTCGTCAATCCATGGCTTTACATAAGCATTATAAGCCTCAATATATGACTTTACTCCATCTTCTGTAAGTTCGAGATAATCATCGCGGAATGCATTGATTTCTAAAGCAAAATCGTGCATATCTGTTGCAATGTCTGAAGAAAATTCTTCCCATTTTTGCTCATCGCACGCTAATAATAATCCATCGATCAAAGGGTTGTTGACCCTAGCTTTTAATGCGTTATAAAAATCCTTTGAATCTTTTAATCTTTTAAGTTCATCAATCTTTTTGTTATATTCTGTGACGATGCGCGTTACATTAGGATACTCTCCTTCATTTAGGCCAACAATAAAAACCGTATCATATTCTAATCCCTTTGCATTATGAATAGTTGTAACAACAACATTATCAGGTTCCCGGCGAGAGGGGCGCCTTTTTTGCGCCTCTTCTTCAAAGTTGGAGAAAAATCCCTTCAGTTCGCTTTGTAAAAGAGGGTATCCAAGCGCAAATTCTCTAGCATATTCTTGCATATAAGATAAAGTTTCATCTTTTACAGTACGATCGGTTGAACTCTGTCCCTCACAAATTTGAGCATAAACGCGATTATAATTTTCGATAATTTCAGAGAAATTTTTTGCATATTGATATTTTCTGTTTACGCTTTCAGAAAGGCAGTAAATATGATAAAGAGAAAACTTTCCATCGATTTCGCTTTGTGAGGGGATAGAAGATTTCCCAGTAACCAATCGCCTGATTTGTACATTTGAAACTTTTTCACCAACTATTTCTTTAATAATTACGCAAGAGTCGCGTACATCTTGCTTATTTTGAATTTTAATTATAGCCTTAAAAAGCTTATATCCTTCGCTGAATTCAGAGGGCATGTCATCACGTTTACTGTATGGAACATTCTCAATTGAAAGCGCATTTAAAATTTTATCCCGTTCAGACAGTTGCGATGTAGCGCCATCGTCAAATTTGCGTTTTTTATCTTCTCTATATAGAATACAAATCTGTTCACCAGGTTTACGCTTAGCATATAAATTTTTAACTTCGTGCGCAAGATTTGCATACTTTTCATCGTAAAAAGTAAGCCGAACTTTTGATCCAAATTGTTTTGCCGCCTTAATAATCCGGTTACCCTTTGCGCGTTCAGCCAAAGAAGCAAGTATATCATTGCCGGCCTTTACAATGTATGGATTATTTCTATAATTTGTGGTTAAATAGACACTCCTTATGGAAGTATCTGCTGTAAAGGAGCGTATAATTGAATTATCTGCCCCTCTCCATGTATATATCGTTTGGTCATCATCACCTACAAATGTAAAATGAATACGGCTACTATAAAAACAGGAAAGCACATCATTCTGAAGTGTATTTATGTCTTGGAATTCATCAATGAGAATACAGTCATAATCATTGGTAATTTGTCTATAAAGCGAGCCGTTACGATCCGCTATCGACATTTTTAACATATAAGCGGCACAAGCAAAATCGGCGATATAACTCATTCGTTTTTGTTTTTCGATATACAAATGAAGCAAATTTTCAATACCAGAGACGTTTACTGATAAATGATTGATATAAGCTTCCAGTTGAGCATATAATGCCCGCATACCTTTTTCCGATGAAAAATAACCTTTAAATACGCTTTCGAGGGAGTTTTCTTTGATAACTTGCAAAAGTAATTTATAACGCAAGCCTTGATCTGTATTGCCATAAAGAAATGTTGGCTTATGAACAAAACCAATGTCTATATAGTTTTCTTCAATTAACTTTTTAAAAAACGCATCTATCGTACCAGCAAGGACATAAGGACGTTCTTTTTTATGAATACCTGCGGCCTCATATGCTTTTTCCAGCTGATCCTTACCGCGTACACTCATTTCAATGGCAGCCGCCCGAGTAAAGGTCAACAATCTAATTCGATGAAGAGGTATGCCTTTCACAAGATGAAGATAGGTTACTCTTCCTACCAACGAACGAGTTTTTCCGCTTCCTGCTCCTGCCAAAATCAAAAGATTTTTATCTATATCAGAGGTGATTGCTTCGCGCTGATCAGCATCTGCAGCACTTAAATCTTCTGTTAAAGAAAAAAATTGTTCATTGTTTACATGTGTTTCAGAGCTGTAATCTTTAAATTGATCTAGCGAAGGGATTTCTGTTTGTTGTAAATCTTTATAGAAGGAGCTTTTTGCTGGCTTTTTAATATCAAAAGAAAGTTCAGCATTATGAATAGGACTAAAATAATCTTCAGTTTCGCTTATTTTTAATTCCAAAGCGACATAGTTATCGTGATCGCATACCAAATCAAGAAAAGTTTTTTTGCATGAAAAAGAAAATTCACCGATACTAAAGGTT
>CALWKX010000029.1 GCA_944381375.1 uncultured Lachnospiraceae bacterium
AGGTGATTGATGAATAACGAAGTATATGTATTGGGCGGAGCTCAAACTGATTTTGAACGCAATTGGACGAAAGAAGGCAAAAATGAAATAGCTTTACTTAAAGAAGTTATGTCTGATGCTTTATCAAGCGTAAAACTTACATATGATGATTTAAATGCACTAAAAAAAGATAATAAATTTGCTTGTTTTGTAGGCAACTTCATCGGTGAGCTTTATATAAGTCAAGGGCATTTAGGTGCTCTTATGACACAAGTTAATAAAGCGTTTTATGGCGTGCCATGTGCAAGATATGAAGCGGCTTGTGCTTCGAGTTCTGTAGCAATAGATGCAGCTTTAACAAAAATTAAAGCAGGTGATTTTGATTTAGCTGCTGTAGTCGGGTGGGAATTGATGAAAACGGTTGATTCTAAGACTTGTGGTGATATTTTGGGGCGTGCTGCTTATTATGAGATCGAAGCAAAAAATATCGAGTATCCTTTCCCAAAATTATTCGGTAGATTGGCCGATGAACTGATTAAGAAATATAGTTTGAATGAAAATCGTTTTCTTTCAAATTTATCGACTATTGCATACGAAAACTACAAAAATGCTAAAGATAATCCATTGGCGCAGACGAGGAAATGGTTTATGTCATTACAACAAGCTGAATCCAGAGGATCGCAGACTAACCCGATTGTTGGTGGGAAACTTGGTTCTGCCGATTGTTCTCAAATTACTGATGGAGCCGTTGTTGTGTTTTTAGCAAGTGAAAGATTCATATATAAATATTTTCCGAATAAATTTTTTCCTATTATAAAGGGTTATGGTCACAGAGTTGCTCCTATGCTTTTTGATGAAAAAATAAAGGAAAGTCATAATAATAACTATTTGCTTCCTTGGACAAAACAGGCAGTCGATGATGCTTATAAAAAAGCCCGTCTGAGTGTGGAAGATATCGATGTTTTTGAAACACATGATTGTTTCACTTCAAGTGAATATGCTTCTATATCGGCTTTTGGGATAACAAATCCTGGAGAAGAATATAAAGCGATAGAAGATGCTGTAATATTCAAAGGAGGCGCTAAACCCATTAATCCTAGTGGAGGATTAATAGGCTGTGGTCATCCTGTAGGCGCAAGTGGAGCAAGGATGTTGTTAGATATATATAAACAAGTAGCAGAAGAAGCAGGGACCTATCAGGTTGAAGGTGTACGTAATGCTATGATGTTAAATATTGGTGGTTCTGCCACGACAAATTATGTATTTATAGTAGGTAAAAAATAAATTTGGGCAGGGAAGATGAATTTTACATTTGATGAATATGCCGATATTATAAATCTACTTAGAGATAATGACTATATAATTACAAATTATCATGATAAAAGTAGTGATATTTCAAAGAAAGTAATTTTAAGGCACGATGTTGATTTATCATTAGACAAAGCATTTGAGTTTGCTTGTTTTGAAAATAATTTAGGCGTTAAAAGTACGTATTATATTTTGATTACCTCCGAATTATATAATCTGGTTAATGTATCATCAATTAAAAAAGTCAAGCAAATGAGTGAAATGGGACATGATATAGGTTTGCACTTTGACGAAAGCCAATATAATTTTGACGAAAACAAAGATTGGACAAAGCAAATTACAGAAGCTATAATAAATGAACGTGCTATAATGGAAACGATTTTAAATGATGTGAGCATAAAATCGGTTTCTATGCATATACCTTCAAATAAAACTATAAAATCAAATCTTACCATAAACGGAATGGTAAACTCTTATTCTGATGAATACTTCAGTAAATGGAAGTACCTTTCAGATAGTAATATGCATTGGCGAGAGGATGTCAAAAGTATTATAAAAAGTAAAAAATATTCTCGTTTGCATATTTTAACGCATCCGTTTTGGTATGAGAAAAATATAAATTCAAAGAATAACAAGATTACTTATTTTATAGATAAAAAAATATATTCGATATACGAACTAATGAAAATAATTGTTCCTGATATGAACTCATTAAAATAACAATCATATTATATTAAGGAAGTGAAGAAATGAAATATGCATTAATAGGTTGCGGAAGGATCGCTAAGAATCATGTCAAAGCAGCTCTGACAAATAATTTTGAGATTGTGGCCGTTTGCGATATTGTTCCCGAAAAGATGAATTCGATTTTGGTTGATAACGGTGTAGAGTATGAGAAAGATGTCAAGCGTTATACAGATTATAAAAAAATGATTTCAGAAAATGATATTGAACTTATTAGCATTGCTACGGAAAGTGGGATACATGCTGAGATAGCACTTGCTTGTATCGAAAAAGGCATAAATGTAATTATTGAAAAACCTATGGCTATGTCCATTGAAGACTGTGAAAAAATAATTCAATTATCCGAAGAAAAGGGTGTAAAGGTTTCAGCATGTCATCAAAATAGGTTTAATATTGCCATACAAAAATTAAGGAAAGCTATTGAACAGAATAGATTTGGAAAACTTTCGCACGGAGCTATTCACGTACGTTGGAATAGAAACAAAGATTATTATACACAAGCTCCATGGAGAGGTACATGGGCACAAGATGGTGGAGCATTATTTAATCAATGTATTCATGGTATTGATTTATTACGCTGGATGTTTGGAGATGAAGTCGAACAGGTGTATGGTCAAACAAGGCAGCAATTTCATAATTATTTAGAAGCTGAAGATGTAGGGATGGCTGTAGTGAAATTCAAAAACGGAGCAATAGCCACTATAGAGGGCACAACGAATGTTTACCCAAAAAATCTCGAAGAAACGTTATATGTATTTGGACAAAATGGAACTGTAAAAATAGGAGGCACTTCAACAAATAACATAGACGTATGGGAATTTGCAGACGAAACTGAAGAGGACAATGAAAACAAAGGTCTTAAAGAAGCTACAAGCAACGTTTATGGAAACGGACATATAAGCTTGTTCGCAGATATGAAAGAAGCCATAGAAAATGACCGCAAGCCGTATGTTGATGCATATGCCGGCAGAAATGCCGTAGAAATGATACTTGCAATCTATAAATCTCAAAAAACCGGTTTGCCGGTAAATTTACCGATAAAGGATTTTAAGAGCATTGATATGGCCGGCGAATTTGATAAATAATATATGCGTTAAATAATGCAAAGCAAGTTTGGCGGAGGAATTAATATGGTTAAAATTGCGTCTATAGGATACGGATATTGGGGGCCAAATGTCGCCAGAAACATATATAATAATAAAAAATTCGATTTCTATGCTATATGTGATAAAAAGCATGACAGACTGGAGAAGGCGAAACAGGTTTATGCCAACGCGGTTAAATATTTAACTGATTATGATGAAATCATATCAAATCCTGATGTTGACGCTGTGGCACTTGCAGTAGAAACGAGCGCGCACTATGAACTTGCAAAAAAAGCATTGCTTAAAGGCAAACATATATATGTAGAAAAACCGTTTACCGATAATGTTGCTCACGCTGAGGAACTGAGAAAATTGGCTGATGAACGACATTTAAAAATTCATGTAGATCATATTATGGTATATCACCCTGCAATTAGAAAAATTAAAGAAATAATAGATTCTGGGGAATTTGGTGATATTATATATTTTGATTGTTCGAGATTGAATTTGGGTAATGTAAAAAATGATGTTAGTTCAATGTGGGATCTGAGCGTACATGATTTGTCAATAATTGATTACCTCACGAACGGACCTAAGGTTGAGTATGTAAGGGCAGTGGGGCAGAAATCATATTCTCAAAAAGAATCCATTGCATTTTTGTCTATCAAATTCGATAAATTTCTTGCAAATATTAGAGCGAATTGGATTTCGCCTATAAAGGAAAGAAAATTAATAATCGCCGGTACAAAAAAAATGATCGTTTATGATGATGTTGAAGTATTAAATAAACTTATTGTATATGATAAAGGTTTTGATGTAATCAGTACGGAATATGATGATTATGTGGTAAAATCAAGAATAGGTGATGCTGTTATACCTAAATTTGTCGGAGGGGCTGACGCGCTTTATAATTCTTTGGAACATTTCAGAGAATGTATAGTTAATGATACTGAATCGATTTCGAATGCCAATGCAGCTATAAGAGTTATAAAGATATTGGAGATGGCAGATAAACAACTAGAAGCAAATGTAAAGGAGACGCATGCTATTGGGTGATTATTTTGTTCATGAAAGCAGTTATATCGATGATAACGTTCAAATAGGCAGCGGAACAAAAATATGGTATTTTTGCCATATACAGTCCGGATCTCGAATTGGTAAAAATTGCAATCTTGGTCAGAATGTAAATATAGGCAACAACGTCAGAATAGGCGATAATGTCAAAATACAAAACAATGTTTCCGTTTATGAAGGCGTGGAACTTGAGGATTATGTATTTTGCGGACCGTCCTGCGTATTTACAAACGATTTAACTCCGCGGTGCAAATACCCCAAAAAAAACTCAGGTTATGTAAAAACACTAATACGCTGCGGCGCCAGCCTTGGCGCTAACTGCACTGTGGTATGCGGAAATGAAATAGGCCGCCATGCTTTGATTGCTTCAGGAGCAGTCGTTACAAAAGACGTGCCTGATTATGCTCTTATGGCAGGCGTGCCTGCAAGAAGAATCGGCTGGGTATGCGAATGCGGTCATATAATGAAAAAAGAATTAAACTGTCCTGTGTGCGGCAGAAGTTATGTTAAAATAAATGATGAAGAGATCGTCGAAAACAAAACGAACTAAGGAGGAAGATTATGCAGTTCATAGATTTGGACAGGCAGTATAAAGCTATTAAAGATAATATAGACAGAAGAATAAAAAAGGTTATTGACGAAAAAAAATTCATTATGGGGCCTGAAATCGAAGAGCTTGAAAAGCGTTTGGCTGAATTTACTGATCGCAAATATGCATTTACATGTTCGAGCGGTACGGACGCGCTTATTATTCCTCTTTTGGCGTACAAGCTTAAAGAAGGCGATGCAGTTTTTGTTCCTTCATTTACATTTTTTGCAACAGCGGAAACTGTCAGTTTTTTGGGAGGTACTCCTGTTTTTGTAGATTCAGATAAAACGTATAATATAGATACCGTAAAACTCGAAGAAACTATAAAAAAAGTCATTGAGCAAGGCGAATTAAATCCGAGAGGTATTATTTCAGTTGATTTGTTCGGTCTTCCGGCAGACCATGATGAAATTCAAAGAATCGCCGATAAATATAATTTATTTGTCATAGAAGATGCTGCGCAAGGGTTCGGCGGTATATATAAAGACAAAAGAAATTGTCATTTCGGGAATGTTTCAGCTACGTCATTTTTCCCTGCTAAGCCTTTGGGCTGTTACGGAGACGGCGGAGCTGTATTTACGGATGATGATGAACTTGCTGAACTGATGCATTCATATCGTGTGCACGGACATGGCAAAAGCCGCTATGACAATATACGCATAGGAATAAACGGCAGACTTGATACAATACAAGCGGCAGTTTTGAATGCTAAATTAGACGTTTTCGAGGATGAATTTTTAAAAAGAAATATTATAGCTGCTATGTATAAAGATAATTTAGCCGGAGCTTTTGAACTGCCTGTGATTCCTGACGGGTGCGTTTCAAGCTGGGCTCAGTTTACACTCATGACAGAGTCAGAGGAAAAGCGTGATAGAATCATTGAAGAAATGAAAAAATATGATATACCGATCATGGTATATTATCCGATACCTATGCATATGCAAACGGTCTATAAGCCTTTAGGATATAAAGAAAATGATTTACCGGTATGCGCAGATATGAGCAGACGCGTATTTAGCGTACCCATGCATCCTTATCTTACTAAAGATGAAATAATATATATTTCTGAAAAGCTTAAAAGTATTTAAGATTCAAAAGTATAACGGAATTCGTCATATTGGATTCCGCTTTTTTAAGTATTGGAGATTGTATGTTATTTAATTCGTTTCAGTTTATTATTTTTTTCATAATAGTTTTTACATTTTATTGGATCTTAAAACATAAATATCGCTGGATACTTTTGCTTGTTGCAAGTTATTATTTTTATATGTGCTGGCGCGCGGAGTATGCATTGCTGCTATTTTTCGGTACATTTACTTCTTATGTATGCGGACTTTTGATAGAAAGATCAAAAAAGAAATCTCCTGAAAAATCGAGGGGCGGTAGATTATATGTTTGGCTTAATGCAATAATATGTTTTTCGCTTTTAATATACTTTAAATACCTTAATTTTATATGCCAGTCTATAAATGGCATATTCGATATATTTTCTTTCTTGCCTCAAATAGATATTCCCGTATTCGATATTGTACTGCCTGTAGGTATATCTTTTCATATTTTTCAAAATGTTGGATATACCACGGATGTGTATAGAGATAGAGTTTCTGTAGAAAAGCATTTTGGTTATTACGCTTTATTTGCAAGCTATTTTCCGCAATTGGTGGCTGGACCCATTGAACGAACAGAAAATTTAATGCCGCAGTTGCATAAGGAACATAAATTTAATTATGATCAGGCAACAGACGGCGTTCGTTTGATGCTTTTTGGCATGTTCAAAAAAGTTGCCGTAGCAGATACGTTGGCTGTTTTTGTTGATAACGTATATAATTCTTTGGAAACTTTTTGCGGTCTTGCTCTTATTGCTGCCACAGTATTGTTTGCGTTTCAAATATATTGCGACTTTTCCGGTTATTCTGATATTGCCAGAGGCTGCTCGAAATTACTAGGAATAGAGCTTATGCTGAATTTTCAAAGTCCTTATTTTGCAAATTCAATATCTGAATTTTGGCGCAAATGGCATATTTCATTGTCTACATGGTTTAGAGACAATGTATATATTCCCTTAGGCGGCAATCGTGTGGGCATTATGAGGAATATGTTCAATCTTATGGTAACTTTTATACTAAGCGGTATTTGGCATGGCGCTGGTTGGACGTTTATTATTTGGGGAGCTCTCCATGGCTTTTATTTGTGTTGTTCGACTTTTTATAAAAAAGTTATAAAAGCGAAATAAAAATCGTTATGCCTGGCATATTAAAAAATGTCATGACATTTATTTTGGTATGCTTTGCATGGGTGTTTTTTCGCGCGGATTCGTTAAACGGAGCAATATATGTTTTGAAAAACATGTTCAGTTCGTTAAGTTTTAGTATTGTTTACTTGAAACAAACTGCTTGGGGCATGGGATTTACACGTTTTAGCTTTATCCTTTGTGCTGCTTTGTTAGTGATATTAATAATTATAGACTATTTTAATTACAAAAAGCCTGCGGAAACAACTCTTGGTCAAAGGAATTTTTTCTTAAGATGGGGAGTATATGTTATGTTGGGATTCGTAATAATATTCTGCATAATGTTCACTTCGCAGTCGCAGAATTTTATTTATTTTCAGTTTTAAGGATATTTTATGAAAAAATTTATTAGTAAAATGATTATATACTCTGTGATAATATTTACGCCATTACTCACGCTTAATTATTTATATGTAAATACTAATTTTTATTTATCCAATAACGGATTATACACAATCAAAGTTTATCCCGACAATATAGATTTATTGAATTTAGGTAATTCGCATGAAATGAACGGCATAAAATACGAAGGCAATTGTACGCTTATAGCTCATAATTTTGCTACAAGCTCTCAGCCTTTCTATTATGATTATCAAATTTTGAAGAGTGTTGAGGACAGTATTAATGATAATGCGGTAGTGATAATTCCCATATCGTTGTTTGATTGGTACTATAACTATGCTGAAATTTTCAGTGATGAAAGATATATGTACAATAGGCGGTATTATTCTGTCTTGCCTGCTTCAAGCATGCTTTATTATGATTTTGAAGATGACGTAAAGTATCATTATTTGCCTGTTTTGACAGCTAAGGATAATCTGAAATATGTATTGGAAGATGTTGATGTCCCCGTTGGTTATAATGATAACACTACGGTAAATGTCAATGCTGTCATAAATAATGCATATAGGAAATACGATTCGTGGTTTAATGATGTAATGAAATTTGATGAAAGCGTTAAGCAAGATAATATAAAATGGTTCAAAGAAATAATAGATTATTGTTACGAAAGCGGCTATCGTCCTGTTGTTATATACACTCCTATACCTTATTCATTGACGGAAAAATTCTCTGATGAATTTTTGAAAGAGTTTGAAAATATTACTTTTGAAGTGCTTAGCGATTATCCGGATTTGCTATATCTGGATTATTCCGATAACGATGAATTTACCAATAATTTAACGTATTATCAGGATGCAGACCATATGAATGTCTATGGTGCCAATGCGTTTACGCAAAGGCTTTTAACTGATTTGGCTGCGAATGGTTATATTGATGAATATGCTCTCAGCTTTAGGTATTAGTTAATAGTGCGAACAAAATAATATCTATTAGAGTAATAAAAGACGGCATTGCCGTCTTTTATTATAACTCTTTATAAATATTAATTTTTTTCTTACATGTTGCTTTGATAAAATATATATAATAAAATATATAATATTGTCGGTTTTAAAACAAAAAATAGTTAATTGACTGTAAGGTAGTATAATGCTGAAATTTCTAAGAAAAGTTAATACACATAAAGTATGTATATTTCTGTTGACTATTATTATTCTGTTCGGTGGCGTCATTAAACCGGATAATATACGTATATTTGGTATAGTACCAACTTTATATAGGATTGGTATACCTATAATGACACTGGTACTTATTGCTAAACGGGTTAATGATCATTTAAAGAAAAAAGATAACAAATTCTCAAAACATTTTATAATATTTGCAGTTGTAATGATCTTTTGGATAGCTTGGGGGTTTGTCTCAATGTTTATTAGCCCATATTCTGAATTTAATGAAGCTGTCAAAGAACTAATGTCTTTAAGTTTGGGTTTATGCAGTGTGTATTGTATTTATGAGCTGCTTGGAAATAGAAAAGATATAGATTTTTT
>CALWKX010000030.1 GCA_944381375.1 uncultured Lachnospiraceae bacterium
ACGGAATTTTTTATTGTTTCGATCTTTACAAATGTTTTTTATATATTATATTATTGTATACGGTATACGGATTTTGCGGTCGCTTTGGGCTTATGCCCGGCGATTTAGCTTATATGGCGATATGAGCACATATCCCCCACTGCGATCGGGTCTTTACTGACGCACGAATTGTCGGGATACGGTCGGGGGTCGGTGCGTAACTCCGCTTCGCTCCGTGAATGCGTCTTCGCCGCATTGACGGTCCGCTTATCTCTGCAAAAACGGAACCATCCGAACGCCGCCGCAAACAGTAAGTTCGGATGGCTCTTTGTCAAGCCCAATTAGCAATATTTAGTATAAATTATTATTTGGAAAGTTTTAAAGCTTCTATAAGCTTATAAACTGTGGTACAAGAATTCCACTCCCAGATTTTTGGATTTGAATTTTCACCGTATTGCTTTCCGTGATCTCTTAAAAATCGTTGATGGACTACCCTTGCATTTTCAACAGCTTTAGCATACCGTGGTATGAAATATTCCGATAGCATTCCTTGATTGTTTTTACTGTAATTACCCTTATATTTCTCGTCCTTTAAGCAATTATCTAATTCATTTTGGTAATCGCCTATTTGCAAAGGCTTATTGCACACCTTAAAATGCGATATTAGCCATACCTCAAAAGCGATATTTGAAAATGCTATTTTGACCCCGATTTTTTTAGCCTTGTTTAATGCTGGAATCAATTTTCCATCTCTATGCGTATAATCTATATCGAACACGCACCATACCTGGTTTGCATGACTAAGATAATCCGAAGCATACTCTACCAAACCGAGCGGATCTTTATTTGCGAACAAGACCTTCACGTCATATATACTTTTACGGCTTTTCAGTAGGGTAAAGTAATTATACTCTGTCTCCGCACCATTAGTAATTATATAAAAGGCGTTGTTTTCTTTTATTTCTTTATTCTTTCGTGCCATTATAATTACCTCAATCCTCACTAAACATGTCTGGCAACTTAGAATAAAAGCCCGCAAGATAACGCTTGCTAAATAAGTCAGTTTTTCTCACATTTTTATAATCCGCCAGCGAGACCAAACTACTTTCCCCTTGCGCATTTTTACTTGTAAAGTATATTTGATCTCTACGCAAATCTTCATCCATCAGCATTATATTATGAGCAGTGCATATCAATTGAGAATTTTTAGGATTTTTGTGTATTGAATTAAATAACTTTAAAATGTAATCCGCGACCAAAAAGTGTAATTTAGCATCGATTTCATCAATTACTATAACAAAACCTTTATCAAGCGCGGCCAAAATCCAGCCGAGATAACATAGCAATCTTTCAGTCCCTTCTGAATTAAACCCCCTATTCTTATACAATCTTACAATTTTTTGGCCTATAGACTTTCCGTTTTTATCCCGAACATCAAAAACTGTTTCTAAATCAATATTATATAAATCGGCATTCTCTTGCTTTAACTGCCCCACATCAGTAGGATTTATTTGCAACTGCGTATTAAAACGCAAAACGTCATTTAAATCAGACATATTCGCAACTTTGTCTTTAATGACTCGCATATCTTTTATGCCAATATCTGCAAGTTTAAGAATTTCCAATGCCTGTTTTTTATATTTACCATTTTCCATAGTGTAAATATCTAAACTATTTGCATTGTTTTCAAAGACTATCAAAAGCTTATTAAACCAATTCATTATATCATGCAAATACGGTGCAATATCCAAATTAAAATTATTGCCCACAGATAAAAACAAAGTGCTAGGTGATAAGTTGATCAGTCCTGCCGCTTGTTTTGATAAGCCTACAATCTCAAGCATATTTTCATAACGCTTGAATACTGTGGTTAACCTCTCTTTTCGACGATCCAACCACTCCTCTTTAACGCTTCCACGACATAATGTAAAACCGTATCGATAATAAGTATCGTTCTCAATAATTTCCACTTCATATTTACTTTTCTCATTATCAGCTCCTTCATTAAACATGAAAGGTTGATTCCCCGCGACCACAGGATATTGGGATGCCGATACCAACAATACGTTTTTCATATATGCCAAAGCTTTTAAGACATTAGACTTACCAGACGCATTATTGCCGAAAATAACTGCAGACTTTAACAATTCGTTTGTACCTTTAGGCATAAGTTTACTGTCTACCTTAAAAGTATTGATTTCGCGCAATTCATTATCTTTAACCGCCTCAAGACTTAAGCAAGTTTCTTCATAAAATGATCTGCAATTTTTAAATGTAAAGCTTATTAACATATTTTTAATCTCCTAATTGACTTCCTGCCATCATATGCATTTATTATAATATATTTATATACTACAAATCAAGCGCTTAAGCACTTGATTTGTATTTTTTTTGCAAATTTATAATATAATAAATATTATTTTATTCATTTTATGCAGTAAAAATGGTAAAAAATTGTTTTAAGTCTTTTCCTAATATTATATTATTCTGTATGTCTTTGGGCTTATATGGTGATGTAAGCCTACATGATTTTGATTGGATACGGCTAAAGGCAATAAGAATCTCGCACAATCACCGAAGACTTGAAAAAACATTATACATTATATAGTTTCGCTCGATGATCAGACAGCGACTATAATCGCAATTATATATAAGGAGTTCGAAAGATTGATAAAAGCAAGAAAGTCTGGTACAAATAGCAAAAGCGAGCAGGAATGGGAAATAATTCCAATATCATGCGGTGTGGGATGATCCAAACATAGCATCAATCAAGAAGCGCAAATGGACGATCAGTGGGTGCGGAGGTTCTTGGGGTAGTTGTTCTTGACGACGCCGCCCGAGCCTTTGCCGCCGCCCAGCGCGTGACCGTTCACCGCGACGGCGCAACGGCCGCGGACGTCCCCCGCT
>CALWKX010000031.1 GCA_944381375.1 uncultured Lachnospiraceae bacterium
AGACCTGTCGTTTCATCTACCGCCTGTAAACCTTCGGGGCATGGAATCAAGAAATAAATGATGCAAACGATCGCTACAAGCACCAATATCTTGATCCATTTAGAGGCGTTTGATTTCTTTTCCATAAAAATGATTATTCCTTTCCTGTTTTCTTTGAAAGTCTACACTGATTGTCTTTACATTTAAAATATCAGCACAACTTGCGGATTGCAGGATATAAAATGAGCTGTAATTAATTGTTTATGAAATATGCTGGTATGTATTATATCCCGCTTTGAGCGGCAAGATAGATTTTAAATACGATAGTAGCTCTTATATATCTTTAATAAAAGCAAATAATGTGAAAATGTTTACGTTCCGCTATATTTGCAAGTAAATAAAAACTGACCTTTAGTTTGAATTTATTTACATATTAATTCCCTCCTAATATAAATATAATAATGTTAGTTTCACTATACCACAAATTGTATAAAAAATAAATAAAAAAATTAAAATAAATTATAAAATATAAAAAAATTTCGATATTGCACAGATTAATAAAACCGGAATAAATCCTTTTGTTTGTAATTTATCTATCAAATTGCAAGGTCATTTATAATTCAGTTTATTATTGACAAAAAAAATAAACAATGCTAATATAACACTGTTATATGAATGAAATTAATTCAAAGTCATTTGAGTCTGTAACAGTTAAATCTATAATACAAGCTGCAAAAAGAGAGTTTTACGAGTATGGATATAAATCCTCATCTCTTCGTCGAATCGTAAAAGATGCAGGAGTAACAACAGGCGCTTTTTACGGCTATTTTAAGAACAAAGAAGAACTGTTTGATTATGTAGTCGGTTGCCATGCGGATATTTTCATAAAAAAGTTTGTTAGTGCGCTGGATAAATTCGAAGCGCTTCCTGCAGATGAACAGCCCTGTAATATGGGGGAAATATCTGGTAGCTGTATGGATTGGATGGTAAATTACGTATATAAATATCCAAAAGAATTCAAAATAATTCTTCTGGCTTCAGAAGGTACAAAATATGAAAACTTTATACACGAAATGGTTGATCTGGAAGTTAAAGCTACGGAAAACTTTATATCAGTGCTCAAAGGATTGGGTTACAGAGTAAAAGATATAGACCCAAAACTTGAACATATATTAGTCAGCGGTATGTTCAGTGCGTTTTTTGAAATGATTATACATGATATGCCATACGAAAGAGCGTGTGAATATATAAAGCAATTAAAAGAGTTTCATACTGCCGGCTGGATGAAAATAATAGGGCTTTGAAGCTCTGTTATTTTGCCCTTTAGTTAGCTATTGCTAACTAAGGCGAATACTAAACGGAGGTGTACGCTTGAAAAAACAATCAAACTTATCTATTTTGCTTAGCTATGCAGGCAATCACAAATTTCTTACATATGCTTCATGGATTTTATCTGCAATAAGCGCCTTGTTGGCATTGGTGCCGTTTTTATATATATGGCGTATTATAAGCGAAATTTTAAATACTTCTTCAGATTTTGCATATTCAAAATCCTTAACGCATTACGGTTGGATGGCTGTACTTTTTGCAGTAATATCAATACTTGTTTATATATCTGCTTTGATGTGCTCCCATATTTCGGCGTTCAGGGTAGCTGCAAACATACGTATCAAAGCTATGGCTCATATCGTTAAGATGCCTTTGGGAGCGGCAGAAAAATTCGGAAGCGGCAAGTTGCGCAAAATCGTTAACGAATCAAGTGCAGCGACGGAAAATTATCTTGCACATCAGCTTCCCGACAAATGGGGAGCAATTGCTACTCCTGTTGGATTGCTGGCGCTGCTTTTTGTGTTCGACTGGAGGCTGGGTCTGCTGAGTCTTATACCCGTGATACTCGGTTTTTTGATAATGATGAGTATGACAGGATCAAAAATGTTGCAGAAAATGAAGGAATATCAGAACGCTTTGGACGATATGTCAAATGAAGCTGTGGAATATGTCAGAGGTATTCCTGTGGTGAAAACATTCGGACAAACGATTTTTACGTTTAAAAAATTCAAAAATTCAATCGACAGTTATAAAACATGGGTTATCGCTTACACAAAACAGCTCAGGCTGCCAATGCTCTTTTATACGACGGCTATTAACAGCGTTTTTGCATTTTTAATCGCAGCGGCTTTCTTTTTTGCGCACAGCGGTGCGACTTATGAATTTTTGCTGAATTTAATATTTTATATTGTTATCACGCCTGTTATTTCGCTGACTCTTACGAGAATTATGTTTCAAAGTGAGAACGAAATGATTGTAGATGACGCTCTTTCCAGAATAAATGCTATATTTAATACTGCGCCTCTCAGTCAGGCTGAAAAACCGG
Organism: uncultured Lachnospiraceae bacterium; assembly: GCA_944381375.1. Lineage (GTDB taxonomy): Bacteria > Bacillota > Clostridia > Eubacteriales > Anaerofustaceae > CALWKX01. Next base: position 2,354 of record CALWKX010000031.1, read on the forward strand.
CGGAACCTTTGGATGCTTCTGTACGGCTTGAAAATGTAACCTTTAGCTATGACGGGATGAATAATGCATTGGAGAATGTATCCTTAACTATTCCTCAGGGTAAAACCGTAGCTTTTGTAGGCCCTTCGGGAGGAGGCAAATCTACTATCGCTAATATTATTACTCGCTTTTTTGATCCTGACTCCGGCAAGGTGATCATAGGCGGCGTTGACGTAAAAGATATACAGAAAGAACAGCTCATGAATACAGTATCTTTTGTATTTCAAAACAGCCGGCTTCTGAAAGCTTCGATATTGGACAATATACTTATAGGTAATCCTAAGGCTACTCATGAGATGGTCATAAACGCGCTTCGCGCAGCGCAGTGCGAGGATATTATCGAAAAGTTTCCTAAAGGAATTGATACAGTTATCGGTTCAAAAGGCGTTTATTTGTCCAGCGGAGAGCAGCAAAGGATTGCTATTGCGCGCGCTGTTATAAAAAATGCTCCGATAGTGATTTTTGACGAAGCTACTGCTTTTGCTGACCCAGATAATGAGCGTAAGGTGCAAAAGGCTCTCAGTGAGCTATCTAAAGGCAAAACAGTCATTATGATAGCCCATAGACTTTCCGCTGTCGCCAAGACGGATATGATATATGTTTTAAAAGACGGTTCAATAATCGAAGAAGGCTCTTTTGAACAACTGATAGCTTTACAAGGGTTTTTTGAGGCCATGTGGAAAGAATATCAGACATCGCTTGATTGGAAAGTAGAAAAAGAGGAGGCGAAAAATGATTAATAAACTTCAAAAAAAGTTTGCGTTGTCAGAACGCGGAGCGAAAGATCTGATTATAGGCTGCATAGCCTGCACGCTCCAAAATTTGTCTTTTATGCTTCCCGTCGGCCTTTTATATATGCTTATCACAGACCTAATGGGCGAAGGCATTGCGCATAAAGGATTTTTGTATGCTGCGGGAGTTATCTTGTGTTTGTTGCTCATATTTTTTATTACATGGTTTCAATATAATGCAACTTACTTTGCTACATATACTGAAAGCGGAGTGAGAAGAATCACTCTTGCGGAAAAACTCAGAAAAATCCCATTATCATTTTTCGGCAAAAAGGATTTAGCGGACCTGACAAGCACTATCATGGCTGACTGCACATTTCTGGAACAAAGTTTTTCGCATTATATTCCGGAGCTTATAGGCTCTATAATATCGACCATATTGATTTCCGTTAGTCTTTTGTTCATAAATTGGAAAATGGCAATTGCCGCATTATGGGTCGTGCCTGTATCTTTTTTGATAGTATTGCTATCCGCAAAGGTGCAGGAAAAACTCAATCAGCGGCAAATGGATGCTAAAATAGCATGCGCCGACGGTATTCAGGAATGCATAGAAACCATGAATGATTTAAAGGCGAATAATGCTGAAGATAAATACTTGAAAGGGCTCAATGTAAAAATCAAGGCTGTTGAAAAAAGAGCCGTTATTTCTGAATTCGGCACTGCTGTATTCGTTGTGTCCGCATCACTGATTCTTAAGCTGGGTATTGCAAGTGTGGCTCTTACTGGTTCAGCATTATTTATAAACAGACAAATTGACGTATTGACATTTTTTATGTTTTTGCTTGTTGCTTCCAGATTATATGATCCTATGCAAAGTGCGCTTCAGAATCTGGCAGCTACTATTTCAACGAGAACTAATATAGCGCGCATGAATGAAATATTGGATCACCCTCTGCAGACAGGCAATACTTATCTTACGAATAATGGCTATGACGTAGTTTTCGAACATGTTGGTTTTGCTTATAATGATAATAATACTGTTTTAAAAGATGTTTCGTTTACCGCAAAACAGGGAGAGGTGACGGCTCTGGTAGGGCCTTCCGGCGGAGGAAAAACAACCGTATCGCGGCTTGCCGCGCGATTTTGGGATCCTACAAACGGAAAAATAACTTTGGGCGGTATGGATATATCCAAAACAGATCCCGAAACGCTTTTATCATTGTATTCTATAGTGTTCCAAGATGTTACGCTGTTTGATAATACAATAATGGAAAATATACGTATAGGCAAAAAGGATGCTACTGATGAAGAGGTTCTTCGGGCAGCGCGTCTTGCAAACTGCGATGAATTTGCAGAAAAGCTTAAAGATAAATACAACAGCCGGATAGGAGAAAACGGCTGCAGGCTGTCAGGAGGCGAGCGTCAGAGGATTTCTATTGCAAGAGCATTTTTGAAAGACGCTCCTATAATATTGTTGGATGAGGCCACAGCGTCTTTAGATGTGGAAAACGAAACGGCTATACAATCTGCGCTTTCCCGCCTTATTAAAAATAAAACTGTTATTGTCATCGCTCATAGAATGAGGACAATTGCAGGTGCGGATAAAATCATAGTTTTGAAAGACGGCGTTGTTGCTGAGCAAGGCTCTTCTGATGAATTAATTAATAAAGATGGTGTTTATGCGCATATGATAAAACTTCAAAATGAAAGCAGTAATTGGGTTTTGGATTAAGTGATAAATAAAAGACACGCGGTAATTTCCGCGTGTCTTTTATTATTGATCAAACAACGTTTGGCTTTGTTTCTTCGTCAGCCATTTCTATATGTTCATGTATAAGCTGCATGCGATTATCAAGCCTTGCTATCTCGTCAGCGCATTTTTTCAGTTCTTTTGAAATTTTATAGGCATTTTCTATATTTTTCTTATATTTTAATTTGTGTTCAAGACTTGCCCAAAAGTCCATAGCAATGGTACGTAGTTGTACTTCCACCTTCATTTTTTCAGTTATATCTGTTAGAAAAACAGGTATTTCCACTATTAAATGCAGGCTTCTGTAGCCGTTTTCCTTTGGGTCTTTTATGTAGTCTTTCATTTGTATTAATGTTACATCATCTTGCCTTATCAGCATGTCTGACAAACGATAAATATCGGAAGGAAATGAACATATTATTCTTATGCCTGCAATATCGAATAAATTTTCTCTGATGTTTTCGACGGATATAGGAATATTTTTCCTTTTCATTTTATCCATAATGCTGATGGGTGTTTTTATTCTAGTCTTTATTGTTTCAACAGGATTGCGGTTATAGCGAACAGAAAATTCTTCATTAAGCACTTCGAATTTAGTTTGGATTTCTTTGAGTGCGCACTTGTATTTCATCATAAGCTCAACAAACGGTTTCGTTCTGGTTAATATATTTTGTATGTCTCCGCTGTCTATTATTTCCGTAATCTTAAAATCTTTTTGCATATTACTCCCTGAATTTTGATTTCAAATGTATTTTAAACGGTATGAGCTTTACTTCATAGCAATAACCAGATTATAATAACATAAAATTGTCAACCTTTCAATCGTTTAAGGTTGACATTTATTTGTGTAAATGCGATAATTCATTAGTCTGCTTTTCTGATTTAATTGTTTTCGCAAAGGAGTCAATTATGCAAACTAAGGACAATGTTTTGAATATTCTTTATGATAACTCTGAAAAATATATATCGGGAGAAAGAATAGCTGCAAAGCTGAATATCAGCAGAAACGCTGTTTGGAAGGCTGTTAAACAATTGAAAAGCGAAGGCTATGATATAGCCGCATCAACTAACAGAGGGTATAAACTTTTGCATACACATGATATATTTACCGCTCAAAGCGTTTGCAGCTACCTTAAAGGTGAATCTGAACGCAAATGTAATATTGAGGTGCTTAAAAGCGTAGGATCTACAAATACCTTGCTCAAAGAGCAGGCCGAATGTGGGGCTTCGGAAGGCAAAGTTATAATAGCAGAAACTCAAAGCAGCGGAAAAGGAAGGAGGGGCAGAAGCTTTTTTTCGCCTGTTGGTACAGGTGTTTATATGAGTATTCTTTTAAAACCCGAAATTCCCGTGGAAAAATCCATGCGCATAACTACGTATGCCGCCGTATGCGTTTCTAGGGCCATTGAAAATATAACAGGCAAGCATACTGAAATAAAATGGGTAAATGACATATTTTATAACGGTAAAAAAATCGTTGGAATACTTACCGAAACGAGTATTGAAAGTGAAAGCGGAAAGCTCAATTATGCAGTGCTGGGAATAGGGATAAATGTAATGCGTCCGGCAGATGGATTTTCTCCGGAACTTGAAGCAATAGCAGGCGCGCTTTACGAAAGTGAGAGAAACGGGATACGAAGCTTGATTGCGGCGGAAGTGTTGAATATATTTTTTGATGAATATTCGAAGATTGAATCGGGTGGATTTTTGGAAGAATACAGAAATAAAATGATGCTTAAAGGTAAAACCATAAGCTTTGTACAAGCGCAAAAAGAATTCATTGCCGAAGTTATTACTGTTGACGATGAGGCTCGTCTGATAGTCAGACTCGGCGATGGCTCAATCATCGCATTGTCTTCCGGAGAAGTCAGCATAAAAAAAGGAGATATTTACAATGAAAAAAATCAATGTTAAAATACTTGCTCTGATTGCCGTGATGAGTTCCGTAACCGCGGTGCTTTCACAGGTAGCAATACCTCTTCCTTCCGGAGTCCCTGCAACATTGCAGACGTTTGCTATAGCTCTTTGCGGCTATATCCTCGGCAAAAAATTTTCTGTAATAAGCGTTTTGGTATATATAGCGATGGGGATAGTAGGTATTCCTGTATTTGCGAATTTTAATGCAGGAATACCTGCCATTGCAGGAGTGACAGGCGGCTTTATATGGGGGTTTATTCTGCTGGCTTTCTTTTGCGGTCTGGCTAAAGATAACAATAATAAAATAATTGTATTGTTATTGTCATGTTTAGGACTTGCTGCTTGCCATTTTGCGGGCGCTGTTCAGTTTGTGCTTGTTTCCGGCGTCTCTGTTGGACAGGCGGTTTTGATCGCAAGCTTACCGTATATAATAAAGGATATATTATCAGTTGCCGCCGCGTACATAGTCGCAATTTCAGTGGTAAAGGTCTTGAAAAGAAAGCCTGTTTAATGAGCGAAAACGTCGTGCAGTTTCATATTTTTGCGTATTAACAAAAAAAATTTATGCGCTTTGCAAAAAAAAATTGCAATATGATGAAATGAATGTTATACTTTTCGAGTGACTATGCGGTCCTCTGTTTTATACAAGAACGCTTATGTAAAGGAGAATCACATGGATATTATTAAAGATGTGGAACAGGAACACATCAGAAAAGATCTTCCTGAATTTAACGTAGGAGATACCGTGAAGGTTCACGTTAAAGTTGTGGAAGGCAAGCGTGAAAGAATTCAGATTTTTGAAGGAATCGTAATCAAGAAACAACACGGCGGAATAAGAGAAACATTCACTGTAAGAAAAATGTCTTACGGCGTTGGCGTTGAAAGGACTTTCCCGATCAATTCGCCGAGAGTTGCTGCCGTTGAAGTAGTTAGATACGGTAAAGTACGCAGAGCCAAACTCAATTATTTAAGAGACAGAGTAGGTAAAGCTATAAAGGTTAAAGAAAAAAGAAGATAAAGAACAGCAAGGCTGTTCTTTATCTTCTTTTTTTGATTTGCTTGAAAAATATATTCAAATAAATTTTGCTGCATATAAAGGAATCTGCTAATGGAAAACTTAATTTTTTCTCTGAACGTCGTACTGCCGTTGTTTTTTGCAGTAGTTATAGGGTATATTTTAAAAAAACTTGGTTTTTTCAGCGAGGAATTTTTGAACAAAGGCGACAAGCTCGCTTTTAAGATTCTTATTCCTTTTCAGCTGTTCAGAAGTATTTACACGGCTGATTTTTCGGCTTCGTATAACAGCACTTTGCTAATATTCTGTATTGTAGCGCTTATTCTGACAGGAGTGCTTTCCACACTTTTTGCCTTGTGCGTCCGTAAAGACAATGCTGTTCGCGGAGCGCTTGCTCAGGGTATGTTCAGAGGCAATATAATACTCATAGGGGCCTCTTTGATATCCTCCATGTATAATGAAGAGGGTCTTGCCGCTATATCAATCGTATCTGCATTTTTGATACCGATTCTTAATATAATGTGCGTTATTTTGCTCAGTATATTTGATCCTCAGCGAAAAGGCGTTGATTTCAAAGGAATACTAATCAATATAATTACGAATCCTTTAGTTATAGCCGGAGTGCTTGGCCTTATAGTAAATATATCGCAAATAAACTTCCCTCAATTTATGGAAAAAACCATAAGCGATATAGCAGGGATAGCCACAACCTTCGCCCTTATACTTTTAGGGGGCTCATTCGAGTTTTCTGATATGCGTGGAAGAGTTGCGGATGTGATCTACAGCGTTGTTGGCAAGCTTATTGTATTTCCTGCTCTATGTATGGTCGCTGCTTATATGCTTGGCATGAGAGGAATGGAATTCAGCGTTGTAATGTGCGTTTTTTCCGCTCCAACGACTGTATCAGGTTACACCATGGCGAAAATGATGAATTCGGATGCTCAGCTTTCCGCTCTGAGCGTCGTATTTTCAACTCTGTTTTCCGCATTTACATTATTTTTATTTATTTATATATCCAAAACACTGGGAATTATTTAGCATGGATAATTTGATATTCTCCGTAAATGGGATAATGCCGCTTTTTCTGGTCATCGCTTTGGGTTATCTGCTCAAAAAATGCGGTTTTGCCAGTAAAAAATTCATAGATGACGGCAATAAACTTGCAGCAAATATTCTAATTCCCTCTTTGCTTTTTTATAATGTGTACAGCGCGGATTTTTCCAAAACTTTCAATGCTTCTTTGCTGGCTTTTTGTTTGGGAGGACTTGTTTTAACTTTTAGCATCGCATTTTTTGTAGCGAGAATCATAAGTGACAAAGATTCTATGCGCGGCGCCGCTTCTCAGGGAATGGCAAGAAGCAACAGCGTAATCTACAGTCTTGAGCTGATGAATAATCTTTACGGCGCAGCGGGTGAAAGAGCTTATTCTGTTATTGCAGCTTTTTTCGTGCCGATGGCAAATTTTTTGAACGTGTTGATATTATGTATTTATGATCCTACAAGAAAGAGCGCTGACTTAAAAAAAACTATAATTAAAATAGTTTTTAATCCGTTTATAGTTGCGGGTTTATCAGCAGTCGCGCTTAATCTTTCAGGTCTGGTTCTACCTTCCAGCGTTATATCAACGCTTAATAATTTAGGTGCAATTGGTTCCTCATTTACTTTGATACTTGTAGGTATGGATTTTGAGTTTGGCAGTGTGGGAAAAAATCTGAAAAAGATTCTAAGCGTTTCCTGCGTAAAGTTGATTATATTTCCGATAATCATGCTCACGGCGGCTTATTTTGCAGGCTTCAGAGGAACGGACTTTGCGATAGTTCTTACAGGTTTTTGTCCTCCTACAGCCGTAGCCAGTTACGCAATGGCTAAACTCATGCATGCAGACAGTGAATTCGCAGGTCAAATAGTGATTTTCACTACGCTTTTTTCAATACTGACTACGTTTATATATATTTTCGTTTCAAGAAGTCTGAATATTATATAATATAAATTTTAAACTGCGATAATCTTCGACAAAATAAAAGTTTAATATTCCTTATAATTTGTTTTATCAAATCATATCCATTTTAACGGGAAAACGAAAAAGCATTGCTTTTTCGTTTTTTCCGCATATACGAAAGAATCCTATTACACCCATAAAAATGTTTAATTTTTCTGAATTTTAAGCAATCATTCTTTAAAAGAAAAAAATTATTGTGTCGTACTTTTGGTTTATATATAATATTTTGATAAAAATACAATCATAATTGCACCTAAAAGAGGGTATCTTATGAAAAAAACATATATAACGACAATGCCGGATATGGCGGGCGCTTTTTATAAAGCGAGCTTTGCAATTGCTTCTGAAGGCGGAAATATAATAAGAGTTAATTACAATAAAGCTGTAGATTTGCATACTTTATTTATAGATGTTGAAGCCGGAGAAGAGCAAATGCGCAGAATAACTGTGCGCTTGGAAAAAATAGGATATTTAACTGAACGAAAGACTATTAAACAGGTAATGCTTATTGAGCTGAAACTGCCGGACATTCCGGGCAGCGTTACTCCCGTTCTTGAAAAAATAAATCGATATAATGTCAATATTTCTTATCTTAACTCTCAGGCGAACGGCACTGCCTATCAGTCCCAGCCGGAGCAGGAGATTGAGTTTATAAAGACGCAGACGATGAAGGAAAACGGAATAACCATGTGATAACAAGAACGGGAAGCCCTGCGGATCCTGCAGGGCTTCCCTGTGAATAGGAGGTGAGA
>CALWKX010000032.1 GCA_944381375.1 uncultured Lachnospiraceae bacterium
GCTGAGAAGGTTGTAAAAACACTGGGTTAATTAACAGATCAATCAGAGAGTGACTTATGCAAGCGAATTATGATTTACTATATATCACATTTATAGATATAAACGAACCTGCCAAATCAGGCTCATCATTAAGACCTAAAAAAATGCTGGAAGCATTTGAGCAAATGCAGTTAAAAATAAAAGTGCTGCAGGGGGCTAATAACAAAAGAGCACAGCGAAGAAGAAACGTAAAAGAGATATTAAAGTGGCTGGATAGCAATAAGCCGCGCATGTGTTATGTGGAGCCACCGTCAGGACCGTTTTTTTGCAGTATAGATTTAAAGCTGTTAAAAAAGTTAAAAAAAATGGAAGTGCCGATAGGACTTTTTTATCGGGACGTATATTGGAAATATCCTAAAATATATGAAAATATAAATATCATAAAAAAAATCAAGCTTATAATCATAAAACAAATGCAGCTTAGAGATTTGCGTGTTTTTGAAAGAACTTTATCAATCGTATTTTCTTCGTCAGAAAGTATGTTTAAAGCTCTTGAGATTGATCAAAAGTATTGTATGTTGCCTCCCGGATGTATTCAATGCAATCTCGATTTTATAGATAAGGATATTGAAAGAATCTTAAATAACCAGATACTTACTTATCTATATGTTGGAGGAGCGTCTGTACGTTATGGTTCCAAATTATTATTACGCGCATTTGAGAAAGTTAATCGCGATAAAATTTGCGCAAAACTTATTTTTATTTGTCCCGAACAACAGTGGCGCATTCTGGAGTTTAGCTCGGAAGCATCATGCAAATGGCTTCAGGTTTTGCATATACATGAGGAGGCCTTGGCGCAGATTTATAAAAAAGCGGATGTGTGTGTGCCCAATTCTTAAAAATGATTATAATGACATAGTGATACCAATAAAGCTGTATGAGTACATGTCGTATGCTAAGCCGATATTAGCTACTAATTGTACCGAAACGCAAAGAATCATACAAAGCTATGATATCGGTTGGATAACATGCGATACTGTAGATGCTTTATTTGAAGAAATAGTTAGGCTTAATAAAAACAGATCTGAGATTATAAATAAGAAAAAACATATTGTTGGTGTGATTGAAAAAAATACATGGTCAATACGTGCGCAAAAAGTAGTAAATGTATTATCAAATATATAAAAAAATGAATTTACCTGATACATAGTATAAATGTTTATTAATATATAATGTTGAAAAAAAACATGGTTTCAAATATAATAAAATGATTTGTTTTATAAATTTTTTTTGTTATTTGGGAAAGAGGCAATCAAATTGAAAAATGATCTTTTGAAAAAAATTAAAAATAAAACCATTAAAGTCGGCGTTGTTGGACTTGGTTATGTAGGTCTTCCGCTTGCTGTAGAAAAGGCGAAAGCCGGATATAAGACCATTGGTTTTGATGTACAGGATCAAAAAGTCAAGATGGTGAACGAAGGACATAATTACATCGGCGATGTCGTAGACAGCGATTTGAAAAAGATAGTTGACAGCGGTATGTTGACGGCGACTACTGATTTCTCTTTTATACAAGATGTTGACTTTATTGCTATTTGTGTTCCTACTCCGCTTGACAAGCACCAACAACCTGATATCAGTTATGTCAAAAATTCAGTTATAGAAATATCAAAGTATCTAAAAAAAGGAACAATGGTTGTTTTGGAATCAACTACTTATCCGGGTACGACTGAAGAGTTGATAAAGCCTTTGCTCGAAGAAGGTTCATCTTTAAAATGCGGAGAGGATTTTTATTTGGGATTTTCCCCTGAAAGGGTAGATCCAGGTAATTTAATATACAAAACAAAAAATACTCCTAAGGTAGTCGGCGCTATAGGCAGCGATGCTACAGAAGTCATTGCTGCGATGTACAGCGCTGTGCTTGAAGGAGAAGTCCATACTGTATCTTCACCTGCCGTTGCAGAAATGGAAAAAATCTTGGAAAACACTTATCGAAATATAAATATAGGACTGGTAAACGAGCTGGCGATGCTTTGTGACAAGATGGGCATATCCCTTTGGGAAGTAATAGACGCAGCTAAAACAAAACCATATGGTTTTCAGGCATTTTATCCTGGTCCTGGTCTCGGCGGACATTGTATTCCGCTTGACCCGTATTATCTTTCATGGAAAGCAAGAGAATACGGTTTTCATACATCCATGATAGAAAGTTCAATGATGATTAATGACAGAATGCCGGAGTACTGTGTTGAAAGAGCTGTAAAAGTACTCAACAAGTATAAAAAAGCAATAAACGGCTCAAAAGTACTTGTGCTCGGAGTGGCTTATAAAAACGATATTGACGATTACAGGGAAAGTCCTGCAATAAGGGTGATAGAAGTTCTTTTGGAACAAGGAGCCGAAGTCAGCTATTATGACCCATGGGTCAAAGCATTTAAAGATAATGATTTAGCTATGGAAAGTATTCCGAATCTTACCAAAGAAGTTTTGGCGGACGCCGATTTGGTTATGATTACTGCCGCCCATACCAATGTGGATTATGATTTCGTGCAGCGGAATGCGCAAGTTGTTTTTGATACGAAGAACGCTGCGAAAGATGTAAAAAACAGAGATAATATAGAGGTTCTATAATCAATGAAAATATTGACAGTAGTCGGAGCTCGTCCGCAGTTCATAAAAGCGGCGGCAGTTTCAAGAGAATTAAGAAAAAAACATACTGAAATCATCGTGCATACAGGACAGCATTATGATACAAATATGTCTGAGATATTCTTTGATGAGCTTGACATTCCCGCTCCGGATTATAATTTGGGAGTTGGCAGCGGAACTCATGCATTTCAAACTGCTCAGATGATGATGGGCATAGAAAAGCTTTTAATAAGTCAAAAACCGGATTATTTGCTGGTGTATGGTGATACGAATTCTACTTTGGCTGGAGCGCTTGCCGCATCAAAGCTTCTTATTCCCGTAATTCATGTGGAGGCGGGGCTGCGTTCATTTAATATGAATATGCCGGAAGAACAAAACAGGATACTTACTGACAGAATATCAGAGTATCTGTTCTGCCCTACACAAACTGCCGTGGATAATTTAAAGCGGGAGAATATAACAAAAGGCGTATATAATGTCGGAGATGTAATGTGCGACGCTGTGCATTATTATGCAGCAAAGGCGGAAAGTTACGACAAAAAGCATATTTTCAGTAAGCTGAAAGCTCTTAACGGCGATATTCCTCATATTGACAAATGGTATCTTGCAACAGTTCACAGGGCTGAAAATACAGACAATGATGAAAAAATATATCAAATACTTGCCGCATTTGAACGTTTTGATGAACATGTTATTTTTCCTGTGCACCCAAGGACCAAAAAGCAAGCCGTTGAAGCCGTTGCAAAGAATGGATTTAGAAATACTGTTTTGGTTGAGCCTATTGGATATCTTGAAATGCTTTTTCTCGCAAAACATGCATTAAAAATAATTACGGATTCCGGAGGGCTGCAAAAAGAAGCGTATATTCTGAAAACACCATGTGTTACTGTCAGGGATCAAACCGAATGGATCGAAACGCTTAATTCAAATATGAATATTTTAGCTAAAACTGATGCAGATGATATTTATGATAAAACATTTAATACTAAGATTGATTTTGATAATCATATAAATTATTATGGTAATGGTGATGCAGCCGTTAAAATATGTAAATATATAAATTGATGAGATGGAGGGTTAATGGAGTTAAGCATAAGCAATATTATCGGAACACTTGAACGTAAAGGTTTGGAAAATTCTTATATAGGTAAAAATGATTTAATTATTCAAAGTTTTTGTCCTTTAAGAAACCTTACGCCATACTCTATTACATGGATTAGAGATGTTTCTCAAAGTATTTTAAATGATATTAAGGCCATGCCTGGGATGTTGGTTGTTTGTAATCCTTTTTTTGAAATAGATCAATATAAAAATATTAATTTTATATTTTGTGATAATCCAAAAGAAGTGTTTTTTACGATTCTAACGGAATTGTTTAATAAAAATAAAGAAAGGGTTATTCAACCTACCGCTTTAATAAAAACAAGTCAAATAGGCAAAAATTGTGCCGTAGGTCATGCCAGCTTTATAGATGAAGATGTTATTATTGGCGATAATGTTGTCATTGAAAATAACGTAACTATTGTTAATAAAGTTATAATAGGTGATAACACTATAATACATTCAGGGGCAGTAATAGGCAAAGATGGATTCGGATATTTCAAAAAAGATGATGGTATAAGTGAAAAAGTGCCTCATTTTGGTGGTGTTGTTATCGGAAAATGTGTTGAGATAGGATCAAACACATGTATTGATAGAGGAACATTAGATGATACTATAATTCAAGATTATGTTAAAATCGATAATTTATGCCATATTGCGCATAATGTATTTATCGGGAAAGCGTCTAAAGTTATTGCAATGTCTCTTCTGGCCGGAAGTTCATCTTTTGGGGAAGAAAGTTATCTGGCTCCAGGAGTAATAATTAAAGACCATGTTGTTGTTGGTAAACAAAGTATTATAGGTATGGGAGCCATGCTTTTGAGTGATATTAAAGAAAAAAGCGTAGTAATTGGTAGCCCCGCCAAAGTAATAAGACAAGCAACGGAGAGTGATCTTAAATTATGAATATAAAAACTGTTACAGTCCTTGGCGCAAATGGTACTATGGGTAAAAATAATTCTGCGATATTTGCTTCATTCGGTAATGCAAAAGTTTATATGATGTGTCGTAGTTATTCACAGGCAAGTCAGGCTAAAGTTCAGGCAGCGCAAACAGTTAAAGCAGATGTAATTGAAAAAAATTTATTCCCTGTTACTTATGATGATATCCCACATGTAATCCCTGAAAGTGATCTCGTATTCGAAAGTGTATCGGAAGATTTTGCTGTAAAAGAACAGGTCAATAATAAAGTGATAGGTTATTTGAGAGAAGATGCATTATTTTGTACTGGTACCAGTGGCCTATCAATCAACAGGCTCAGTGAAAGTATGGATATTAATGTAGCAAAACGATATTTCGGCATGCATTTATTTAATCCTCCATACAGTATGCCTTTATGTGAAGTTACTCCTTCTGAAAAAACCGATTTAAATATAATATCAGAAGCTGTGGATTATCTGAAAACCATTCTTTTCAGAACAGTGGTTGTTCTTAAGGACAAACCGGCTTTTCTTGGCAACAGAATCGGCTTTTTCTTTATAAATGAAGCCTGTCAGTATGCGCAAAAATATAAACAGCATGGCGGAATTGATTATATTGATACGATACTTGGAAGTTTTACAGGTAGAAATATGCCTCCCCTTGTAACTTCAGATTTTGTTGGATTAGATGTTCATGCGGCAATAACAGATAATGTATACAATAATGATATAGATATATCAAAAGAAAGTTTTATTGTCCCTGAATATATGAGAAAGTTAATAGGAGAAGGTCTTTTAGGTAAAAAGGCCAAAGGCGGTTTTTATAAAACAATAAAAAAACCTGATGGATCTAAAACAAAGCAAGTTTATGATATTTTGACAGGTGAATATCGTGATAAAAATTATTATGATATAACCTTTATAAATAAAATGATTAATGATATTAAACTTGGTGATTATTTTTCGGCATTTTCTGAAATGACAGAATCTTCGAGTAGTGAAGCAAAAATAGCATGTGATTTTTTGTTGAGGTATGTTGTTTATTCTTTGGCTACTTCAGAAAGAATAGCAGGAAATTATTATGCAGCCGATGATGTTATGGCTACCGGATTTAATTGGATACCTCCTTTAGCTGTAATCGAGGCTTTCGGAGGCAAAGATAATTTTATTAAATTGTTAAAAGACTGTGATATGAATAATATCGATTTGTCTTTTGGAGATACTGAAAGATTAATCAGATTAGCTCCTAAATCTAATTATGATTACAGACGATTTATTAAGGCAAAACGGTAGGTGATTGATGAATAA
>CALWKX010000033.1 GCA_944381375.1 uncultured Lachnospiraceae bacterium
ATAACACCTGTTTTATAGTCATAAAAGCCGTTAGTATTGTTTTTAAAATTTCCGCCGTGCGCAGCCAGATGTTCCTTTCTGTTCAGAAACTGGATATTTTCGGCATCCCCGGCCCGTGAATTATGCCCATCCACGGACTTCATGTGATGACCTTCATACCCCTTAGCCTTTCCCTTTAATAAAATTTGACGTTGTTCTTTCGGGCTCCAGTCGCGCGTACCCGAACCGTTTGCAACCAAATCCTTTTCTTTATTCCACGCATTGGCAACCGCCTTTCTGCGTTCATATCCAATGCTCGATGCCATTTTATTTATACCCCAACTTTATTCCGAGGGGCTTCAAATCGCCATCACCGATAAGCTGCACAGCCGCATCGATCTCATCTGTCAGCCAGTCTTCAAAGGTATCCCATATATCTTCAAAAACAGCCGTTTCCCTGTTCCAGAGATATACCTTGCCGTCATTCGCTGCACAATTAAAACAAATAGGATCTCCGTAGCTTCTTATTGCAAAGACTGAGTATCCCTGAGGCAAAGCCATTCCCTCTTTGGCCTCTGCGGAGTTGTACTCGTCATATGTTTCAAAGTCAAGATCAAGCTCTTTATCATATTCTTCTGTAGACAACATCACCGTATCGAAGAGCACCCCCCCATCACAATAATTAAGCCACTCTTCAAATGAGGCAGGAATTGAGCCTAAGATTTTTTTAGCCTTGGTAACAGTCTGAGAAGATGCCTTTCTAAGACAATGATATTTATTAAAGGCTTCCAACAGTTCGACATTTTCATTCATATAGTCGTCATTGAAAGAGTTAAGTAATACATGATGATCTAATATTGCCATTTGAACCTACTCCTGTTATTATTAGAAGAAAAGCCATGTAAAAAACAGGCAAACAAGTGCGCCGGGTATAGATATTTTGAAAAGCTTTTTGCACGCCAGTGATATGCTGGGTTTATACAGCCTCTTTGAAACGACGGTAATTAACATAGTGATTCCACAGATTAAGACAACAGCTAACCATGTTATCGCTATAATTGAATAAAGTAATGAAGAATTTGATAGTGCTTCAAAGATATCTTCGGAGTCGACAAACAAGCAAATTAAAAATGCAAACACAATCGAAATAATCATCGAAATTCTTGCAATCCTCAATGTACTGATACCCCTATCTTCCATATCTGTGTACTTGCCATAGATATTAATCCACAGAAAAACACATGCAAAAATAAAACCAGCAAAATTCAGCACTATCGTTGAATAAAATAAAATATCCGTTATCATATCCAATTCCTATTCCTTAATATTTTGCGATAACCTTTTGAACAACATCTTCAATATTCTGAATAACGATACTGATATTTTTACCAATATTATTTACAAGCGTCAATATCGATTCGAACAGACTATTAAAATCGTCTATCATTGATGACCACATTGCTTTGGCATTGTTACTGACATTGTAAACTGGAGAATTCCCTATTTGCACCATTATTGAACTTATATTCTCTGAATATATCAGTTTAAAATTTTCCGCAATATTTTCACCAAGCACAATACCGTTTGAAAGAACGTCATCCAATGTGCCACTCCGCATTTTTTGAAACAACAATACCAGAATCATTACAGAGAACAACACAATTGTTAAAATAAAAAATATTTTTCCGACCAATGTAGCGCACTTATATGTTATTTCACAGATATGTTCTGATTTTTCTTCTGCCGCAATGCGTTTTGCTTCTCTGATTGATTCAACTGAACGCTCTTTTCCGCAAACGAAGCAAACTGTGTCATGATCGTCATTTGAAGTTGAACAATATTCACAAACCCAGCTCATGACCTCCTCCAATTAATTTTGCACATCATTTAACATACAGAATATATCCATAATTGTGAACACTAATATTTTACCTGTAATCACAGGATATTCACTATATTCTTTTTGCCATACGCAGAATAACCAACGTATCGACTTTGATAAATTGACTTGTTCCATTCTCTTTATAAAACGTATAACCTTTAACGGAATTCATTTCCGTTTTTTCTGATCTGATGAACCCCTTGCTCTTTATGACACCAGTATCAAACACAATTCTATGTTCATCCCACGGTTCAGTAAAATCCCCCTCTGTCGGGGCCGTCTCCCGAATGTCAATACTCTCTACAGTTCCTCCAGAGTCAATAGTTGTCTCATCCCCATCCTTTGAAGCACATGGAGTGCGCTCACTTGGCGTATCAGTTTTTTTGTCTAGTTTTTTGCAAAAAAGCTTGGCAATCGAACTAAAAAATCTTTTTACTGATTCTTTAACGATGTCAAATTCAGAAAAAACAATCTTGCCTTCATTAGTTTCCGATTCACTCTTGCAATCATGAGCTTCAAAATGGCGTTCTTGTCCACATACAGCGCAGCGCGCACTTTCTTCATCATTTGAATTTGAACAATAAGGACATACCCAACTCATAATCAATTACTCCATAAGGTAAGTCAGATTCTCTTTGCCATCTTCAGCATGACAATCATCTCTACGCGAATAAATTGACGACTGCCGTCTGAACGGACAAATTCATATCCCTTGACTCCGTTAAGCATCTTTTGAACTGAGGATACATACCCCTTTGACTTTAACATATCTTTATCGAATTCAATGCTGTGATCGGCCCAGGGTTCAGCAAATACTTCACTTATGCTCGCTTCGACTGCCGCGCTTTTAACTTTTGCATCCTTCTTACGTGCATATTTCATAAGAAGCAGCATATCGACACGCATAAAGTTTTTATTCCCGTCTGCGCGATATAAATCGTACCCCTTAATGCCGCCTAAAGTTGAATTTTTTACGGATATAAAGCCTGCAGATTTAAGCTTGTCGATATCAAATTCAATACTGTGCTCTTCCCAAGGCTCCTCAAACCCTTCGGGAGCAGCTTCTACCGACGTTTTCTCCTTTGAATCTCTCCTCGCTTTGCGCGCGCCTTTAAGTCTCATAAGAACTTCTGTTGCACCGGGACGTTCTTCGGGATTTATGCTGAGCATATCCGTAATCAAATCGGCATAATTTTTGTCGGTTATAGCAGGACTTATCTTCAGCTTACATCCGCTGTTTAATACTACATAGGGATAAATGGCTTTACCCTTATCCTTCCTTTTCTGAAGCTTTTCTGTAAGCTCGACAGGTTCAGGATATGCACCTGTAAGATAAAAATGATATATTAGACCGAGAGAGAATATATCTGTTTTTTCCGTAATGGTCTTCTTGTTTTCTTCTGAATAGTCCTCTGAGTTTATATATTTGCCAAGTTCGGGCGAATAAAAATCTGGAGTACCAACCAGCTCGTCGGGCATATTGTCCATGGGATAGCTGCTGTCAAAATCAATCAGCTTAGCCACATATGCTGACCTGGGATTTTTAACCAACAGTACATTCTGAAGTTTTAAATCGCAATGAACGATACCTTTGGCATGTACGCTTGAAAGAGCACCTGCGGCGGTCATCATAAGAAGCTTTTTAGTGTCCATAG
>CALWKX010000034.1 GCA_944381375.1 uncultured Lachnospiraceae bacterium
AGATAGTTATAGGGCGTCTTATAGACAGTTTTATAAGATTCATTTACAAAGCCTCCTTATAATCACAATCAAAGGTTCTCTGCTTAAGAGGCTTCTTCATTTTCAACAAGTTCAACAAGAGTGCCTTCTTCCAAAAAGTCCTGTCCTCTCGTTACAACAATGTCTCCAACTTTAAGACCGCTCACTATCTCTACATTTTCATCATTCGATAAGCCTTCTTCCACTATACACTTCTTTGCGCGCATATCGTCGCCTATAACAAACACATAAGATTCTCCAGCCGAATCCTTTACCGCAGAAACAGGAACATACAACGCGTTATCCACTGAATTCACCTTAAATCTAACTGATGCAAACATGCCTCCTTTTAATTCCCCGGAGGAATTGTCTATTGCAATTTTCGCCTCATAAGTCTGAGAAGATGCAGTAGTAGAAGGGCTTATACCTATTATGGTCCCTTCAAAAACTTTATCACCTATGCTAGACACCACAACTGATACCGTCTGTCCTCCGTCGATACTGTTAATCACAGTTTCCGGCAATCCCACTTCCGCATATACTTCGCTTATATCTACAATACTCATAGGCGGAGAAGCAGATGATACCATTCCCCCTACAACAACAGTGCTCATTCCAATATATCCCGAAACTTCAGCCGTAAGCTCCGTGTTGTCATACGCATTTTGTGCTGTTTGATACGCTGCTTGAGCCTGTTCCAGTGCAGCACGTGCACTTTTTTCGTTTTCCCCGAGTATCTTGTTTACCGTAAGGTCATAATTCGTCTGTGCAAGCAAATACTGCTGATACGCAAGGTCGTATGACGACTTCGCCTGCTCATACGCCTGCTGCGACACTCCGCCAGCCTCATAAAGCGCCTGTGTGCGTTCAAATGCAGATTTTGCTTGTTCATAGCTTATCCTTGATGTTTCAAGCGCCACCTCCAGCTGTGCGACAGTTTGCTCCGAAGTCCCTCCCACTGTCCGCTCATATGCAGCCTCTGCTGACGACAGTGCAGCACGAGCGCTTTCCAACTGAGCTGCGACATCCGTCTTATCTATCGAAAACAGCCTGTCGCCTTTATTTACCCATTGGCCAAGCTCTACATACACATCCGTAACCTTTCCTGAAACTTTAGGCGTAACATAAACCTGACTTTTCGGCATGATTGAGCCTGAGATTGTAACATAAGAATCAAGCGTACCCTCCTGTACAGTTACTGTGCTTACATTTATAGCCGTTTCTTCAACAGGCAGAACTGCTCTGTTTCCGGAGGTTGCTATTCTAAATATGGCAAGTGCTAAAAGCGCCGCCACTATTATTATTGCAATTATTTTCTTTTTTGAAAGATTTTTCTTAAATTTTGAAAAAGGATTTTCAGACGCATTTTCTGAGTCTAAATCCTTGCTTTTTTCTTCTGTCAAATCACTCATACAAATTCCTCCAAAATATAAATTAAACACAAACATTTTCTAGGCTTTCATTTCCGCCGAGCTAGATATTTTTTTAAAAGTTTTGTTCATTACTGAAATAGCATTTGAAAATTCCTCAAATTCATCATCTGACAATATCTCAAGCATTTCCACAAAAACCTGAGAAAAAGTTTCCATTGCATATTCCACGAGCTGTCTTCCCTTGTCTGACAACGTTATCCAAACTTTTCTTCTGTCACTGTTATGGCTTTCCCTCAACGCAAATCCCGACTGTATAAGCTTATCAACCGTTTGAGTTGTTTGCTGCTTTGAGCAGCGCAGCACATGGGTAAGTTCACTCATAGTGCACGGTCCGCTCATATATATGTAAACAAGCGTCAAAAATCCGGCGGGCGGGGCTTCAATTTTCATTTTCTTTTCAAGAGGTTTCAAAATACCAATTTTAAACTGCTGAGAAAACTCAACAAACTGTTGTGCAACATCCCTTCTTTTTTCAATATCAACCAATTATATCCCCCCTTCCATTTCTATCTAAATGGCAGCAATTATATTAGTACATTTTTATATATAGTTAATTGTATTTGATTATCTATAAAATTTCAATACTTCTCATATATTTTTTTGCAGCATATAATTTCTTGTAGACAAATCATAAAAAGACACTGTATTATAATTATATTACATAACTTCTTAAATAAATGAGGAAGAAAAATATGATAAAAATAAATCGATTTGGCCCGGTAACGCAATTTTTACTGACAAAAAATACATCTACCGTAGCATGCTATTATATCGATGGATACCTGATAGATTCAGGGCAGGATCACTGCAAATACGAACTCGAAAAAGCACTTATACCCTACAATCTTGAACGTATTATCAATACTCACTCGCACGAAGACCACATAGGCGGCAATAAGCTTCTTCAAGAAAAACGCGGGTTGCCTCCTTCATGGGCTCACCCTATCGCAGTAAAAGAACTCGAAACATCTTCCGAATGGGGAAATGCAATGCCAGAATACAGAAAACGCGCATGGGGTGTTGCAGAATCCTCTTCAGCTCAGGCGATACCCGATGAAATAAATACGGGAAACTATGTTCTCAAACCAATATATACCCCGGGTCACTGCAAAGACCATATATGCCTGTTCGAGCCTGATAAAGGCTGGCTTTTCAGCGGAGACCTTTTTGTAAGCAAAAACCTAAACAGCGTGCAATACGATGAAACGGCTCCTCTTATAATTGAAAGCATAGAAAAGATCATGCGTCTTCCAATAAAAAAAATGTTTTGTTCATATGGAAAAGTTTATGATAACGCATATGAACAGCTCAACGCAAAACTTGAAAATTTAAAAAACTGGAAATCACAAATTATGGACTTGCATAACAGCGGCTTCTCGGAAGAAGAAATATTACATAAGGTTTTTGAAAAAGAAAGCCGCGCAGGAATAATAAGCGCCGGATGTCTTAGCCGCGCTCAGTTTATACATCAAATCATATATAATGAACCTTTATTTATACCAACCGGTACAAACGGATAATATCCGTTTGTACCGGTTTTTATTAGAACGTTTTTACTTTTTGAAAAGCAATTATGAATTTTTTTATTCATAATTGCTTTGTCAGGAATTATATGTAAAATCCTTATTTTCCATGCATATAAATATAAATAGGAAGATTTTTATATGTTTTGCAATAAAAAAATAGAACCAGTTCGTTTATTTATGTTTTAAAACACAACACATCTTAATATACTTGAAAACATATACGTTAAAAATATAACTAAAT
>CALWKX010000035.1 GCA_944381375.1 uncultured Lachnospiraceae bacterium
ATCGTCCCGTATATTTGATAAATATTCCAGAAATTGTTTAAAAAATTTTATTTTGAGGACATCGAAATTACTTTAACTATTTCTTTACTGTATTGCATCAATCTTTTTTACCACGGCTAAATACGGGCAACGCATAAAAACATAACGAAATTTATTTAATTGGCCACTATTATCTTATTTGATTTAATCTGATTTACCCCCAGTTTTTTGCTTGAAATCATTGATAATACCTTTCAGATATAGTAAAATAAATATAAGAAAAACTTTTAATATTTTACATATTTTATAGGAGCTATATATGAAAACAGGCTTCATGCGGAATTGGTTTAACCCGAATTCCACCGAAGAAGAAAAATTTAAGGTTCTTGGCAAAAATACCGGAAATCTTGTATTTCGCGAGGCCTTACAGCGGCTGTTTGACCCGATAAATATTCCATACGCATATAAAGACTTAGTATCACAGTTCGATAAGATTATCATAACTGATTTAATATGGATAAAAGAAAATGTAACATTTAACTATCTGGAAAAAATGTTGGACGCTTATTCCGCCGATTTTATACCAATGAGCATAGGCCTGCAAAGTAAAAACCGCGATATGAATTTTCATATGGCGGAAGAAACTGTAAGACTTTTAAAGAAAATGCAGGAACGCGCCATACTTGGCGTACGCGGAGAATATACAGCCGAAATTCTTCAAAAATACGGCATTAAAAATATTCAGATAATCGGTTGCCCCTCGATGTATTACTGGAATAACCCTAAGTTTAAAATAAAAGCACAACTGCCTGAAAAAATAAAAGGCTGTGCAAATTTCAAATCTTTTTCTCATATTTTAAATCAGACAGATAAAAACTTTTTAACTTACTGTGCAGAAAGAGATATGCGTTTTATTGAGCAGACAGGTTATTTTACTGAATGGAATGCACAGGACAAAAATTATTTTAATTTAATAGACGGATGGATGAAACGCAGAGCTGTTTTACCGTATACGCTTGGAGAATGGTGCACAGCTTTAAAGGGCTACAATTTTTCTTTAGGCGGAAGATTTCACGGGAACGTCGTCGCTCTTTGGAATGGTATGAAATCACTATTTATAGTATCAGATTCAAGAACAACAGAGCTGACCGACTTTTTCCATTTGCCTACAATTACTTTCAGCGAATTCGATGCAAACAAGCCTTTAGAATATTACTACGATAAGGCCGACTATACAAACTTCAATAAGCATTATCCAGCCCTTTTCAAGGCATTCCGTGACTTTGTAAAAAAGAACGGACTGAGTTTCAGCGAGAAGGCAACCAAATTAAAGTTCAGCAATCAACAGTTCGACTTATAAACACTCAAAAAAATAATAAAAAGCTCCTCAGCACAATGGCTAAGGAGTTTTTTAATGCTATTATTTGAATTTATCCAACAGATAGTTATAAGTAGTTTCAGGAACAAGTTGCTTTATTGCAACAAAATTTTTAGTTTTCAGCAATTGCCTTACACGACTTGCGCTTATTACTTCCCCTTCAGCTTTTTTGCGAGGTATTACCACAAATTTTATTCCATACCGCGGGAGAATTTTCTGCATCTGTTCATTATACTGCATAGTGACTTTGTCAATAGGCTCTTCCCCTGCAAAGCGGACAGTAATTCCAAGTGCGGGAGCAATGTATCTTCCAAAAATTTCAAGGTCGAGTGAGGCGTCTATTTTCTTTTCTTGCAACTTTGACTTCCCAAAATAATCAGTAAAGGTAAGCGAAGAGATAATAAAGTTTCCGCTTGGCAATACAACAACATTTTTAAGGTCAGCCGTTCCCCTTCTGATCAATTCAATTCTGTCTTCAAAAGGAAAGAATGAACGGTCTTCCTGAACGGCAAATATATACAACACCGCAACCCTTGAAGCAGCATATTCAATCAGATACCTGTGCCCTAAAGTAAACGGATTGCAGTTCATCACAATAGCGCCTATCTGCGGTTTTAACACGCAGATTTTATCGATATACTTTTTCAGTCCTGCCATATTTTCTTCCGCCATATTTAAATCGGTTTCCGATTTTTTCGTTGCGTCGGCAAAAGCAGGTATCCCATAAATTTTAGGTTTGCATATTCTTATATCCGTAGCCTGCGGCTCTCCTTCAAGAAAATTGTTGCTTTTTAAATATGTAAATAAATTTTCCGCGTAAATCTTGAGCCCGCACTCGCTCGGATGCCATGTATCATTGAATATTTCAGCACCTGAATGAAAAGTGATGTCTGCATACCTTATAGCAGGTATGTTTTTATAAAAATATTGCGCCCATCTCTGATTATATGGAAGCACAACTATATCACCGCTGTTATATCTGACCGAATTGAGCATATACCACATTGCGTCATGCTTACCCCAAATAAAACTGCCGTGATTTATTACTTTTACTGCACGTTCAGGAGCATAGTCATTAAACATGCTCTGCAACCGGGAGGCAAAAGTTGAACAATCGGGAACACCTACACCAAAAAAACCGCATCCACCGAAAATATGTATACTTCGCTTGAATGAGGCAGGCTGCCCGCATGTTACGCGCAGGCCATCTGCCGTATTCAGAAACTCCGACTTATAATCCTTCAAACTGAAAACTCCGCGCTCGTCTGTTTCCCTGTCAGGGACAAAATGCATAGACAAGAGCTGTTGCGGAGTATATTTTTTAATGTATACACCATCAGGGTAAGGATACTCCCCACTCTTAAGTTTTTCAATCATCTTTTCCCGCGTGAGCTTATTATCGCTAAGATATTTCTCCCATTCGGTAAGATTTTTATAATCCGGCGTAAAATTATCAATAAGCACAATGTTTACGCCGGGATTAAGCGCTGAAAAATTTTTTACAGGCCGTATTCTGAACGCATAATAGATAAGTGAGCCTATAAACGCCTTCCTGAAAATCGCCTCGGTAATCTTTTTACAATTTTGCGCTCTGAACTCTTCAATAACAGACCTGCGGCAATTAAAATCAAAAACAAAGAGCACGTCTCCATCATGTAAGTTTATGTCGCCAACCGAATGAAAGCTTATGCTCCACTCGTACCTGCCACCGTAAAGTGCAAAACTTTTATCCGAACAGAAGACAATATTTTCTCCATAAT
>CALWKX010000036.1 GCA_944381375.1 uncultured Lachnospiraceae bacterium
GTAAGTGCCACCCATCTGCTCAAATATTGATTTCATATAAATCAGCTCCTTTTTGTGTTGATTTCCAGTGGTTATACGGACTTTTCTTCTCCTTTCCTACAACTGCTGTTCCATTCGCCACAAATGAGCCGTCAGTCATGATGTAATGTTTTTTGGTGTATTCCACCCTCTATACATTACATCATGATTTACAATGCTGTTGCTGTCGCCCGACAATTCATCGTCGCGGGATAAGCGGCAATAAAGGGCGGTAATTTTGCACCCTTTCGGGCACAGGTCAGACTGCCTTAACATATTTTCTGCTCCTTTCATCGGCGGGCAGTCTGCCAATACAAGGTTGCTGTAGGTCATAAAATCACACACCCTTTTGCTCATCTGCCAGCTTCACCACTTTTTCGGGAAGTGTGTGTTTCCCATCAAAGCTGCCGGTAAAGCGGTAGGTGGTATTTCCTTCTTCAAGGCGTACCGTAATCTGCGGCAACTCCTGCCACATTGGAACAGGAGCATGGCAAGTGCCGTCTTGGTCGATGCGGATGTTGCGTTTCTTTTCTTCCATTTCCACCTTCCTTTTCGCTTGAAAGACTAAGGGTTTGGGATATCCCAATGATAAAAAATCTTCGAATGTGGCAACACCGGATGTGCTTGCTATTCTGCAAGCCATACGGAATGACATCACGCGGATTTTTGCAAGTGTACATACACTTGCTGTGCTTGCTATTCTGCTAATTTCCCCAAACCCATTGACAAATCGCTCGATTTTGCCCATAATATAGGTAAGATATTTGCCTAAGCATGTTATAAGCAAGTAAGGTTCCTCTGTCAATAGGTTTAGGCAAAATAATAGGCAAATTGTTTTCCGGGTGAGGTTTTCGATATGAAGTTTGGAGAAAAGGTAAGACTGCTGCGAAATGAAAAGAAGTTGTCCCAGACGGAACTGGGGGAAATGTGTGGTCTGTCCCTGCGGACGATCCGCAATTATGAGGTGGGCGGACGCTATCCGAAGCAGCGCGAGGTTTACGCCAAACTTGCCGCCGCACTTGGATGCGAGGTAAACTTCCTGCTCTCCGAAGATGAAGAATTTGTACTGCAAGCACAGCAGACCTATGGCTACAAAGGCGCGAGGGATGCAGAAGAATTAGTTGCCGGTGTGTCTGCGCTCTTTGCTGGTGGTGAACTGTCCGAGAATGACAAGGATGCTGTGATGAGCGCCTTGCAGGATGCCTACTGGATGGCGAAAGAACGGAACAAAGAAAAGTACACACCGAAGAAATATCGGAAACCAATAGAAGTTGAGGAATGATTTTTGTCAGGATAATTTCTGCATCAACTTTTATAGTAGTTTATGTAGCAAGGAAGTGAAAGACATGATGTATACTCAGGATAAGCGACATGTTCCTGACCGGGTAGAATTAAAAGGACTCCTATCCGAGTTCCGAGATGCGCTTGAAGAAGAAATTGATAAGATCAAAAAAAGTGGTCAGTCTTCCACGCTACTCTTTGGTGGGCGCCAGATCGAAAGCCATGGTGCCGATCTCTGGTATCGATTTAATGTTGAATATGTTCCCTCCCTTCCCGCAGATACGCCCTGTAAGCTGGTGATCGGTAAGGATCAATTTGATGTTACCGTTATAAGCTTCGAAGAGAACTCTATTGTCGTCTCCACAAGAACGCCTCTGCCTGACACGATCGGCAAGGCCAGACTTGAAAATGGCGCTACAGTTCTGATGGAGCGGCTGATCAAGTGTATCGAAGAGAATGCCGAAAAAGAAAATCCTGCAGGAAATCGTATGTTGTCTTCCGATGGCGGCGTTTACCCTGTAAAGAAAATCTTTGAGTATAGCGACTTGACGCTGAATGCAGACAACACTCAAAGCCAAAACAATGCTATCGTATCTGCTCTTTCAAGCGACATCACCTACATATGGGGTCCGCCCGGCACGGGCAAGACCACGGTCATTGGCCAAATTATCGACGAGCTATACAAGCACGATCGCGCTGTATTAGTTGTGTCTCATACCAACACGGCAGTTGACGGTGCCATCGAAAAAGCCGACAAAACATACTCCAAATCCAATCAGGATAATGACGCCAATTACCCGATTTTGAGAATTGGTACTCCTGCAAGGCCCTTGCCGGATCGGGTTTTGTTGGCACAGCATGTTGCCGCCTTAGGGAAAGAGCTTTACGAGCAAAAGGCGGCTCTTGAAAAACAGCAGGCTGAGTTACAACACCGCATCAACGAGATCCGTCCCTTGCTCGCCAAGGATGTTTGGTTGAAAGAAAGCAATCTGGATGTCATTCGGAAAGCACTTCAGAGTATTGCTGCACATGAGAAGGAAATCGCCGAGATTCAGCGCAGAATCGACGCCATCAATGTCTCCGTAGAGAGGGAAAAGGTGGCTCATCCTGAATACGCGAACTATCTGATCCTATCGAAAACGCTTAAAGCAAAAAAGAGCGATTACGATACCGTATGCGGTCAATTTTATAGAATTGAACAGGCTATTTCTGCGCTTCCGGATCAGATCCAAAGGGCGCAGGATGAGGTCAGAAAACACGCTCGATATACGGAGCTTCGCGCTCAAGAAGCAAAGTATATGTCCGTTTCCTTCCTTAGAGGTGAAATCAGCAAAGTTGATGCGCAGATCAACCGCCTCCAAAGCTCAATCAGTGATTTGACTCGGCAGCAGACTGCGGCACAGCAAACAATCTCGGATTATGAGAAAAAGAGCTCTGTCGCAAAACTTTTTGCCGGCAAGAGTGCTGTTACTCAGGCACAGACTACTTTGGAGCGCGTCCGCCGAGAGATTCCAATCGCTAATGGCGACTTGCGCCGTCAACAAGACCTGAAACAAGAGTATTCTCAGCAACTGGAAAGCCTGTTGCTTTTGCAGGAGCAGATCCGTGCAGTCACTCCTTCGAAAACTCCGGAATACTGGAATGCTGAGGTAAATAAGCTGCAGGCCGAACTTTCTGCCGCACAAAAGGCTCTTCCGGAGCTGACCACCAGAAAAAACGCACTGCATGAAGAAGTTCGCGAACTGGAACGACAACAGAGCCAGTCGAAGTCTTCGTTTGATGTTCTTAGCGAGTTGGGTAGAAAAGTCCGCCTGGAGCAGGACAAACTGGCTGAGGTTACGAAGCTGCGGGATAAGGAGAATAACGCTTGTTCTGAGCAACTTGAAAAAGAGCTCTCTTTTTGTATTACCTTCCTGTACAAGCCGACTTCTGAAGGAATCTCTCCCCTCTTTAATGAGCTTTCCAAGCTGTTTGCATCTGTAAAAGCTGAGATGGCTTCTGTTGATATGGATGCCATCATAAAAGAAAAAGAAGATGCGGATCAGCAGTTGGTCGAAATCTTCCGGCAGCTCAATGAGCTGAAAGAAAAAATGCAGGAGCTCGAAAAGCAGGCAATTATGAGCGCCAAGATTGTTGGTGCCACACTTGCGAAGTCTTATTTGAGCGAAACTCTGCGAGAGAGAAAGTTTGACACAGTAATCTTGGACGAGGCCTCCATGGCTTCTATTCCTGCACTTTGGTGTGCCAGCTACCTCGCTGAAAGCAGCATTGTAATTGTCGGTGACTTCCTGCAGTTACCGCCTATTGTTATGGCAGATACCCCTATGGCTCAAAAATGGTTGGGTAAGGATATCTTCTACCATAGCGGGATGCAGGAGCGGGCTCGGAACAAGGAAACCTGTCCTGAAAATTTCGTTATGCTCAATAATCAGTTCCGCATGGAGTCTGATATTGCAGACATCGCAAACATGTATTACGGAGCATATGGTGGCCTTCTTTCGGATGATAACAACGATTTCAGAGTCAAGGATCGCGAGAAATTCTATAGTTGGTATTCTGGCAAAAGAACCAAGAGAAATGTTCACCTGATAGACACAGAGGGCCTCCATGCTTGGGTTACCGGTGTGCCTCAAGGAAAGAGCCATAGCCGGCTGAATTGTTTCTCAGCAGCCGTTTCTGTGGATCTTGCATTCAAGTTCTTGGAAAACAAACTCAAGGAACTCGATCCTGCTACTGCCGAACCGGAAAAAGAGGCTTCTGTGCTGATCGTCGCTCCGTATAAACCCCATGTCGCAAGGATCAATCAACTTGTAGAACTGGAGTATCACAATCGAGGTTTTAAAGAAAACCTCAATTTCATTAGAGCCGGAACGATTCACAGTTTCCAAGGCAGCGAGGCCGATATCGTAATATTTGACCTAGTGATCGATGAACCGCATTGGAAGGCAAATCTGTTTATGACGGATAAGGAAGTCAATGAAGATCTGCGCAAGATGTTCAATGTGGCTGTCACGAGAGCTAAGTTCAAGCTGTATATCGTCGGCAATTTTGCATATTGCCAAAAACGAGCCAAGAATAACGCTCTGTCGGAGCTGCTGGACAAGCTCATCAAAAAGGATAGGCTTGTCAAAGTGGATGCCAAGACTTTGCTTCCTGAAATTGTGTTCGCACGGCAATCCGATTTTGCTTTTGATGGAAACCTTACAGGGAAACACATCGTTTGCCGAGAAGATGTCTTCAATGACTACTTCATGGCTGATATCCATTCCTTCAAAAAGCGCCTGATTGTGTACTCAGCTTTTATGACGGAAGCACGCCTAAGCACACTTCTGCCGGCCTTCTCTGATGCCGTCCGCGCCGGAAAGCAGATCATTGTTGTTACAAAGGCTCTATCTGATCGTGGCAAATCCGAACTTGCGCAGTACCAAAAGTGTGAGAAAGAATTACGCGATATCGGCGTGAGTGTTCTTCACAAGAAGGGCATGCACGAAAAACTGATTTTTGTTGACAGCAATGCGGTTTGGATCGGCTCGTTGAATGCACTAAGTTTTACCGGTTTGACCGGCGAGGTTATGCAGCGGTATGCTGATCGTGAGCTGACTGCCGAATATGAAAAGCTTTTCGATATCGAGCACATCTGCAACGCAATAGAAAACACATACGAACAGAAGTGCCCCATCTGCGGCGATGAAATGATCGTGAAAGAAAGCGATGAAGGCGGTATCTACTGGCAGTGCGTTGCCGGCGATTATTCCAGAAATGTTGCTCAGCAATATCCGCTGGATGGCATTCTTCGTTGCAAGTGTGGAGCACCCTATGCGTTCGCAATGAAAAACGAGCCTCGTTGGGTGTGTTCCAAGGATTCACGGCATTATCAGAAGATGCGCGAGAGCGATCTTAGGCTGGAAAAGATGGCTGCTCTAATTCCTACAAAGGCCGCTCGTAGCCAAGTAAATAAGTATTTCTTTGCAAAAAAGAAAGAAATTGAGGCCAAAAAGAAAGCTACAGCACCTAAGAAGACATCCGCTACGAAGAAATCACTCAGTGCATCTGAAGACGAGGACGATTCTAAGCAGATGAAAATGTTCTAATGCATTACCCCTCTGAAGGCGAATGTCCTCAGAGGGGTAATATATAATCTGCAGTCCGTTTTATGGTACAATAACGGCGATATAATTCTATCATGAGGAGGTGCTCGTATGATCTCAAACACAATTTACAGCAAAGGCAGGGACAACTTTAAGGGTTACACCTTTTCTGCAAGAGAGTGGTCTGCTCCTACCATGGTGTCACCAAAAGAAATCCGTGAACGGATCGACAGCTTTGCTTTGTGCGGCCGTAAAATTAAGCGCATGCGTTTGATTGGCTTGAGCTATTTCCATACCCGTGACTGGGTTGAAGAAGCAGCTTATCGACAGGTCGAGCACCTGCCAGAAGAAGAGCGCCAGCGCAAATCCAATTATTCAACGATTGATCCCACCATGCAGTTTAGCCGATATGCTCAAATTGACGAACCTTTTCTGATTGAGTTCGATGATGGAGATATCTTTGAAGTCGATACTCCGCAGGATCCGGAATTCCGGATGAGCATGAACTGTATTCCTTGGTGGATCAAGGCCGGAACAAATCAACCTAATGTGGAAGCAGATATTCTTTTCTCCCCTTGTGTCGGCCAGGAGATTGTTTCAGTCGAAGTCAACACACGGATAACAGACAAGGATCCGATGTTTTTCTGCGCTTTTAATGAGCCTCCTTATCAGAGCGAGCTTGTTTCAAATGTAACACTTCGTTTGAGAAATGGATTGGGTCTGCAGATCAGCCCGGACATTGATTACTGCGAGGTTGCGTGTGTTGATGTAAGCAACGAGTGGGTTAAAATCAGCTTTTCTGAACTAAAAGACGCTTTGTTCAACTGGGAGGACCTTCACGCTGATGAGGTTACCGGGTTTGAGGCGGAAAGTCCTATGTTGTTCTTCGGAAGAAAAGGAGCCGCATATACTGATACCCCATATATGACACTATCTTCAAGCGGCAAAGGCGATTCTTGCCTTCATGTCTATGTTGAAGATTTTCTTATACTTGATTGGAGCATTTCGCTTGCCATTGGGAGCTGGTTCGATGAGTACGGCGAGTATCATTTCAGCCATAAAGAGTGGAATGATCTCCTTGATGAGGCATGGCGAATCTTTGCTGCGGATAGTTTTGATGAATTGTTTGATGAGCTAATCGATCGGCAAGGAAAGGGCAATTACATGATGTGGAAGCTCAATAGCCAAGGCGCATCTTTCTGGAAAGAGCGGGATAAATACAGAACACAGATCAAAGATATCCGAGAGTGGTCTGATTTGGTGCTTGGCCCCAACGACATGATGGATATCTACGGATTTTAGGAGGTGTAAGTATGGATCAGTTTACTATGATGGACATCCTGGGAAAAGCATTCGCTGATGGCGAAATCGATGCACTGCGTCCTTTGATGGCAGCGGACTGTGACTATGCTTCCCAGTATGCAAACAAGTCCTTTTCGGGGGCATCTGAAATCCTGTCAAATATGGAGTCCGTCCATAAGAACATTGATGAAACCTGTGCTTATACTTACAAGGTCATAGAACTGGAATCTGTCCTGGCAAATGGCCTAACCCTTGCTGATTTGGACAATCAAGCCGGAATGCATCCCTGCCGGTACGGCCTGCTCTTGTATCAGTATGGCTCTGATTATCCTGTTGCTGTTGTTGCCTGTATGATAGACCTCTACGAGAAGTTCAGAAGCATATGGCTGTCTCGAGACACAAGCAAGTTCAATGAAACCTTTTATGGCGAAGAATTGGGACCCGATTCTCCCGATGACCTTCCTTCTACAGTAGTGCCACTGACCACACATGATCGGCATGTCAACGAAATGAGAAGCTCATTTGCAGGTCAAAAGTGGGATAAGACTGTAGATACGGCTGATGGGATTTATATTTGGCGCAAAGCAGATGAATATGCCAAACAGTGGCTGCCCGAGCAGGGCTATAGCGTACTGGAGTCGCAGATCTTTGATGATTGCATCGGTTACCGGTGCAATAGAAAAGGCTATATTTACACGATTTTCATGTATGCCTACGGCCAAAAGAAAACTTCTCAGCTGGATGGTGATTTCTGCAGCAAGCTTGCCAAAGAACCCTTCGCCGAAAACAGCATCATCCTGATCCTCTACCTCAATGTCGATCGCTACATGGCCGGAACTGAGATCAAATATCGTGTAAGAAACTACTGCGGAAGTGATACTCACAGCCCGGAGTTTTGGCATCTTAAAGAAGTCAACAGCTCGTATCTGTTTGAATACTATCCTCGCAAAGAGATGATTGATCAAACCTGGCAGTTCATGTACGCCTTCAACCGTGAAGATACGGACATCTATGACTGCATTATCACAGATGATAATCCATCCATTGAAGGAGATCCCAAATACTCCGGTGCATTTATGAACAGCGCCTTCTATGGGACGCTGCGGACGATGCATCGGGAATACGGTGATATGAAGTTGGGCTATGTCCGTTATAACGATGTAGTTTACAGCTCTGTCCCCTACATTGAAGGTCTTGGCTTCTTCAGTTGGAGCTCCTTCCATGCCACCGACCGCATGCATAGCATGGTCCGTCACCCCTTTGACGGTGGTGATTGGAAAGTGGCAGAGTTTATTAAAACCGAGCAACGAGAACCAGATGATCTGTTCGCATATATTCCCAAACTCATAAACGCCGTCCCGCTTGCCCCCGTTCCCACAGAACGATTCGCCGTAAAGCTCTTTTTCGACAACGGCGAGTGCAAAAAGTATGTACTTCCTATTCCGACGGAGTCTGAGCACGAGGAGGTTCTTTCCTATCGCGGTCATGTGTTTACCGATAACATCTGGGCATCCGTCTCTGTAATTCCTCGGCACGAAAGCAGATATAAAGGCTATCCCGAATGTGGCCCGGCAATTGTGTTCAAAAATGAGTTTCTAATCGCGGGAACTCGATGCTACATGGAGAGTGTGCCGTACTCTGAGCCGGAGTTGACAGATGAGATCGTGTATGCCGATGAAAAGCACCAGATCCGGAAAATCTGGAAGTGGAATGTAAACTCTCTGTACGAAGACGGAGAAACCGGTCTATTGAAGGTCTTAATCAGCGGCCAGGCATTCAACTGGTACGGCAAGTCCGTGTTTGCTTCTATTGAGGGAAAACGACTGACCAGCCTGACCTTCGATATCATCGACAGTTTCCAAGAAGATATTGCTCGCGTTGCTATCAACGGCCATGGATATGGCTTCGTTGACAAGGACATGAAGTTTGTCATTCCTATGAAGTATGATCAAGCAGATGATTTCAGAGAAGGCAAAGCAAAAGTACAGCTTGGAGATAAGTGGCTTTGTGTTGATCCAAATGGCTGTGAGCTTGAGATTGGTGGCAGAATTCGACAGGATAATTATCAAGAAGTCGGCGATTATTCCGAAGGAATGTGCCGCGTATCTACGCTCAAGCTGCGCTTCATGGATTTGGCTTATCATTCGGATTATGATCAAATTGCGGGTACTTGGGGTTTTGTAAATGAATCTGGCGAGGAGGTTATTCCGCCCCAGTATATCTATGCTACTGACTTTGAAAATGGTATTGCTATCGTTGCAAAGGGCAAATGGACTATCGACCCTAAATGGGACAACAAGTATAATCAGGGCCGTTACTGGACGGAAGAGGAGCTCTGGGGTGCCATCGACAAGGACGGTAACGAGGTTATCCCCTTCATCTTTGATGAAATCAAGCACTTCTTCGATCGCTCCGATATGTTCATGGTCCATTATGGTGGCTGGAAAGACGGTCACTGGGGTGTCGTTGATTGCAAGGGTAACTGGCTCGCAGAACCAACCTTTGAAGGCTTCTCTTATGAAACCTGGAAGGACAGAATCCTGTTTTACGCTGAAGATCCGGATGCAACGGGCGATGGTCTCCCCATGGGCATCTATGATCTGGCACAAAAGAAAGTCCTGTTTGAGCCCCAATTCCTTGATGTCACCTTCCGCGACAACGGCGATATGGAAGTCGAGGTCTTCGATGAAGAACTCGGCCGGACGATTGAAAAGATCATTGACCCATCTGGCAAAGAGCGTTTCAAATCCATATATTCCTCGATCTATACCTGGCATGATCCATATGAGGTGGTTATCCGCGATAAGGACGGTACCAGACATGGTTTGATTGATAAGGAGGGCAACGAGATCCTCCCCTGCATCTATGATGTCCCTTGGAATGGCTTCTACCATGAACAGCAGAGAATTTGCTTCGTAGAAAACGGCAAACAAGGCATGAAAGACTACGATGGCAACATCATCATTCCTGCTATCTACCATGAAATCCATGGGCGCAAGGATCCATATCTCACTGTCAGAGTTGGTGAAAAGGACAGCTACAAAGAAGGTCTTATCACTTATGATGGTAAGACTGTTATCGAAGCAAATCACAGTCGCATCGGATGGTGCAGCGACCATAAGCATTTCTTCTGTTGTGCTGATGGACGCTGTGAGATGTATGTCGTAGAAGATTGCGCGGCTATGCCTTAAGTTTATGTCGCGATAAAGGTCGAAAACGGCAGCTTTTCTGCGTTCTAAGCAAGAATCAGAGTATAGGTAATACGCAACCCCTATTTCTTTCGATTTTGCCCTTAATTAGTCTACACGCAAGAAGAAACCCGCAACTCTCCCATAAACGGCAAAAGGGTATGCTTTGATGTGCATACCCTTTTTGTCAGCAACCCTTGCATGGCAACTGCCATAATTCTTATTTCGTAAAACCTGTTTTATGAACAGTTACCCGAAAGAAGTCTTTTTTTTAATACATATATAACTATGAACGTACTGATTTCAAATGAAATCTTATCTGAAAATACATGCGTTACTGAAAAAAATAATGTAATGATTTGAGTTGATCGCAGTGGTTATTATTGACATATGTCATTAACTGCGTATAATAATAACTGCATGGTATTTGACATATGCTATATATATTATTGCGGAGGTATTAATATGAAGGTAGCTGTAACATATGAAAATGGGAACGTATATCAGCATTTCGGACATACAGAGAATTTCAAATTTTATGAAATTGAAGAAGGTAAAGTACTATCATCTAATGTCGTAAATACTGCAGGTAGCGGCCACGGAGCGCTTGCAGGATTTTTGAAAGAAAATTCAGTAGATACTTTGATATGCGGCGGAATAGGCGCAGGCGCTCAGCAAGCATTAAGTCAGGCAGGTATAAAATATTATGCAGGTGTTCAAGGTAATGCAGATGAGGCGGTTTCAAATTTTTTGAATAACACACTTGAATATGATCCTGACGCTGTCTGTTCACACCATGAACATCATCATGATGATTCCTGTCATTCAAATTGTCATAATGGCAAATGTTCTGAATAAAAAAAGCGCTATCGCGCTTTTTTTATATCTTGTTTTATAGTTAATTAATTTTAGATCTGTATTTTAAAACATATTGCTTATCGCTTTCAGAGATTCTGTACGATTCCCTGATTTTTTGTACTGCTTTATTAAGGGTAAAGGCATCAAGGTTGTTATTATCCAAAAATTCTAATGTTTGGTTACGCTGTTTTGCAAGCGCCGTTGCAATTGCCCAAGCCTTTGCCATTTTTACATAATATCCTTCATGTTTTATATTGTTTATAATTTCGAAAGTTTTTTTTATGGAACTTTCATCTAAAAAATAGCACATCCTCATTATTATGATGAAACGAAGTATGAACTCATTTTCTGAATTCAAGTATTTATCCAAAAATGCATCAGTGATCTCTTTATTATTTCGTACATCCTTCAATTCACATACGAATGTATCGCATAATGCCCATGTGCTTATTTTGTGTATGTGCTTTTCGGTATAACTGAGTTTTTCCTGCATGCTGCATTTTGATAAAGCTATAACTAAGCCCTGAAGCATAATTTCTTCTGTTGAATTGTCCTTTGCTAAGTACAGAAATCCACGCCAGTCGCCTTTAATTATCTCTTTTGCTATCTTCCTCATCTCAGGTATGCGTATGCCGTATTTAGAAATGCTGCCAGGAGTAAGAGCGTCATTGAATCTTTTGTATTTTTTATCTGAAAGTTCGTTAAATTGATCCAGGACTTTTTCATAGTCCGTTTGAGTAAATACCATAAGCAATCCGTTTAATAAATTTATAATAATTATATAATATATTTTATTGTAACAAACAAAAAAATAAAATTTTCGCAATTATTTTATCTGAAATGATTGATTTTACATAAGCCGTGGTTTCGGATTCGTAACGTTTGATTAATAAGTTTATTTAAATGGATATTAAGTATTGATATCAAATTTTATGGCAACAATAAAAAGAAAAAAGGAGTCTATATGAAATTTAATCCATTTAAAGAGAAGCCCGTTGATATAGAATCCACTATTCAGGATTGGTCGAAGCTTTATGAAAAAGCATATGATAAAAATGAAGTGGATCCCTATACCAGAACACGCATAATTTTGATGAACGGCACGGAATTCGAATCCGTATGGTTTATGCATCAATTTTCGCGCAACTGCAACAATAATGATTTGCGACGGCAAATAGCTTTAGTAAGACGAATAGAACAGCAGCAACAGAAAAAAATAGGAAGCTTGAAACCTTTAGACGAATCGATATTGGAACAAACGATAGGATATGAACAGCTTGCCGTCGATTTAACAGCCGCCCTTGCTCAAATGATGAAGGATGAATATTCAAGAAAGTCATTTGATTTTGCATTATTGGAAGATTTTGATCATTTATATCGTTATGCTGATTTGCTTGAAATGGAACATGGTATAAAAGCGGAAAAACTTGTTGGGAAATATACCGAAATCATGCCGGCTCGTCCCACTATAGCTCACCATAGGCATCCGTTTGATTCTATAAAGCAACATATATGTGCTGAAAGCGCAGATCCAATGACAAAACTTGCTGTGAATATTATTACGGCTGCGGAACAGCAAACAATGAATTATTATATGAACATCGCCCCTTTTTATACTTCTGATATAGGTCGTAAGCTTTACAGCGAGATTGGTATGATCGAAGAACAGCACGTCACGCAGTACGGAAGCTTGAAAGATACGGAATGTTCGTGGCTGGAAAACCTTCTTATGCACGAGTATACAGAATGTTACCTGTATTATTCGTGTTATGAAAGTGAAACCGATGATAATGTGAGAAAAGTATGGGAATATTCCTTAATGCAGGAAATTGCTCATTTGCATAAGGCTGCCGAACTTCTGAAAGAGTATGAAAAGAAAGAATGGCAGCTGGTGATTCCTCAAGGAGAATTTCCCAAGCCTTTGGTGCTTAAAGAAAATATTGACTACGTAAGAAATGTCATCGAAAATTCTATTACAATGACTGCTGACGGTGATGATTTTTCGGAATTATGTGAACTGCCTGAAACAGCAAAATTTTATTCTTATCAGAATAAGGTAAACCCCAACGTTGATATAGTTGCAAGCCATCTTATTATTGATCAATATATAGATCAAAATGGCAAGGATTACCGTTTTCAGGTCGCTGAGCATCCAATTGAGGCATTGCGAAACAGAAAATGCGATAATACTGCAATTGCAAGAGTAGTTGATGAAAAGTAATACTATAAAAAACAAAGCGAAAATCATTTTCGCTTTGTTTTTATAAGATATACGCAAGATTGTATAACAGACAGCTAATCTTGTTTTGAAAATGCACTGTCGAAAAGATCAGGCCGGCGTTTTTTCGTCTCGGCAAGGCTTTGTTCATATTTATATTGCTGAATTTTAGCATGATTGCCGGAAAGAAGTATATCCGGCACCTTAAGGCC
Source organism: uncultured Lachnospiraceae bacterium (assembly GCA_944381375.1). Classification (GTDB taxonomy): domain Bacteria; phylum Bacillota; class Clostridia; order Eubacteriales; family Anaerofustaceae; genus CALWKX01. The sequence goes on from CALWKX010000036.1 coordinate 13,166, forward strand.
CATAAATTCGTATGGTCTGGTATATTGAGCATGCTCTAAAAGACCATTTTCGAATGATTCATCAGCATAGCTTTCTTCATTGCCAAGTACGCCGGGGATGTAACGGGATACTGCGTCTATAAAGCACATGGCCGCTAAATGTCCGCCCGTCAGAATATAATCTCCCATGGATAATTCATCTGTTACGCATAAATCCAATGCTCTTTGGTCTATACCTTCAAAATGCCCGCACAAAAGAATCGTTTCGCTGTATTTTATATATTCTTTTGCTATCGAAGTCGTGAAAGGCCGCCCTTTAGGTGAGAAAAATATCACAGGGATATCTTTGTTTTGCCTGACGGCGGTGATACAGTCGTAAACAGGTTGTGCCATCATTATCATACCTGCTCCTCCTCCGTAGGGATAGTCGTCTACACAGCCGTGTTTATTCAAGGTATAATCTCTGATGTTGACACTGTTAATGCTGAGAATTCCGGATTTTACTCCTCGCCCCACAACACCGGTTTTTGCATATTCATCTATAAGTTCTGGGTATAATGTCAAAACATTAAAAATCATGATTTCACGCCTTTCGACATATCCGCCTTGATATATCCCATCTCAATATTAATTTCCGATATGTTCTCATCAAGAAAAGCAAGCAGTATTGTTTCGCAGTCATTTTTGAACTCCAAAACGTCCGTATTAGCCGTGGAAAAAACATCGTTTAATTTATATATTTTTTCGGAGGAAGTATCGTATGCCTTTAATCCCTTTAGATCTTCAATAAAAAATTCATTTTCTTGAAGTTCAACGGCGTCTTCACGCCTTATTTCAATATATTTCCCTTTAAGTATTTCCGCTGCGTTTCTGTCATTTATTGTTTGAGCAGTAATCAGCACAGCATTCTTGTGTTTTCTTGCTCCGGTAATTTTGAATTCCGTTCCTTCGCATATGAAATAATTAATATCGTAAAATCTGTCAGGATCATCAGTTATCGGAAATACTTTAATCTCTCCTTTAATGCCGTGCGCTCCTATAATTTTTCCTATGACTATATTAGGTTTCATATAATTAATCCTTTAAAAATAATGTTCCAAGCGAGAAGCCGCCGTAATTTGACGATATTGTAGCTTTAGTGCTGGCTCTTGAATAAACTCCGGCAAATTTCCCGCGGTATACATAAAGCCCTGTCATGTTCATATAGCTGTCGCATATCAAATTACCGTCTTTGTCAAAACGGCAGTTTTCACTTTTGTAAGGTTCGCAAAAACTTTGCAATATATATCCGTTTTGTTTTCCGTTTTGAAGAGCTTTTTCCCATTCGCTTTGTTTAAGGTCTTTTCCGACACTTACATTTTGTGAGGCGTAAAAATCAGTGGGCTTGATTACCCATGCATTTTTATTTTGTATAATTTTCTCATCGTCAAAATCACAACTTGAAAGCCTCGTGGTATAAGGAAAATGCATTTTAATAAATTGCATTTCGTTAGAATTCATAAAAGAAAGAGTTTCATCCGTATTGATTATATTGAATAATATTTTGTTGTGCGCAATTTGTGTTCGCATGTGACCTATAATACATGTTTTGGAGTTGAGCGCTGACTGGATGAATCCTTTTGCGCTATCTGATTTTCTCATGATTTCGTCAGTTACGGCTCTTCGGTATACTGCATCTATTGCAGTATTTTTATAATAAAGCTTATCTTTTTCACAACGAAGATCTCGTATGTCCGCAATTATCGTATTGTATCCTTTTTCGATGAATTTCGATTTGAATACGTCGAATTCCTCACTGACTCCGCTTTCAAGAAAATCAACTATTGCTATAGTGGGATTATCTTCTTTATATTTATAAGTGTTATATATACTGCAGAAAGCGTCTACCCATTCATCGACCAGCGAAAAACGCAAAGCGCTTTTGTTTGCGGAAAATATTTTATATGCCGTCGAATCCATCAACCGCGAGCTTATCAGCATTTCTTCATGCATTCCGCTTGTGCCGTCAGTATTGAATTCGCAGAACTTGAATTCTCCGTTATCCTCGCTGAAAAACACATCCATGCGCATTAGCGGTATTTGACAATCATAATTTGACGGCGATAAGATCATTTTTTCCAGATTTTCGCTGTAATCAAACAGTTTACGGTAGCTGTCGTCAATAAAATAACGTTCGATTATTTTAAGTAGTATCGAATAGCAATTTTTAACCAGATTTTTGAATTCTTTTAAAATTTCCTGAGTATAAAATTTAGGTACAAATAGAAAGTCTGTAGCTATACGTTTGCCGTATTTTTGAGCCTCTAATTCGAAATATGCTTTTAATACATTTGATTCATGCAGAGATTTATTGTAGTTATTTTTTATTATTTGAATATATTCTTGATTTATTTCGCGCGTTTTCATATCGTTTCACATTTCATAAATTTTTTTATGACATTTCATAGCTGATATAAATGGTTTAATATATTGAACTTCATTGCCCAACGCTGTATAAGCTCTTTGACATAGCTCGCTGCAAAATTCATATATGTTTTGTCCGAAAATAACTGCGTTTTTATCATTATTATATAATTCGTGTTTGTGTGATTTGATGTCCTTTGCAGTGCATTTTGCATACATGGTTAAATAGTGGCGTCTGTTTTCGTCGTTGTAAAATATGCCCTTAATCAAAGCCGCATATGAAAGCATATATTTTTCAGGCATAGCGTCAGCCATTCTTATTTCGATATATTTTTTTACTCTTACATCCGGGAAAAACATGCCCAATGCATATTCTATATCAGATTCTTCCATCAATGAGCTTTTAAAAATTTCACATAGTGGTATGTCGGCTGTATATTCAACTTTATTGTTCTTATGAGTCATTAAGGCAGGTTTTCTGTATAGAATCTTTGCGTAGTCTTCATATCCAAAAAACTTATTGTCCAAAGCTTCGTCAATAAGTCCGCTTCTGATTGGATCTACACTGTCCCATATTCGAGCCCTCATCATATTAAGAGGGGAAACAGAGCCTTCAAAATAAGGTGTGTTGTCACACATAAAAGCAATAACAGGAGAAAGACAGTTTGCAAGACGTATTTTCTCATAAAAATCTTTTTCATCTGTATAATCTATCGATATTTGTGTGGAACAAGATCCTTTCATCATGTTCAAAGAAAAATTTCCTCTCTTTGACATATGTTCCGACATATATTTATATCTGAGTTTTGGTATAAGTTCAAGATCGTTTATTTTGCTTTTGGGGTGATATCCCATACTAACTATTTTCCGGCCTGCTTTTGATGCAGCTTTAATTGCGCAATTCAAAAAATGTTCGTAATTTATTTGGATTTCTTTTAATAAAGCCGATGGAGGCAGACTTATTTCAAGCTGCGCGGCTGGTTCAAGCGATATATCTCCATATTCTGATGATAATCCTAAAAAATTTCCGTCGATGAATATTTTTTTTGTATATTCCGATGATAACATTTCTAAAATATCGTATACGCCATTTTTTTCGCTGTAGTTAACGCTTTTGTCCGTAGCTTGATCTACAACAAAATGTTCTGCTTCGATGCCAAGTTTTAAACTACGATTTACAGCTTGACCGCTTTTTATATATTTAGCTATATTTTTTATGTTTATTTCATTATATTCCATGGCAGCCTCTTATTTGAAATATATGTAAATTATATCATTTCAAATCGTATTTCAAATGTTCTTAAAATTAATTTATGATTTATTGAAATCATGTTCAATAAAAAAGACGCCGGACCCGGCATCTTTTTTAAGTATTTTCTTGATTATCAAAGTCAAATTTTACTCCGCGATGCTTTACTGCGTTTGAAAATACTATTTGTGTATAAGTTCTTCCGAATTTTTGCAAATCTCCTACAAAAGTATCAAGCTCCATTGTAGTTTTGAAAAGTGCTTTTATCAGCATTGAATAATTTCCCGTAACACAGTTACATTCAACAACGTTTGGTAGTTTTTCTATATAAGAATAAAATACTGATTTTTCCGCAGGCGCAACTTGGAGGGAAATAAAGCTTGTGATGTGGTAACCCATTAAATATTCATTTATTTCAGCATGATAGCCTTGTATTATATTCATTTTTTCAAGTCTGTCTATTCTTGAAGCTACAGCAGGGGGTGTTAAGTGTACTTGTTCTGCTAAATATTTAATAGAGCATCTGGCGTTCTTTTGTAAGATTTCGATTAGCTTATAATCTGTTGGTGTTAATTTGCTCATCACAATACCAGCTTTCTAAATTATTTCTTCAATTTAAGCTTTTCTTATTTTAGCAAAAAAAATGCCTAAATCATAGAGGGAAAAATAAGTTTTAGCTTTTTTTTTAATTATAACGTATTACGGTTTATAAATTATATTTATAGTATTTTACTGATTATTATTTACAGGGATAATACAATATTATATCATTGTCGTGACTTTAATGTATAAATGGAGCGCTGTATAAAATAAACATAAAAAAAGCTGTTTGAAATTTTCTGAAAAAATAAAATAAATTTATATTCGTTAAATACTTTTTTTTAATATTAAAATCACATTATGAGAAAAATGATTAATATAGCCAGTAAAAATAATTGTATGGTTGACAAATCAAATTAATTACATTAAAATTATGTTAGATAAAAGTGACTAAGGTATGTGAAAGCATGCTGCGGGTTGCCGCTATAAAAAAATAAATATAAAAAAGGAGAAGAATGATGGGCATTTTGACCGGAATGAGAGTGTTGGATTTCACACAGTTCTTGTCCGGACCTTCCTGCACTATGATGCTTGCTGACATGGGGGCAGAGGTAATCAAGATAGAAAGGCCGAACAAAGAGTTGGCCGCCGGACCTTATCTTGGCGGTGAAAGAACTTATGATCTCAGCATAATGAGAGGCAAAAAAAGTATCACCTTAAATCTGAAAGACCCTGAACAAAGGGACATTCTTTTGGAATTGGCAAAGACTGCTGATATTATTGTCGAAAACTTTAAGCCAGGAACCATGCAAAAAATGGGTTTGGCATATGAGGACATCATTAAAGTCAATCCTCAAATAATCTATACTTCCATATCCGGTTACGGACAAACAGGGCCCAACAGCGCTAAAGGAGCATTGGATCTGGTAATACAGGCGGCCAGCGGTCTTATGAGTGTAACAGGAGAAGAAAACGGACCCCCTCTCAAAGCTGGCGTATCCGCCGCTGATTTGTTTACCGGTCTATATGCGGCAATAGGTACTATGGCAATGATACGCCACAGAGAAAAAACAGGCGAGGGTCAATATCTTGATATAGCTATGCTTGATTCTATGCTGTGCGTTTTGGAAAATGCTGTTACCAATTATTGCATATCAGGGAAAGTACCCGGAAGAATCGGAAACCGTCACAGGGTAAATGTGCCTTTTCAGGATTTTGAAACCAAAAACGGAGATATATTAATTGCCGTTAACCGCGACCATCAATGGGCGGCGTTGTGCAAAACGTTGGGATGCGAAGATATGATCGAGGATCCGAAATTTGCCACAAGCGAAGCGCGCAGACAAAACAGGGAAGAATGTGTTGAAAGGGTTCAGAAAATACTTAAAACATGGGATACACATGAACTTGCTGAAGCTTTAGACAAAGCTAATATCGTAAACGGGAAGATAAATACAATTGAACAAGTTGTAAATGATCCGCAAATAGTTGCGCGCGATATGATAGTGGAAGTAGATCATCCCACGGCGGGCAAATATAAGATAGTAAACAGTCCCTTAAAATTCAGCAAAACGCCTACAGTTGTCGAGCACGGCGCTCCGATATTAGGTGCTGATAACAGACAAATATTAAAAGGTATAGGTCTTACGGACAGTGACGTTGACGAACTTATCGCATTGCAGGCTCCTATGAGAAAAATGTTCGTTGACTATCCGATGTAAGTGATATTAATAAAATAAAAAGAAAGGATTAATTATGAACAATCAGGAAAAACTCCAAGAGCTGTTTGAGCTAAAAGAACATATCAAATTGGGCGGCGGAGAAAAAAAGATCGAAAAGCAGCATTCTTTGGGAAAATTAACAGCCAGGGAAAGATTGGATTATTTATTTGATGAAGGTACTTTTCAGGAATACAATATGTTTTCAAAACATAGATGCACGTATTTCGGATTTGATAAAAAAGAAATACCGGCTGACGCTGTTGTAACAGGCTATGGTAAAATTAATGGACGTAAAGCTTTTGCATATGCGCATGATTTTACGGTCATAGGCGGCGCTGCAGGTGAAGTGCAAAATACGAAAATACAACATGTGCTTACTCTTGCCCGTCAAGCTTTGGTTCCTTGTATAGGACTTTTTGATTCAGGCGGAGGAAGAATACAGGAAGGCGGAGATACTTGCGCCGGTTATGTTTTTCATGCTAATGTTATGAACTCAGGCGTAGTTCCTCAAATTAATGCTCTAATGGGTCCATGCGCGGGAGCGGCAGTTTATTCGCCCGCACTTACGGATTTTATTCTTGCTGTTGACAAAACTTGCCATGCGCATATTACAGGACCAAAAGCTATCGAAAGAGTTACTGGAGAAATAATAGACAGTGAAACGCTCGGCGGAGCTATGACTCATAGCACCAAATCAGGAGTCGTTCATTTGTTTACGATAGACGATTATGACTGCATAGATAAAATCAAAAAGCTTTTATCGTATCTCCCGCAGAACTATAAAGAAAAACCGGAAAGCATTGAATGTACGGATGATCCATACAGACGCTGTGAGGAGCTTAATGATATTATTCCTGAAGAGCCCAATAAGCCTTATGATATGAAGGAAGTAATAAAAGCCATTGCTGATAATCATGAATTCTTTGAAATACAGGAATATTATGCTACAAATATCATAGTAGGCTTTATAAGACTCAACGGTAAAAGCGTTGGTGTTGTAGCCAATCAGCCGAAAGTAATGGCGGGATGCCTTGATATAAACGCTTCAGACAAAGGGGCCAGATTTATACGTACATGCGATTGCTTCAATATCCCTTTGATTTCATTTGTAGACACTCCGGGATATCTTCCGGGCGTAACTCAGGAATATGGCGGAATTATACGTCACGGCGCAAAAATGCTTTATGCATGGAGTGAAGCTACTGTTCCGATTCTTGTTTGCGCTACTCGTAAAGTGTATGGAGGAGCAAATGCCGGAATGATGTGCTCTGAAATGTATCCTGACTTTATATTTGCATGGGTAACTGCCGAAAGAGCCATAATGGGAGCTGACGGAGCTGTTAACGTAATTTATCGTAAAGAAATCAAAGCTAAGGAAGAAGCTGAAGGCAAGGAAGCTGCGGAAGCATTAAGAGCTCAGTATATAGAAGAATACAAAAAAGAGTTCATGAATCCTTACAGAGCGGCGGAAAGAATGAGATTCAATGATGTTGTTGAACCTGCTGAAACAAGACGTATTCTCGTGCAAGCTCTTGATATGTTCTGGGATAAGGATAAGTCTATTCCTGCCAGAAAGCACGGCAATATCCCTCTTTAAGATAAAAAAGATTCGTAAAGGAGAAAAACATGGGTATTTTAACAGGAATAAGAGTGTTGGATTTCACACAGTTCCTTTCAGGACCGACCTGTACCATGATTTTAGCTGACCTCGGCGCAGAGGTAATAAAGGTTGAAAGACCCGATAAATCCTTAGCTGCCGGTCCTTATCTGGGAGGAGAAAGAACTTATGATTTAAGCGTAATGCGCGGGAAAAAAAGCATTACACTTAATCTGAAGGATGAAAAACAAAAAAATATCCTTCTTGATCTTGCAAAATCTGCAGATGTTATAGTTGAAAATTTCAAGCCTGGAACTATGGAAAGAATGGGCCTTGCTTACGAAGATATCATAAAGGTTAATCCTCAAATTTGCTATACTTCCATTTCAGGTTTCGGGCAATACGGTCCTAAAAGTGAAAAAGGCGGACTGGATTTAGTCATTCAGGCTGAAGGCGGTCTTATGAGTGTGACGGGCGAAGAAGGCGGCAGACCCATGAAAGTTGGCGTATCCGCCGCTGATCTGGCCACAGGATTATATGCTGCTCTTGGTACTATTGCCATGATAGTGCACCGCGATAAAACGGGCGAGGGACAATATCTTGATGTAGCTATGCTTGACAGTGTGCTTACGCTTTTGGAAAATGCTGTAGTAAATTATTTTGCAAACGGGACAATTCCGGGGAGAATAGGCAACCGTCACAGAGTTAATGTGCCTTTCCAGGAATTCAGTGCGGCTGATGGAGATATTTTGATTACAGTAAACAGAGATGCGGCATTTGCAAATCTGTGTAAAATTCTTGATTGTGAATTTATGGTGGATGATCCTAAGTTTGCTACAAGTGAAGCGCGTAGACAGAACAGGGAAGAATGTGTTCAAATTATTGCTGATAAAGTAAAACAGTGGAAAGTAGATGAACTTGATAAAACTCTAAATGACGCAGGTATTCCAAGCGCAACCATAAATACTATTGATAAAGTTGTCAATGATCCGCAGATTATTGCAAGAAATATGGTTGTTGAAGTAGATCATCCAACTGCAGGAAAATATAGATTGCCCAACAGCCCGTTTAAATTCAGCAAAACTCCCGCGGTAGTTGAGCATGGTTCTCCAATTCTTGGAGCTAATAACCGTGAGATCTTTGCCGGTATTGGCATGACGAATGAACAGATAGATGAACTTTTGCAGGAGCAGGCAAAAGTCAGAAAAATGTTCGTTGAATATGCTATGAAATAATATTATTAGGAGAAAATTATGTACGGTGATACAATAAGCATCGGAGACGCCGCTACGATATTCTTTATTGCTATTTTAATAGTTTTTTTAGCGCTGGCTCTGCTGTTCGCTGTGTTAATGCTTTTTAAACTAATAGGAAAGAAACAAGTCTCAGAACAAAAACCAACATCAATATTATCATCAAATCAAAATAGCTTTGATGATGAATCAGAATTGCTGGTAGTTTTTGCATCAGCAATTAAAGCCTATGAATAATTAAAAGGAGAGATTTATTAATGAAAAATTACAAAATAACTGTTAACGGTAAAACATACGAGGTTACGGTTGAAGATGCAGGAGCTTCATCTATTCAATATAAAGCTGCGCCTTCAGTAGGCGAAGCTTCCAAACCTGCTCCCAAAGTAGCTCCGGCTCCTGCTCAGGCAGCTCCTGCTCCTGCTGCTCCGAATCCCGCTCCAAAGGCTGCGCCGGCAGGAGGAGATGGCAGCGTGGTTGCACCGCTTCCCGGCACTGTTCTTTCAATAGAAGTAAAGGAAGGCGATGAAGTTAAAGTGGGTCAAGTTGTATTGATCCTTGAAGCAATGAAAATGGAAAATGAGATTGTGGCTACAAAATCCGGTACAGTTACAAAAATTGCAGTAAACAGTGGCGTAGCAGTAAATACAGGGGATTTATTAGTCGAGATATCTTAGTTGGGGAGAATTAAGATAGATGTTAGAAATTTTAAAACAATTTTTACTTGAAACTGGTTTTGTCGCCTTATTTGATCCCTCAAGATGGATGAGGTTTGAAATCGGAGGCGCGTCTATTCCGATTCCGGGCGAACTGATAATGATAATTATATCATGTGTATTCCTTTATCTGGCTATAGCAAAGGGATACGAGCCGTATTTGTTAATACCGATCGCTTTTGGTATGCTGCTTGTGAATATGCCGCTTGCTGGTCTTATGGACGAGGGAGGCTTGATCAGCGTAATTTATGTAGGCGTTGATAAAGGGCTTTATCCTCCGCTTATCTTCTTGTGTATAGGCGCTTCTACCGATTTTGGCCCGCTTATCGCTAATCCGAAAAGCATACTTCTTGGAGCGGCTGCTCAGCTTGGTATATTTGTAGCTTTCTTCCTTGCTATTCTTTTGGGCTTTACAGGTCCGGAAGCAGCTTCAATAGGAATAATCGGCGGAGCCGACGGGCCGACTGCACTTCTTGTTACTTCAATGTTGGCCAACCATTTGCTTGGACCGATAGCAATAGCTGCTTATTCATATATGGCTTTAGTTCCGGTAATCCAGCCGCCTATAATGAAGCTTATGACTACTAAGCAGGAGCGTTCAATTGTTATGAAACAGCTCAGACCGGTAAGCCAGAAGGAAAAGATAATTTTCCCAATAGCTGTTACTATAGTGACAATACTGCTTGTACCTTCAGCCGCTTCACTTATAGGAATGCTTATGCTTGGGAATCTCTGCCGTGAATCTAAGGTCGTTCCAAACCTTACGAATACATTTGCCAATACGCTTATGTATATTATCACAATTCTTTTAGGTGTATCTGTAGGAGCTAAAGCTCAGGCTATATATTTCCTTACGCCAAAAACATTGGGAATATTGTTGCTCGGACTAATCGCTTTTGCATTCGGTACTTTTGGAGGAGTGCTTCTTGGCAAAATTATGTGCAAGCTTACAAAAGGCGAAGTCAATCCTCTTATCGGTGCAGCAGGCGTATCAGCAGTTCCTATGGCTGCGCGCGTAGCTCATAAGGTTGGGCAGGCTGACAATCCTACAAACTTCTTGCTTATGCACGCAATGGGGCCTAACGTCGCAGGCGTTATAGGTTCTGCTGTTGCCGCAGGTGTGTTGATTGTATTATTCAGATAATTAAAATATGTTCATAAAAACGAAGCAATTTTCTCGGTATGTCCGATTGACTATTGCTTCGTTTTTTGTATAATTGAGATGACTTATAAATTTATGAAGGAGGCTGAGTATGCAGTTTATCGTATTAGGAAAATATGGCCCGTATCCTGCTAAAGACGGCGATGTTACTGGATTTCTTCTTACAAGTGACGAGGCTGTAATATTGCTCGATTTGGGTAATGGAAGTCTAAAAAATTATTTTAAGCATAAAAATATAAATGATCTTGATGCTGTGATTCTGTCGCATCTTCATGATGATCACACAGGCGATATTCCTTCATTGAAATATGCGCTTTTATACAACGGAATAAAAACAGATATGTATGCCCCTGATGAGCCGCGTGAAGAATTCAGCCGAATCGCTGCTATCAATACGTTTAATCTTAAAACCATTACTCAAGATTCAGTAATAATGATAAAAGATATGCGAATAAGTTTTTGTGAAGTTGCTCATCCTGTAAAAACTTTCGCAGTCAAAGTCGAAGCTGGCGGCAAAACGTTTGTGTACAGCGGTGACACATATTATGTAAAACAGCTTGAAGATTTTTGCAAAAATGCAGATTTTGTTTTGTGTGAGGCTGGTATCTTGGATTATGAAACGGATAAAAAAGATAAGCATATGTCTATCAAGGAAGGCTGTGAGATGGCTAAACGCGCCAATGTGAAAAAAATAGTTTTTGCGCATTTATTTGCAAAGCATTCGCTTGATAAATATCAAAAAGAGCGCGAAATTTATCCTGAAGTCAATTCAGAGATTGCCGTAGAAAATAAAATATATATAATTTAGAGGAGTAAAGTTATGGACGAATATCTGGGCTTTGTGTATGAAAAACGTATTGAGCGTGCGATAAAAAGCCTTAAGGCCAATAGAATGGACGCACGGTATTTTGAAAGCAAAGAAGCTCTTTTGGATGAATTAAAAATCATGGTGCCAAAAGGATCTGTCATAGGCTGCGGAGGCTCAGTTACATTAGTGGAAACTGGCCTGATGAAATTTATCAAATCAGGTGAATTCCACTATATCGAAAGAGAAGGCAAGGACCTGAGTACGGAAGAAGAAAAATTTGCAAGAATGCGCGAAATGTATTTTGCGGATTACTACTTTATGAGCTCAAATGCCATAACTGAAGACGGATATTTGTATAATGTTGATGGCAGAGGAAACAGAGTCAGTCCTATGATTTTCGGACCGAAAAATGTTATTATTATAGCTGGCAGCAACAAGATAGTAAAAAATCTTGAAGAAGCGAAGGAAAGAGTGAAAGCATTGGCGGCTCCAGCGAATGCGAAAAGATTGAAAAAAGATACAGGATGTATTAAAACAGGTGTCTGTTGCGACTGTAAATCTCCTGACAGAATTTGTTGCGTTGAGGTTATAACGGGCTATCAAAGATTTCCTGACAGAATAAAAGTATTCTTCTTGAAAGATTCTGTCGGATATTAAAAAGCGGAGTAAAACTCCGCTTTTTTTATTGCAAAAATCCTTTTACTATCACATTTTCGGCTTCTTCTTCTTCAAGACCGAATGTTTGCAGCTTTATAAGCTGATCATTATTAATTCGTCCAATAGCCGCTTCGTGAATTATTTGAGCATCAGCATCGTTTGCTGCTATTTCAGGTATTGAAGAAACTTTAGCTTTGTCCATAATGATTGCATCGCACTGTATATGAGCTTTGCAATTAGTGTTTCCAACCGCTATAGGATGAAATACCTGTACGGAAGCATCTTTTGCAACAGATCTCGAAATTATTTGGGCTGAAGAGCCTTCTCCATCCAAATTAATAATTATGTCAGAATGTGCTATTTGCTTTCCATGGGTCATAAGTTTTTCATTGACTACAAGTTTGGCTCCTGATTTCAGTGATGCTGTAGTTTTTCTTATTGTTGAATCAACGCCTTTGATTTGCGTTAGCTCCATCTCGCAATAAGAACCTTCTTCCATTTCTACTTCAGTAGTTGGATTTAGTACTTTCTCACCGCTTCCGTCGCCTTCACCGTAGTGTTTTTCTATATATCTGACTTTGGAATTTTTGCCTATATGGAACGTGTGGATGCCGTCATGTTCACTTTTTGAGCTGCCGGGATTATGTATCCCGCACCCTGCAACTATCAATACGTCTGAATTGTCTCCGACTTCGAAATGATTATATACTACTTCGTCAAGACCCGTCTCAGTCAAAACAACCGGTATGTGAACGCTTTCGTTTTTTGTATTCGGTTTTATTATTATGTCAATGCCCGGCTTGTCCTTTTTAGTAAGTATAGTAATATTTTCGGTAGAATTTCTTTGTTCGCTCTTTCCGTTAAGTCTGATATTGTATGCACCCGTAGGTATCGAATGTAAGTCAGCAACTTCATTTAGCATATGAGTGGTTATTTTATCCATGAAAGTTCACTCCCTTCTGGTTTAAGATCACATCCGCTCAAATCGCCGGTTAGTTTGGGAAAGATTTCATCTTTGGATCCCTGCATTGTAATTTCTCCATCAGCTATAACGACTATTTCATCAGCAAGTTGAATAATACGTTCCTGATGCGAAATGAGTATTACACTTTTATGTTGATTTGAAATAGATTTGAAACTGTTAACGAGCATAGAAAAACTCCAAAGATCTATCCCTGCTTCAGGCTCGTCATAAATTGCAAGATTCAAATTTCGCGACATAAGCATGGCTATTTCAATGCGCTTAATTTCACCGCCGGATAATGAAGCATCGGCTTGCCTGTTTAAATAATCTTTTGAGCATAAACCGACTTTTGTCAGATAATCACAGCATTTGTTGTCAGGCAGTTTTGATCCGTGGGCAAGGCTCAATAAATCTTTAACTGTCAAACCTTTAAATCTTGGAGGTTGTTGGAATGCATATCCTATGCCTTTATTGGCTCTTTGTGTTATTGATAAATCAGTGATGTCTTCTCCGTTAAGAATTATCTGCCCTGAATCAGGTTTTTCTATCCCCATTATCAAACGTGCAAGCGTTGATTTGCCTCCTCCGTTGGGGCCTGTTATTATTAGAAATTTGCCATCGTCCAGCGTAAAGCTGATGTTGCGAATAATTTGTTTTCCGTCCGCGGCGAATGATACGTTTTTTACTTGTAACATATGTCCTCCTGAATTCTTTCACGCTTGATTATACATTATACTGATATTATCTTAAAGTTATTTTTTTATTTGTATAAATAGAGTTTCAGAATCGCTGTCAATTAACAGCGTATCATCCGGTTCAATATCTCCGGCTATTATCGTTTTTGCGACCATCGTTTCAACATTATGCTGTACATATCGTTTTAATGGCCTTGCTCCATAAACAGGATCATAACCGTTTTCAATGATGAAAGATTTTGCTCTGTCAGTCAATTCGAGCTTAAGCTCCTTTTCTTTCAAACGCTCAGCTAATTTATCTATTATCAGATCAAGTATTTTTGTTATCTCGTCTTTCATGAGAGGCTTATAAAACACTATTTCATCCAATCTGTTCAAAAACTCAGGTCTGAATGATTGTTTTAAAAGTTCGTTTACCTGTTCTTTTGCATTTTGCGTAATAATGCCGTTTGAGTCGATTCCTTCAAGCAGATAATGCGAACCTAAATTTGAAGTCATTATAATTATCGTATTTTTAAAAGATACTGTTCTGCCTTGAGAATCTGTGATTCTTCCGTCATCAAGCACTTGCAGCAAAACGTTAAATACATCCGGATGAGCTTTTTCAATTTCATCAAACAGCACAACACTGTACGGTTTTCTTCTTACAGCTTCCGTAAGCTGGCCGCCTTCATCATAGCCTACATACCCCGGAGGCGCTCCTATCAGTCTTGATACAGAAAATTTCTCCATATATTCGCTCATATCGATGCGTACAAGATTGTTTTCATCATCAAACAACGTGGCTGCAAGTGTTTTTGCAAGCTCGGTTTTTCCTACTCCTGTCGGTCCTAAAAACATAAATGAACCTATAGGTCTGTTTGGATCGTTTATGCCTGCTTTTGAACGTATAATAGCTTCTGCAACGCTTTTGACAGCCTCATCTTGGCCGATTACTCTTTTATGCAAAGTATTTTCAAGATTCATGAGTTTGTGTTTTTCGCCTTCAAGCAGCTTATTTACAGGTATGCCGGTCCATCTCGTAACAATACGCGCTATTTCATCGTCAGTTACGGTATCTCTTAACAAAGATTGCCCGCTTTTAACGCTGTCGGCGATTGCTTCCTCTTCTTCAAGCTGTTTTTTTAATTCCGGCAGCTTGCCATATTTAAGCTCGGCAGCTTTGTTTAAGTTGTAAGTTCTCTGAGCAGTGTCTATTTCATTGTTTGTTTTTTCTATTTCTTCTTTGAGCTTTCTGACTTTGGTGATAGCATTCTTTTCATTTTCCCATTTTGCATGCATAGCCTTAAATTGCTCTTTCAGCTCAGCCGATTCTTTACGGATCTCTTCCAAATGTTCTTTTGAGAATTTATCAGTTTCTTTTTTAAGCGCAGCTTCTTCAATTTCGAGCTGCATTATTTTACGGGAGATTTCATCGAGTTCAACCGGCATGGAATCTATTTCTGTTCTTATCATTGCGCAGGCTTCATCGATTAAGTCGATAGCTTTATCCGGCAGAAATCTGTCAGTTATATACCTGTGGGAAAGTGTTGCTGCTGCAATTAATGCTTGGTCTTGTATTTTTACTCCATGAAAGACTTCATAACGTTCTTTTAGACCTCTCAAAATTGATATAGTGTCTTCTACCGTCGGTTCATCTACCATTACAGGCTGAAAACGTCTTTCTAAAGCAGCGTCCTTTTCGATGTATTGTCTGTATTCTTCAAGAGTCGTCGCGCCAATGCAATGCAGTTCTCCTCTTGCAAGCATAGGTTTGAGCAAGTTGCCTGCGTCCATAGCTCCGTCAGTTTTGCCTGCTCCGACTATAGTGTGAAGCTCATCAATAAAAAGAAGAATTTTCCCTTCGCTTTTTTTGATTTCATTAAGAACTGCTTTCAGCCTTTCTTCAAATTCTCCTCTGAATTTTGCGCCTGCTATCAAAGATCCCATGTCCAGAGAAAAAACTTGCCTGTCTTTTAAGCTGTTTGGCACATCGCCTCGCACTATCCTCAAAGCAAGACCTTCTACTATTGCTGTTTTACCAACGCCGGGTTCTCCTATTAACACAGGGTTGTTTTTGGTTTTTCTGGATAAAATACGGATCAGATTTCTTATTTCACTGTCTCTGCCTATTACCGGATCAAGTTTGTTTTCTCTTGCAAGCGCCACAAGATCCTGCCCGTATTTTTCCAAAGCGCCGTATGTGTCCTCCGGATTGTCGGTTGTCACTCTCGTATTGCCTCTGAGGGAAACAAGGGCTTTTAAAAACTTGCTTTCAGTAATGTCATATGAATTGAATAAGTTTTTGATGGCCGAATTTGCTTTGTTTATCAATCCTATCATCAAATGTTCAACGGAAATATATTCGTCTTTCATTTGAGAGGCTTTTTGTTCTGCATAATTCAATGCTTCGTCGACGTCTGATGAGATATAGATTCTGTTTGCTTCTCGAGCGGACGAAGTGGCTCGTGGAAGCTTTTCCACTTCTTCGTTTGCCGATGCTCTTACTTTTTGCACATCTATCGACATTTTTGTCAGTAGCTGAGGTATGAGGCCGTTTTGCTGATTCATCAAAGCCGCAAGCAAATGCTGCTGTTCCATTTGCGGATTACTGTTTTCTAATGATAATTTTTGTGCATTTTGTATTACTTCTATAGATTTCTGTGTTAATTTTTGCATGTTCATATATTTTTATCCTCCTGGAGTTGATCACTTTCAATTTCATATATATATTTTTTATATATAGTCGCTATTAATTCGTAAATATCTTTTTTTTCTTTGTTGTTGAAATATAATTTCAGCGCTTTGTCAGTTGTGCGTATATATAAAGCTATAGCTTCAGCCAAGCTCTCATCAGAATAATCATTTTCACCCTGCGATAAATATCGTATATATGACGACTGCTTCATTTCTGCTAATAAAACGCCGTTGTTAAAAGCTGAAAAATTATTTTCAATTGATTGCCATATCTCATAAAAAGCATTTAAATCATCTATAAGGTTTTTACTTTTGGTTCTGGCGCATATTTTAATTTGACCTACAGCTTCACCGTATACTTTATGCAATACGATTTTATATCGTATGGTAGGATTATATTTATATTCAAGTGCGCTGTTGATTGTCAGCATACTGTCAGAAGATGAAAAAGCTTTCTGAAATGAGGAATATCCTTCAAAGTGTTTTTCGATATATCCATATATATTTTTAAGCTTTTGCTCAGGCGTCTCCAAAGACAAAAATTCTGCAAGTATATTGTTAATCATCGCAGAACGGCTCATAGAATTAGCATAAGCAAGTCTGTCTATTTGTTTTATAATTTCATCAGATAACAATATACTGTAAACGCTTTTCTTCATAGTTGCCTCCGAGAATTATTGTATATCATATGTAATAATTTGTCAATAATATTATATAATTTTATTTGCAAATTATTTATATTGCGCAGTTAAATAATGTTGCTTTGTTAGATAAGCGTTAACTGAATAATAGTATTATTTTGAAAGTATAATTAAAACTATGTATTTATATAATGCTCAATCGAAATGCATATCTTTTGCAATATCTGCTATTTCTTATTATTCAATTTAAAAGCGCTCATTAAAATAAATAAAAAATGAATTCATTAAAAAATAGTTAAAAACTTATTATTCACTTTAAAAATAAGAAATGTAACTCGAATCGCATCTTTTTGCAAAAAAAGATAATTTAATTTGAAAATAATTAACAACTGTGATATAATTTCAATTCGTAAATATAATGGAGGTTAAGATAATGCAGACTGTTTTGTCCATTATCGTGTTTGCTGCAAGCCTGGTGTTAATAATATCGGTTCTTTTACAGGAAGGAAAAGATGCCGGCATGGGCAGTACAGTAGGAGGAAATACTGATGTGCTTTTTGGTAAAAATAAAGCGCGCGGAATGCAGCCTATGCTTCAGCGAATTACGATAATCGCTAGCATTATTTTTATGCTGTCAGTTCTCGTGATGGATATATTGCTTAGAATTGCAGCTAAATGATGAATAAAAGGGGAAAAATGAAATGGACTTATTACTTTATCTTGTACCGGTTGTAGGTGTGCTGGCCTTATGTGTTGCGGCTTTATACGCTGCAGGCATAGGGAAAAAAGACGCCGGAACAGATCGAATGAAAGAAATAGCGTCTTATATCCATGAAGGAGCTATGGCTTTTCTAATGAGTGAATATAAATGGATCGCGATATTTGTTATTGTGCTGTTTATTATATTAGCTATTGCGTTAAGCCTTGCAACTGCTCTTTGCTTTTTGTTTGGCGCTTTGCTTTCAATATTGGCAGGATTTTTCGGAATGCAGGTTGCTACAAAGGCAAACGTCAGAACTGCTGCCGCCGCTCGTACAAGCGGTCTTACCGGAGCTTTGAAAATAGCCTTCAACGGCGGAGCCGTTATGGGTTTATGCGTAGTCGGACTTGGTGTTTTCGGTGTTTGCATTTCTTATTTGTTCTTGAGAAATACTGACGCAACAGTCATGAGCACGCTCAGCGGTTTTAGTTTTGGAGCTTCTTCTATAGCGCTTTTTGCTCGTGTTGGAGGCGGTATATATACAAAGGCTGCTGACGTTGGCGCTGACCTCGTAGGAAAGGTTGAGGCGGGTATACCTGAGGACGATCCTCGCAATCCTGCGGTTATAGCGGATAATGTAGGGGATAACGTAGGTGATGTAGCCGGAATGGGCGCTGATTTATATGAGTCGTATGTAGGCTCGATTATTTCGGCTATGACTTTGGGAGCAGTCCTTGTCAGTACTGGATTAAGCGGAGCTATTATATTGCCGCTTGCTTTATCTGCAGCGGGTATTATCGCATCAATTATTGGTACGCTGTTCGTAAGGGGCAAGGAAGGATCCGATCCGCATAAGGCTCTAAACATGGGTACTTATGTATCTGGAATAATTGTAATCATAGCTTCATTTTTCCTTACGAAATTTCTCCTTAAGGAAATGACGTATTTCATACCCATTATTGCCGGATTGGCTGTTGGTATTTTGATAGGAAAAATAACTGAGGTTTATACTTCAGATAAGTATCGTCATGTTAAGAAAATAGCTGATCAAAGCGAAACCGGCCCTGCTACAACAATTATTTCAGGTTTGGCTGTTGGAATGGAGTCTACTTTGTTCCCTGTTTTGTGCATATGTGTAGCGATATTTATTTCTTACTATTTTGGAGGACTTTACGGTATCGCCCTTTCCGCAGTAGGAATGCTTTCTACATCAGGCATGACTATAGCCGTTGACGCATATGGACCTATAGCCGACAATGCGGGTGGTATATCAGAAATGTCCGAACTTGAGCCTCAGGTAAGAGAAATTACCGACAAACTTGATTCCGTTGGTAACACGACTGCTGCAATAGGTAAAGGTTTTGCAATAGGCTCTGCTGCGCTTACTGCATTAGCATTGTTTGCTTCTTTCGCAGAGTCCGTAGGTTTGCTTCCTGCTGATATGTCGATTATGCAGCCAACTGTACTTATAGGTATGCTGATAGGCGGCATGCTGCCTTATCTTTTCAGCGCTCTTACAATGAGTGCGGTAGGTAAAGCTGCCAATCAAATGATTGATGAAGTTCGTCGTCAATTCAGAGAAAAGCCTGGTATTATGGAAGGAAAGGATAAGCCTGATTATTCTAAGTGTGTTGCGATTTCAACCAAGGCTGCAATCAAAGAAATGATTGTCCCGGGTCTTATCGCGATTATCGCACCTCTTGCTGTAGGATTTATTCTCGGCAAAGCTGCTCTTGCGGGGCTTCTTGCCGGAAGCGTTGTAACCGGAGTTTTGGTTGCAATTCAAATGTCAAACTCTGGAGGCGCATGGGATAATGCCAAAAAGTATATAGAAGGCGGAGCTCATGGCGGCAAAGGCAGTCCTGCGCATATGGCAGCGGTAGTCGGAGATACTGTCGGCGATCCGTTTAAAGATACATCAGGTCCTTCGCTTAATATACTTATTAAGTTGATGACAATAGTATCGCTCGTATTCGCTCCATTGTTTACATCATCGTTAATTGATTTATTAATAAAATAAAAATAAAAAGGCAGGTAGTTATACCTGCCTTTTTAGATTGACGCCGTTATGGTAGTTATGAATGATAAAGCTTGAACAAACAGCAAAATATTATTTAGAATTATATTATTGACTATCAATGATAATTTTGCTAAACTATTAAAGCTGTGTGCGGATATGGCGGAATTGGCAGACGCGCCAGATTTAGGATCTGGTACTGTAAAGTGTGTAGGTTCAAATCCTATTATCCGCACCATGATGAATTGTTTCGTATGCTGTATTGAATTAGTTTCATTTATTATTGCAACATTAATGAGATTCAATAATATAAAAGCCTGTAAGTATTAAAACCTTCAGGCTTTAATTATTGACATAATAGTAACAAGTTACTATTATTAATATTATAAATATTTGTTATCTGGAGCGGCTTATGATTTCCAAACTGCTTGAGAAATACGATTGTGATACCGAACATCGCATACAGGCTATTTTTAGCAGTATTTTTATTCAGAAAAATCGTTTGCAAACAGCTTGTGAGAAGATTCAGGGAGAAATATCCATGAAGCAATGGCTGCTTCTGGCTATGCTTGAATGTTGTCCTAAACCTAAAACTCTTACAAATGTTGGCCGATTAATGGGTTGTTCTCGTCAAAATGTCAAAAAGTTAGCGAATATCCTTGAAAAAAAAAGATATTTGACTATGACAAGCGGGAGCAATAATTCCATTTGTTTAGACAAAACTAATAAAGTCGAAGCTTACTCAAAAGAAATAAGTAATCGCCGGCAGGATACTCTGGATTTACTGTTTTTGGATTTTACGGAAGAAGAGATCCGTGAATTATTTAAATATATTAAAAAGCTATATGCCGGTATAGAGCGCGTGGAAGATTATTCTGATACTTTTGTTTAAGGAGGAAAATATGAAAATAATTGTTACATATTCTTCAAAATATGGCATGACCGAAAAATATGCGAAGTGGATT
This sequence comes from uncultured Lachnospiraceae bacterium, assembly GCA_944381375.1. Classification (GTDB taxonomy): domain Bacteria; phylum Bacillota; class Clostridia; order Eubacteriales; family Anaerofustaceae; genus CALWKX01. Next base: position 33,906 of record CALWKX010000036.1, read on the forward strand.
TCGCATGATCTGTCTTGTGTGATGAAGGATATCAAAACTGTTAACGCAAATATAATTGGCAACTACGATGTTATAATACACGGCGGAGGTCTTTATGCCGGAGGTTTAAGCGGGCTGAATAGACTTAAGCAATGGTTTCCCATCATTGAAGGTAAGCATATTATTTTATTTTCATGCGGTCTCGCAGATCCTGATGACGCGGAAAATGTTATTCATATTGAAAATAGTTTGAAAAAAGTTCTTTATCCGGAAATGAAAAATGTTATCAAACAATATCATTTTAGGGGAGGTATCGATTATAGCCGCCTCAATTTCGTTCATAGATCCATGATGTCAATGCTGTGTCATACTATGAAAAAGAAAGGTTATGAAAACCTCCGCGACGAGGATAAATTGATGATAGATACTTATGGGAAAGCGGTTGATTTTTCAGATCGGACAACTATTGCTCCATTGATAGAATATGTAAATTCGCTTTCTGATATGTAATATTATTTGTAAATTCATTCAGCATGGTGAATAAACCGTATAGATGCGATGAAAATTTGTTGCGATTGACATATCAATTTGAAAATGAGAATTACTTTTGCCCTCTCTTTTAAAATTGATTCATAGCTTACTGCTCAGATGAACATTATACTGAATTGTTTATCTTTTTTTCTGATATTTTGTGGAGCTAATACTTATTAGCATTATCGTGTTTTATTGTGTTTCTATTTTTACAGTAAAGATTTTTTTGTCTGTGTTTTTTTAATGGAATTAAAAAACAGCGTATAGTAATGTTTAAAAGATTAGCTTAAAGTGTGAATATTTCAGATTACTGCGTTTGACTTGCGATTATATTTATTTGTTTTATTGCTGAGATTAGCTTGATATTGTATAATCAATAAAATAATAATTATATTTGTACATTTATATGAGAAAGAAAAAAAGCTTGCAATGCAAGCTTTGGTTCACCACTGTGAAACCGGATATACCGGTAAATACGGCGTAGCCTTATTTGAACTTTGTGTGTTAATCTATTTATATAATTCTATATTACATATATTTAAATGTCAATAGCAATATAAAAATGTGAGAAAAGCAAATGAAAGTTAAAGAGTATTTTTTAGGTCTTGATATTGGAACAACTTCAGTAGGTTATGCTGTGACCGATACGGATTATAATCTTGTAAAATTTAAAGGTGATGATTTATGGGGTATTCGTCTATTTGAACAAGCGCAAACGGCTCAGAATAGACGAGTCTTGCGCAATGCCCGCCGCAGAAGGGAAAGACAAAAGCAGAGAATAGCTTGGTTGCAGGAGGTTTTTGACGCGGAAATCTCTAAAACAGATCCCGGATTTTTTCAAAGGCTTAAGGAAAGTAAATTCAGACCTGAAGATAAAGAAAATAGTGAAATGATAGGTAGATATACCTTGTTCAACGATGCGGATTATACCGACAGTAATTTTCACGAAGAATATAAAACCATATATCATTTGCGTAAAGCGCTTATAGATGATACGTGCGCTGCGGACGCAAGGCTTGTATACTTAGCGATACATCACATAATGAAAAAACGCGGACATTTTATTTTTTCGAAATTTGATACGGAAGAAATTTCTTTAGATGGTGCTATTGATGAGTTAAACACTGCATTAGAAAATGAATATCCTGAAGAAGGATATGTCTTGTTCATAGAGAATAGTGAAGATTTAAATAAAATTTTATTTGACAGCGCCTCAAGTATTACAGAAAGAAAAAGAGCTTTAAAGGAATTATTTCAAAGGTTCATCTCCTTTAAGTGTTATTGTTGATTTGATTGCAGGCAGGCAAAGGTCAGGCTTTGGTCAAATCATCCGATAAGCGAATGAATATCAAGTATTACGGCGGATACAACAAATGTAAAAGCGCTTATTTCATATATGTTGAATATACTCAAAAAAATAAGCGTCAACGATCTGTCGAAACAATTCTGCTTATAGATAAAGAAAGGTATGAAAATAATCCTGAAGAATTTTGCCGGAACGTTCTGAAGTTAGATGACGCAAAAATTCTGATATCTAAAATAAAAATCAACGCATTGTTATCAATCAATGGGTTCAGAGCTCATATAACTGGCAGATCAAACAACAGTTTGCTTTTGGCAAATGCGAACCAATTTATGATATCACCTGAGGATTATGATTATCTAACATCAGTTGCAATTTTTAACACTTATTACTGTGGATATAAAGATCAAAATAAGAATGATACGGCAGATAGTAATGAAAATGCTTTAGCATTAAAAGAAAATAATATTGCAGATATAACTGGAGTAAGCAAAGAAGGCAATGCGAAATTATACCAAATGTTTTTGCGTAAAATGAGCAGTAAACCATACATTATAAAGCGCGAAAAATTATTCCACGATCTTGCAGGCGCGGAAAGTAAATTTAATAAATGCAGTATCGCGGAGCAATGCGTTATTTTGTCGGAAATTTTAAAATTATTTGTATGCAAAACATATTCAGCTGATTTGACCAAATTGGATCTTGCTCCCAATAGCGGGAAACTTGCAATAGCAAAAAATATTAATACGCAAACTGAAATCAAATTGATCAACCAGTCCATAACGGGTGCGTTTGAGAATGAAATTGATCTTAATAAAGTCGGGCTTATTAAATGATATGATTAGCTGTAAAATATTAATCAGCAAAACTCTTAGAAATTTTTCATAAAAAAACACCCTTTATGGGTGAAGCCTGCATGGCAGGGGCAGCAGGACTCGAACCTACGCATGACGGAATCAAAATCCGTTGCCTTACCGACTTGGCTATGCCCCTTCGTCTGATTTTTATAATTGTAAAAAAATAAAGCTTGATCACAAATTCGAGAATGATTTTATCATATCATTTTTTTAATGTCAATCAGTTTTAATAAATATAAACGCCCCGTTTATACCGGGGCGTTTATATTCGGCTTTATTTGCCTGTTTTTGATTTGGCATCGCTTTTTCTGTTAGTTGTTTTGCTTTCGCTTTTATCGTAAGCGCTGCTTGTTTTTGACATTTTATCCTGTCCGCTTTTTGAGGACTGTGATTTGTTGGATGCCTTTCTTTCATTTGTTTTTGCCATTATATTCACCTCACGTTTGTATTATCACCATTTACGTAAAAAATATTTATGATATATGCTGATAATTTTATCCATTTATTGTCCTGTTAAAATTGAAGTTGTAACAATTGTGTGATATTATGGAGAAAAACTGTCATCGAGGTGCTTTATGAATAAAGAATTTCATATAAATAAACGTTCAGAGCTTATAAGCAAGCTTCCTGATAAATCATTTGCTATTATTAACAGCGGCGTTATTTTAAATATGACACTTGACAATGAATACCCTTTTGAAGTCGACCGTAATTTTTATTATTTTACAGGTATTGCTTTTCATGATATGTCTCTCGTGATTATAAAGAATGGGGACGCGCAGAAGAGTGTTTTATCAATCCCTCGCATTGATCCGAACAAAGAAAAATGGGTAGGTAAATTTTATACTCCTGAAGAATGTATGGCCATCAGCGGAGTTGAAAGCGTGATATTCAACGATGAGTTAGATGCTTTTATATACAGCCTTGTCAATTCACATAATTTCAGCGTTGCTTACATGTATATGGACGCTGTTGAAGGAGCAAAGCCACAAAATAAGAATAATTTGGAGTACAGCCGGTTCAAAACAAAATATCCGAGTATTAAGACCGAGGATTTGTATATGTTGACTTATCCCATGAGATCTGTGAAAACCCCGGAAGAAATAGACGCCATAAGGGAATCTGCTGAAATTACAAAACTTGCTTTGCATGAAATGATGAAAAACGTCAAACCGTCGCTGAAAGAGTATGAAGCCCAAGCGTGTTTTGAGTATGTTGTAAAACGCAAAGGTGCAAAAATCGCTTTTAATACTATCGCTGCATCAGGCGCAAATGCCACAGTTCTTCATTACATATCCAATAACGATACATTGAAAGATGGGGATTTATTGCTTGTAGACTGCGGTGCTAGTTTGAATTGGTATAATGCGGATGTTACAAGAACAATTCCTGTAAACGGAATTTTTTCTGAAAGACAGCTTGAGCTTTATAAAATAGTTTTGGGCGCGAATAAACATATTATAAGCTGCATTAAGCCCGGAGTGAGCTGTGCGCAGCTTAATGAGTGGACAAAAGAATACTATTATCGCGCATTGAAGTCTATAGGTCTGATATCTTCGGAAGATGAAGTAGAAAAATATTATTATCATGGCGTATCGCATCATTTGGGACTCGATGTGCATGATGTTGGTTTGAAAAACGAGCCTCTTGCGCCCGGAATGGTTATTACTGTTGAGCCAGGGCTTTATATTGAAGAGTATGGAATAGGTATACGAATAGAAGACGATGTTTTAGTTACTGCTAAGGGTTGTGAGGTTCTTACGGATGTATTGAAGGAGCCTGAAGAAATTGAAGAGTTTATGGATATTTGGGAGGTGAAATGATTTTGGATAACAAACAGCTTGAAAAGTTTATTACATACGAGCGCAAATCCGCTTGGGGAAATAATATCGACGCTTCTATGGAGTATGCCGAGGGGTATAAAAGATTTATCGCTAAAGCCAAAACGGAAAGAGAATGTGTGAGAGAGGCGCTTTCATATGCGAAAGAAAAAGGCTTTGTTGATCTCAATGATAAAATAGCCTCAGGTGAAAAAATCAATCCTGGAGATAAACTCTATTATGTACATCAGCATAAATGCATAGTTATGTTCATCATGGGAACAAACCATCTTACTCAAGGTATGAACATAACGGCAGCTCATATAGATGCACCGCGTCTTGATTTAAAAGCTGTGCCGTTTTATGAAGAAGCCGGCTTGTCTTTGCTCAAAACTCATTATTACGGAGGAATAAAAAAATATCAGTGGACAGCTATGCCTCTTGCTATGCATGGAGTTATTTTCACAAAGGATGGGAAACGTCTTGATATTGCAATTGGCGAAAACGATGATGATCCTTGCTTTTTTATATCGGAGTTGCTTATCCATTTATCCTCCGAACAACTGTCAAAAAAAGCTTCGGTTGCGGTTACAGGAGAACAGCTTAACGTTATCGTAGGAAATATTCCCATTGACGATGAAGAAATAAAACAAAAGGTGAAATTCAGCACATTAAAGCTTTTGTATGAAAAATACGGCATTACAGAGAAAGATTTTTTAAGCGCCGAAATAGAAATAGTCCCTGCGATAAAACCACGAGACATCGGATTCGACCGTTCGATGATTGTAGCTTACGGACATGACGACAGAGTATGCTCTTATGCTGCATTTTCGGCATTGTGTGATATTGATCATCCGGAAAGAACCTGCGCATGCATTCTTTGCGATAAGGAAGAAATAGGAAGTGTTGGATCAACGGGATTAAACGGATTGTTTTTTGAAAATATAGTCTCAGAGCTTATTAATCTTACTTCAGATGAATATTCTGAGCTTGCCTTGAAAAGAACACTTGCTAATTCGTACGTTTTGTCCATGGATGTCGGCTGCGTTCTGGATCCTTCGTATTCTGATGTGTTTGAAAAACTGAATACGGCAATCGCAGGTGATGGCGTTATATTGGAAAAATACTGCGGTTCGCGTGGAAAGTATGATAGCAATGATGCTAATAGCGAGTATCTGTATAAGCTTTGCAAATTATTTAATGATAATAACGTAATTTTTCAAACAGGAGAGCTCGGCAAAATTGATGCAGGTGGAGGAGGTACTGTAGCGTATATGCTGGCAAAATACGGAGCGCTGACTGTCGATTTGGGTGTAGGTGTTTTGTCTATGCATGCTCCTTGTGAGTTGATAAGCAAGGCCGATCTTTACAGCGCGTATAATGCGTCCAAAGTATTTTATAATATTGAAAAGTAAAAAGAAGCTTAGCTTAAAAAAGCTAAGCTTCTTAAAATATGTCTGTTATGAGGCTTCAACGAACTGGCATATAGTTTATTGAACTTGTTTCTTTGGTCGCTTCTAATTTGAAAATTACGGGCCGTATACTATCGTTGCAGCTTACAATTGCAACGATAGTGATTCTGATCCAATCTCCGTAATAAAATAGTCCTTTGTCAGAACCATGAGAAAGAGATAGGTATCCTTAATTCTGGCATTTTATTACAAAGTCAAGCTTTTTTATTCTGTCTCTACAGGGTTTATTTCAGCAAGTGAGATGACGAGTTTTCCGTTTTGCGAATATTCGTCTACTCTTACTTTATTATTTTCCTGCTTTAATACTAATATAAATACAATATCGTCTCCTTGCTGAGATATTGAGAAGTTGTCAATCAATTTGCTTTTGCTTATGTCTAAATTTTGTTTTGATTGTAATATACAACTGTATATTGTCCCTTCTATTTTATTTGTATCATTATCTATTTTTATATTGTAATAAGGAAGCTGAGAATTGCTCTGCTCATCATTTTGTATGTCAAATATCAGTTTTTCAGGGCCAAGAAGCCATGATAAGTCAATATTACGTAAATAAGAATTTTTTATTTGTTTGTCGCCGCCTTCAAAATTATCATCATTGATATAGTTATCATTTTCGTTGTTTTTGTATTTTGCGATATTTTCGCTGCAGCCTGTGAAAGCTGCGCAGCATATTAATAAGCACAATATATATGCAAATGCTTTTTTCATGTAATTACTCCTTGTAAAAGTATCAGATTCACAATATTATTATTAACTCAAATGTTAAAATTGAATCACTTAATAAAACTTTTATTAAAAGAACGAATGTGCTATAATTCATTTGTAAGTATTTACTAGAAAGTTAACAAAATATGGAAACAATTAGCGGCAGAATAAAAAATATCATTTATAATAACCCAAACAACGGTTATACGGTCGCGCAAATTGAGACGGATGCGGGCGTAATTTCTATGACGGGTACTTTGGTTTCTGCTGCTATAGGAGAAAAAATAATAGCAAGCGGAGAATGGTACATTCACCCTAAATACGGTCAACAATTTCGTATTGTTAAAGTTGATATAGACAGGCCTGATAGTATAGATGAGATAAAAGCGTTTCTGTCCAGCGGAATAATAAAAGGCCTTGGTGAGAAAAAAGCGGCTTTACTTATTGAAAAATTCGGAGAATCAACGCTTGACATAATTGAAAATCATCATAATTTACTTACTTCAATAAGCGGTATCGGAAGTATGACGGCGGAAAAAATACATTCTTCTTATTGCGAGCTTTCCGGTGAAAGAAACACTGTTATTGCTCTTTCCAAATATGATATAACTCCCAACGCTGCAATTAAACTGTATGATGAATATGGCGCAAACGCAGTCAAAATAGTAGAAAATAACCCTTACCGGCTCATCGAGGATGTGTACGGCTTCGGATTTGCCAGAGCTGACGCAATAGCCATGAAAGTCGGTATTGCGAATGATTCTCCTGAGCGAATTAAAGCGGGGATATTATTTTTTTTAAACAATATCACTTCTTCCGGACATACGTTTATGTTTGAAAATGTTCTCATAAACAGCGTCTCACATAATTTGGGAGTGAGCGAAAATGATGTCGAATACGCTCTTAATAAACTTATAATCAGCGGCAAGCTTATAGTCGATGAAAATTATTCACAACGTAGAGTGTATTCATCCTATATGTATGAACGCGAAAGTATATGCGTCGATAAGTTGAGCGAGCTTTTAAGCTCTTGCGTTAAGGTGCGCCAAAATGATATAGAAAAACTTATCTTCAACTTTGAAAAAGATAACGGTATCCAACTTGATTCAGAGCAAAAAAAAGCAATAAACATGGCGGTCAGCAGCAAAGTATCAATCATCACCGGCGGTCCGGGTACAGGTAAAACAACTATTATTAAAGCCATTATTTATATTTTTTCATTAATGAGAAAAAGTTTTTCTTTGTGCGCTCCGACAGGTCGCGCTTCAAAGCGAATGAGTGAGGCATGTTGTTATGAAGCGAGTACTATCCATCGGCTTCTTGAGTTCGGATATAATCCCTCCTTTGAAAATTCTTCATTGGCAGATGATTCCTATATGTATTTTCAAAGAAATTCAGAAAATCCGCTGGAATGCGATGTTGTTATCGTGGATGAAATGAGTATGACGGATATTCTCTTGTTTTCCCATCTGTTAGAGGCTTTTGCAGATAAAACACGCCTTATTATGGTAGGAGACGGTAATCAGCTTCCGCCTGTAGGGCCGGGCAACGTGCTTAACGATCTTTTGAAGGTGAAGCAAATACCCAGCGTTTCTCTTAATAAAATATTCAGACAGTCAGACGAAAGTTCAATTATAGTCAATGCCCACAGAATTAAAGACGGGAAATATCCGCTGTTTGATAAATCCAAACAAGACTTTATTCTGTATGAAGAGAAAAATCAGTCCAATATTGCACGCCGTATAATTAGATTGATAAGCAATGAACATGCTGGTATAATGGAACGGTTCAAAAATGATGAAGTGCAAATACTTACCCCGTTTAAAAAAGGGGAGGCCGGCACGCATGAACTTAATAAATTATTGCAGGAATATATCAATCCCTTAAGAGTTGGCGAAAACGAAGTAAAGACTGCTGATTATGTACTAAAAGAGGGCGATAAAGTAATGCAGACGAAAAATGATTATCAGGCTAAATGGCAAAATATAAATACGCATGAAAAAGGACAAGGCGTGTTTAATGGCGAAATAGGCGTAATAAAGTATATCAATCCGTCTCAAGAAACGCTGAGCGTGTTGTTCGATGCGGAAAAGTTTGTAAACTATAGTTATAAAGATGCGGACAATTTAACGTTGGCCTATGCTGTGACTATACATAAGAGTCAGGGCTGCGAATTTGATACGGTAATTATTCCTGTTTTCTGCAAAAATCCTCAGTTTTTAACCCGTAATCTTATATATACTGCAATTACCAGGGCAAAAAGAAAAGTTGTTTTGGTGGGAGAGTTATCGGTTATAGGAATGATGGTTCGTAACAATCAGTCCCCTCAAAGAATGTCGGCGCTTGCGGAAAGGCTTAATGATGCTATTATTAAATGCTGCGGTTAGTACTTTTATTAACAGTATTAAAGAATTAGGCAGTGATATGTTGTTTGTCAATAATCCTGTCTGCCCTGTATGCAAAAGGGTCATGTTTTTCGATGAAAATATTTTGTGCAAATCGTGTGTAGATAAACTGAATTATATTAATGATAACGAATGTCATGTTTGCGGAAGTAAAATAAATTCAGAAAACATTTTATGTGATCATTGCATGAGCATATATTCAATGGACGCAGGAAAATCTGTTTTTACATACGATAATATTTCATCCTGCGTAATACACGATTTTAAATATAACAGAAACAGATATGCGGCAAAAGAATGTGGAAAACGTCTGGCTGAAAGGCTGGCGGATGTATCTTGGATAAAGGATATTGATATTATTACGTGTGTGCCGTGTACAGCCGAAAAACTTAATCAGCGAGGCTACAATCAGGCGGCTTTAATTGCCTTAGCATTATCAGATGCGTTAAATATAGAAGTGAATAATGAAATACTTTTAAAATGTCGTGAAACAAAAGATCAAATAGGCTTAAGCTATGAACAAAGATTCGAAAATGTCAAAAACGCATTCGAGGTGATAAACTATAAAATCATTGAAAATAAAACAGTTTTAATAGCTGATGATGTGTTTACATCTGGAGCAACTATTAATGAATGTACAAATATGCTGAAAAAATCAGGCGCGCGTACAGTATATTTTGCTACAGTTGCGTTGGCGCGCGAGTAATTTTGAAAGGGAGGAAATATCTATGAAGCTCAACATCAATTCTAAAAATTACGGTTTGAAAGGCTACGTAAAGGAGGAAATAGAAAAGCGTTTTGATAAACTCAGTAAATATTTTACTGACAATACGGTATGCACAGTAATGGTTTCCGGAGAAGGAAGCAGCACAAAAAAAGTTGAAATTACAATGAATGTAAAAAACAATGTTTTGAGAAGTGAAGTTAAAGACAATGATTTGCACGTAGCTATAGACAAAGCAGTCGATAAGCTTGAAAAGCAGCTTGTTAAACATAAAGAAAAGCTTAGAAAACGCAACAATGATACTATACGCTATGACAATATAGAGGATGTGAAGTCTCAGGTTGTATTTAATATAGTAAAGAACAAGACATTCAAATTAATACCAATGACGGCTGATGAAGCATGCTTTCAATTGGAGCTTCTCGAGCATAATTTTTACGTATTCATAAACAGTGATAACAATAAAGTAGCCATAGTATACAAACGCAGTGATGACGATTATGGTCTTATTGAGGTTGAAAAGTAAAAAAAACATAAAAATAGTAATTAATTCGTAACAATATGTGATAGAATACTATAATAGAGTTCAGCAAAACAATCGTCTTTGGAGAGGTTAAAATGATTCTTGTAATAGTGGCGATATTGTCAATAATTGTAGCGTTTATAAGAAAGGGAAGTTTTTCTAATATCAAGGAAAGCGGATTGAAAGCATGGATATTGCTGCTGCTTTCGGTTTTGGTATTTGCGGCAGTTTATATTGGAGATTATATGGCGATATCCTTTATTCAGAATTTCGCGTTTATCTTTCTTATTATAGCATACGCGCTTTTGATTATAGGTTTGTTATTAAATCTGAATGTCGTTACTTTTATAATGCTCTTAGGTACTCTGTTGAATTTTGTGGTTGTGTTTATTAACGGCGGGAAAATGCCATTATCAGAAAACATGATAAATATAGCAGGATTGAGTATTGACACGATAAATGCTTCCGCTGTTTTTACTGTAGCATCTCAGAGTACGCATTTGCCTGTTCTAGGAGGAATAGTGCCTATACCTCTTCCAGGTATATTAGCTCAGATAATTTCTCCAGGAACTATTATTTTAGCCATAGGTCTGTTTTTCGAGATTCAAAATCTTATGCTTGGCGTTGTGTATGAGTATGATGACAATGAAGATGAAGAAGATGATGATAATGAAGAAACTTCTGATAAAACTTCAAACAATAAAGGTTCTCGCAAACAGGTTCAGGAAGAACCAGAGGATGAAGATGATTTTGACCTCGGTAAAGATTATACGGTTGGAGACATAGATATCCATGAAACCGACAGACTTCCGAATTTACCTTTGGAAGAAGATGATGCTGAGAAGGCAGCAGATGTTTCTACTCAGCAGGAATCAGAAGATGAAACGATTGGTGACGAAGACATAATTGATGAGGATCTTATCGAAGAATCTGATGAAGATGATTTTCAGAATACTGCGGCGTTTTTCGATACGATTAATATAAAAGATGAAGAAAATAATCAGTTTGAGTCTGACGAAGATGATAACGCTTTTGCGGCTTTCGATGAATTAACAGGCTCGGAAGAAGATTCTGATTTAACAGACGCTGTGGAAGATTCAGAGGAAGAAGAATTAAATAAAGTCGATCCTTTTGATTCCGTTTCGTATCAATCAGATCAGGATGATTCAGTATTTGAGGGTTCCGATGAACTTTCATTCAGTGAAGTGAATGAAGATGTTTCTCAAGTCAGAGATAATGTGTACACAGAAGAAATATACTCTGAACCTTACGAAAGCCCGTCTCACGTACAGGATGACCCCTATAAAGATTATACGGCGGAAGATCTGACTCTGAAAAAAGACGCGCTTATACAGGCAAAGGAAGTAATTGAAAATGATTTATCTAGAGTAAATAAAGAACCTGTTAATGATGAACCTGCAATACGCGAAAAACAGTCGCCTGTCGAAGTTGATACTGATAGCCCGTTCATAATAGTCAACGGTAGGATTGTAGAAAATCCGTATTATAAGTTCAGAAGAGGCGTTAAAGTAGATTCATCTTCTCCGGCTGAACAAATCGGAAGCGGCGTATACGTTATGAAGAGCCGTAATCCGTCAATTGCCGGCCGCCCGAGTTTTGCGCCCGCTTCTAAAATGACGGAACAGAATAAACCAAAATCTCAGCCTTCTGTAAAAATATCAAAAATAACAGAGGATGAAGATTCCGATGACGATAAAAAATATGAAAAAGTAGAAATGCAAATAGGTGATGTCCAGATAAAATTCTGGAAAAAAGACAATGATAACTAAAATGCTTAAATTGTCTAATAAAATTTTTTATGTATTAAAAAAAGAGGCGAAGAGTTACTTTGCCTCTTTAATAATTTTATGCTTTTATTGTGTAATTAATTCGCCTAATACACGGCCAAGATAGACTGCTGTGCGTTTGGCTTCTTCCAATGTTGAAAGATTACTGCCAAGCTCAAACAATATTGTTGTAGGCGCTACATATTGATTGTATTTATAAGGTCGTTCGAGTATTTTTCTGAACATATCCGGATACATTTCATTCATTTTATTTTGAATTTGAGTTGCAAAGTCTATATTGTTTTGATATGTCTCGGTTGTAGTACCGATTACCAGCATGACTCTGGCTGCGCTTTCTCCGTTTACTTCGGTTTGGTAAACGGAAAAATTATCTTCTGTATTTGCAAGCCCGTCACGATGAATATCAAATGCGTATTGTATGGATGGATATTCTTCCAAAGCTTTTTCAACTGCTATAAGCGATTTATCATAAGCGCTGTCGTAAGGCTGATCGTATACTTCTGTCAAATGCAACACTTGTATACCGTATTCCTGATAAAGAGTCTGCGCAACTATATGACCAATACTTATGAGATTTTTAGTTGGGTCTGTTGAACGGTATGTTGTAGGATTATTTTCATCATAAAATGACTCTGTAGTATGTGTATGATATATTACAACAAGCGGCTGTCCGTTGTGATATTGTGTATTCAGTAATTCCTGTGCGTCCGTTTGCTGCTGCGATATTTCAGCATTGTCGGAAGATACGCCCTCAACTACCGGAAATGACTGCATAAAAACATATCTTGCAATATTTGTAATTGTATTTTGAATATTTATTTTGTCTTGATCTATTTCTTTCGTAAAATATGAATTAAGTCCCAAGCTCAGCACGCTTTCATATAGATTAATATTATCAACGCCTTGCTTGATTGTTGAGTAGAATGACATGGGTATATTTATAAGAATCAGCGCTACGAAAAATAATGCTATTTTGAATTTATCTTTATTGATGATACTTTTTTTTCTTTTCACATTTTATTATATTGCCTTAATGCTTTTATTATGACTGATATGATACAAGCTCATTTATTGCTTTCGCAACTGCTGCAGATATTGTCTCTATTGCGGCATCGACATTTGCTGGAGCAAAAATTACTTCGGGATTGACATGTTCAGAGATCATTTTCCCTCTTATAGTTGTCGGAAAACCTATCGAAATTATAGATTTATAAGCGGACATTGTTTTTAAGATATTTCTTTTGGGGTTATTATTAATGCCAAAATCAAATGCAGTGTCTGAAATTTGTATAAGATTCATAAGGTGATTCGTATTTTTCGTCATAAGTGAATCTGCGACAATTATCAGGTCAGGTTTAATTGTATTACAGAACATTTTTACTATCAGATCGCTGTCTAATCCCGTCAACCCTTTGACGGAAGGGGAAATGGAATATATTTTTCTATTGCATTTTTCAGGTATATTTACTTCGATTTTTTTGCTGACTAAGACTCCAAAACTGTCGGCAGTGATATTTTCATTACCTAACCCCAAAATAAGAAGTTTTTTGGGGACGGCTTTTTCCATGTATTTGGCAAGTTTTAATTTTATTATTAGCTTTAAGCTGTTTAAATCTATTTCCGGATTTTTAAAGCTGATGGTTGTATATGAACCCTGCGATATTTTTTCGCGCTGAGAGGCGCTTTGTGTAAATCGTATCTCGCTTATAATAAAGTCTTTTGTCTGTTGTTTATTCATTCTGAACTGCGGGGTATCGAATTCTTTTTCAAAATCAAATAACGTATCAGTATCGAACATTTTTTAATTGCCTTTTATAACGAATTTTTATTTTATTTTTTACTTGCATTAGTAAAAATATAATGGTAGAATATAGAAGCTTAATTCTCCTAAGGAGGTGAGATATAACTTGGCTAATATAAAATCGGCTAAAAAAAGAGCTATAACGAATGAAAAAAGCAGAATTCGCAATAAATCTGTGAAGACAAATCTCAAAACAGTTGAGAAGAATTTTCTCAGTGCTGTAGAGCAAAATGACGCCGAAAAAGCTAAGGAAGCATACAAAATAGCTTCAGCTAAATTTGATATCGCAGCTTCCAAGGGCGTTATTCACAAAAAAGTTGCTGACAGAAAAAAGAGCAGATTAGCTAAAAAAGCCGCTGCTTTATCAGAATAAACAAATATATATCATTTAAAAACACGGAAAGGATATTCCTTTCTTGTTTTTTTTTGCTTTTTGGATAATAACCAAAATAATGCATTAAGAGCAAACATCATATTAGGTGAATTTATGCCAAAAACATATGAGTTCTTCCAATATATACGGGATGGAATTTTAACAGTGTAATCGTATAGAAGCATATAGTATGATATTCATAGTAATAGATACCTATTATTAAAGCAGGCATGGAATTTTTTTTACATAAACTTTTGAGAATGAATAAACTCTACGCTTCGTGGGTGTTCTTTGCAATATATCTGATTATAATACTAATAAAAATGATGAATCGAGGGTAAGTCAATGGATCAGATTAAAATCGGTAAATTCATAGCAAATATGAGAAAAGATCAAAACATTACACAAAAACAGTTGGCTGATTCATTATCCATCAGTGATAAGACAGTATCAAAATGGGAATGTGGAAAAGGTTTGCCAGAAGTATCACTGATGCTGCCGTTGTGTGATATATTGCAGATCTCTATTAATGAACTGCTTTCAGGTGAAAGAGTAGGCGAATGTGATTATAAAAGCAAAGCGGAGGAGAACATGGTGAAGCTGATAAAAGAAAATGAACAAAATAAAAAGAATATGATTCTATCGATTATATGCGGCATTATAACTATAATTGCCGTTTGCGCCCTTGTAATTATAGCTTCTTATGTTGAATTGCCTGTATATGCACGAATTATTTTTATTGGATTGGCAATTGTGACAGCAATAGTTGGAATTGGCGCGGCAGCTATGCTCGAAATAGATGCAGGCTATTATGAATGTCCTTATTGTAAAGCGCTTTTTATTCCGACTGTAAAAGAATATATCAAAGGATATCATACTTTTACTAAAAGAAGACTGACGTGCCATGAATGCGGTAAAACGGGAATGTGCAAACACCGCATCATCCGATAATTGCAAAACAATTATATAAAATACTCATATTTGCGCATATGCTGAATATGACAGTTAAGTATTAAATATTATAAAGCTGCATCGCAAAAATTAAGCATATCCTAAAAAGGATATGCCTTTTTCTTTGCACAGGAATCTATGCAATGTAAGATCTATTCATTTCTTTTTTTCAGGAATTCACCATCTGCCCAAAGCGTTTCAAGACTATATCGTGAACGTTCTTTTTCTAAGAATAGATGCAAAACTGTATCGCCAAAATCTATAAGGATCCATTTGCCTTCTTCTTTTCCTTCACGATTTAGTATTTTATAATTAAATTGCTTGGATTTTTCCTCAATGAATTCAGCAGCAGTACGACATAGCTTTTCATTGTTTGCTGTGCCTATCATAAAATAATCTACCATAGGAGTAAGTTTTGAGACGTCAATTATTTCGATGTCGGTTATCCCTTTCTCTTCCATCCATGAAAAAAGGTTTTTAATTTTTTCATTATCGACCATATTAATCTCCTAGATTTTATATTTTAATTATACCATGGCTGTATTGTTTTGTATATTAAAAAAACATATATAATCTATGTTGTTATTTACTGATTAAATTTTCATATTAGGTAAAAATTTTCATATTTAATGGTATAATTAATTAAATACGATTTTGGGAGGAATACAGTGAAGCTCTCAGTAAAACAAATATACGATACATGGACTTGTCTTAATGGTTCCACTATTAGATGTGATGGCTGGATTAAAACCATCAGAGCGTCATCCAGTATCGGTTTTATTGAATTAAACGACGGTACATCATTTAAAAATATTCAAATCGTTGTCGATAAAAACAAAGTAAACAATTACAACGAAATTGCCAAGCTGAATATTTACAGTGCAATCCAAATCGAAGGAGTTTTAAAACTCACTCCGCAGATGCCGCAGCCGTTTGAAATTCATGCAAACAGCATTGAATTGTTAGCTTCCAGTGATCCTGATTATCCGTTGCAGAAAAAGCGACATACATTCGAATATTTAAGAGAGATACCTCATCTGCGCGCAAGAGGTAATTCTTTCATGGCGGTATTCCGTGTGCGTTCATTGCTGGCATATGCGATACATGAATTTTTTCAAAATAAAAATTTCGTATATGTAAATACTCCTCTTATTGCAGTGTCAGATTGTGAAGGCGCAGGAGAAATGTTTCGCGTTACCGCAATGGATTTGAACAACATTCCTTTAAAAGACGGTAAAGTAGATTACAAGGAAGATTTTTTCGGAAAGGAAGCTTATCTAACTGTCAGCGGTCAGCTTCAAGGAGAAGCGTTTGCCCTCGCTTTTAAAAATATTTACACTTTCGGGCCGACTTTCAGAGCCGAAAATTCGAACACAGCGCGTCACGCAGCGGAGTTTTGGATGATAGAGCCCGAAATTGCTTTTGGCGATTTAAATGACGATATGAACTTAGCTGAAGAAATGCTTAAATATGTTATTAATTACATTCTTGAAAAAGCGCCTTTCGAAATGGAGTTTTTCAATAAGTTCATAGATAAGGATTTGATAAAAAGACTTGAAGGAGTTATGAATTCTGTTTTTGAACGCATAACATATACTCAGGCTATAAAAATATTGCAAGCTTCTTCAAATAAATTCGAATATGACATAAAATGGGGGAATGATTTGCAAACCGAGCATGAAAGATATCTTGCGGAAGAATATTTCAAACGCCCCGTATTTGTAACAGATTATCCTAAAGAGATCAAAGCTTTTTATATGCGACTCAATGATGATGAAAAAACTGTTGCGGCAGTGGATTGTTTGGTACCCGGGGTAGGAGAGATTATAGGCGGCAGTCAGAGGGAAGAACGTATTGATGTTCTTCAGCGAAGAATGGATGAGCTTGGAATGAAACAGGAGCCTCTTGAATGGTATTTGCAGCTAAGAAAGTATGGCGGCGTTAAACATGCAGGTTTTGGACTGGGTTTTGAACGTGCTTTAATGTATATGACGGGTATGAAAAATATAAGAGACGTGATACCATTCCCAAGAACGGCCAAAAACGCAAAAATTTAGTTTCGGAGGGATACAATTGAAAAAATATACAGCTATATTGATGATTATATTGATGGTTTTTTCCGCCGGCGCAGCTGTGTATGCAGATGAAGCGGATCAGCAGATAGTGACGGTTAATCCTTTTGAAATTCTTACTGATCCAACTTTTGATCTTAACACTGTCGACCCCGCGCAGTTGGAAGTTTTTTATGCTACGGAAGTAAATATTCCTGACGCTTATCTTAAGACTGCCCTGCAGAATTTATTGAATCTCAGCTCAGACAGTGCTATTACAGTAGAAAATATGTTTTCTCTTACAGGATCCCTGAATTTAGCCGGCATGAGTATATCTAATTTAACAGGTTTGGAATACGCTATCAATGTAACAAGCATATCGCTTGGAAATAACTCAGTGACCTCGCTAGAACCTTTAAAAAATTTATATAAACTTAAGAATCTCGATTATTCGAACAATAATGTCAAGGCAGTTCCGAGCTGGATTTTTGATATGCAAAGTCTGGAATCTGTTAATGGAAGTGCGAACGGTTCTACAGTATTTTCTTCAGGGCCAAGTGCGGAAAATACTGTATTGAAATCAATGTACTTTGAAAATAATAAATTTACGTCTGTGCCTGATTTGTCATTGTGTACTTCACTTGAAATATTATCGCTTTCAAATAATGAATTCACTCAATTTCCATCGAATTTATTATCGCTGACGAAACTGCAGATGCTGAATCTTGCGAATAACGAGATATCGACTGTGCCGGATCTTTCTGCTTTGACTTCGCTCAATACTATTAACTTTGATGGGAATAACCTTACTGAATTTCCGTCAGGGCTTGAAAAACTCTCTTCGTTACAACAAATATCAGTAAGCGGCAATCAAATCACACAGATACCGGATAGTATAAGCAGTAATTCGTCTTTGCAAATTTTGCTTATAAGCATGAATAATATTGAAACTTTGCCTGAATCGCTTTCGAACAGCTCTTCACTTAAAGTGCTTGATATATCGCTTAATAATATAGATTTTAATGAAAATGCGAATGTTATAAATGCTTTATCTAGAAAATTAAGTACGTTTTATTACAAACTGCAAAAACCGAGTTTTACTCTCGAAATATATCAGGATAAAGAGGCTCCTTTAGGTAAACTGGTTTGGAGCGGTATTGAAAACATTACCGACAAAACAGAAGGTACTCTTACGATTACAGGATTTACAATTGAGAGAATCGAAAATGCAGTAACGCAAGAATCTGATAATCAGGAAGATAATACTCCTGTTGTTCCAAGCGTATATGTACCGATAGCGGAGGTTGGCCCTGATGTCAGAGAGTACATTGATGAGACGGCAGATCCAGATAAAAGCTATACATATAGAGTTACTGCAAATGTGACAGGGCTTTACCTTAATGAAACGGAATATACTGCTTCCGGAAGCGAAACTGTTTCTACTGATGATATCATTAAAGGTGAGCCGAATTGGCTCAGAAGCTGGTGGTTTTACACAATAATAGGAGTGGTGGTAGCAGCTATAGTAGCTTTTGCGATTATTCTCCTCTTAAAAAAACAACGTAAAAATATTAAGTAAATATGTATAAATATATTATTTTTGATTTTGACGGGACATTGGCTGATACGAAAGAAGGGATAATCAACGCTGCATCATATGCGTTGAGCAAATATGGGTTGCAGCCTGAATATGATGAACTGAAACGATTTATAGGTCCAAGCCTTTGGTATTCTTTTGATAAGTTTTACGGCTTTGATAAAGACAAACAAACGGAAGCCGTCACTTACTACAGGCAATATTACAATGCCAAAGGAATGTATGAAGCTTGTCTTTACGATGGAGTTAAATACGTTTTGGAAAAAATAAAAGAAAGCGGAAGATTTGTAGCAATAGCAAGTTCCAAAGTTGAAAATAGCGTGATTAACGCTCTTAAATATTTTGATATATTTGATTACTTTGATATTGTAAAAGGCAGCGCGCCTGACGGGTCGCGTTCTGATAAAACACTGCTGATATCTGATGTGATAAAACAAACCAATATATGCAGTATGAGTGATGCAGTATATATCGGAGATAGTATAACTGATTATTACGGCGCTGAGGCGTTAGGCATTGATTTTATTGCGGCGTTGTATGATCGCGATGTGTCAGAATTCAAAGGTGTTAATTTAACAAAAAAAGCGGACAGTATACAGGACATACTTAATTTTCTTTAAATCATTGGTGTAAATATGTTTGATATAACTAAAGAATACGCGCTCGTTCTTAGCGGCGGCGGAAGTCGCGGAGCTTATGAGATTGGTGTATGGGAGGCTCTTAGAGAACTCGGTGTGAAAATCAGTGCTGTTTCCGGTACATCAATCGGAGCCGTCAATGGAGCGTTTATAGTACAAGATGATTTTTACAATGCATATAATGTTTGGAAAACACTAAGCCCTGATATATTATTCGACAGTGCAAAAGGTTCTTTGCTTAAATATCGTGACACGGATAAAATGGCCAAGCTTTTAAATGCTTATATTGATGAACAAAAAATTCGTGCCAGCGATATAGATTTCGCTTTGGTAACTTTGAATGTGTCTGATTTTACGAGCCTTGTTTTATTCAAAGAAGATATACCATCCGGTCAGCTTCCTTTGTTTGTGCTTGCCAGCGCTAATCATCCTGCATTTAAAAGACTCAGCATTGAAGGGGATAAATATATGGACGGAGGCTTGTATAATAACATGCCTATACAGCCTCTTATAGATAAAGGATATAAAAACATAATTGTCGTAGATATCAGGGATATATACGGAATTACTGATAATAAATACAATGCTGAGGATTGTGAGATTATATATGTGAAATCAAGGCATAAGTTTAAAAATGTTCTTGATTTTTCTAATGATGAAATTAACCGTAATATTAAAAAAGGCTATTATGATATATATATGCTTTACGGAAAATATATAAGTTCTTATTACTATATATTAAAATCGGACTCATATGAAAGATATTATCTGAATGATGAGGATTTTAATTGTATAAAAAATGATCCGGTTTGTCTTTCTCTTTCAAATGATGATAATGCTAACAAATATGTACTCGAATATTTATGTTCTTTCAGAAAAAAATCCGAACCGATGTCCATAAGAAGCAAAGAATTTTTTATCACAGCTTTGGAAATCTGTGCAAATGTTTTAGGTGTAGAAGACGTTCGAGAATATACTTTGAAAGAATTCTGCGATATTGTAATAAAAGATGCCGTAGATATTTTATATAAAGGTAAATATCTTGATGAGATAATTAAAAATAGAGTATATGATAAATTTAAATCCATGAACTTTAAAATAGAGCAGGAAGATAAGCGTGTAGTTCTTGCTGCTCTGCTTAGATCCGCCGGTAAATTCAGTTATTTCAGCGATTTGTATGTAGTTTTATCTCCCAAAATAATAATTTCATATTTTGTAATAAAAATTTTGATCAATAAATTCAAAGTATAAATATAATGCAAAATAACTCACATATATTATGATTAATATAATGTAATATGTTGGTTATGAGCAGGGAGAATTGCTTGTTTCGTTATTGTCGCTATATTTACTTAAAGTTTAATATTATTATTAAACAACTCAAAAAAATTCGCCAGATTAACGGAAGATATGAACGAAGCATTCGATAATATAATTGTCACTTGGACATATCATCCGGATCGTGTCTTAAAAGTTATATATAAGATAAAATAATCGAATTAGGATGCGCTGTGTCAAAGGCGCGCATAAGACATAACGTTTTTTAGTCGATATAAAAAACCACCCGAAAACGGGTGGTTTATCTTATATTAATCTGCTTTCTTAATTTTTATGACAGCTTTATGTTCATTAAGTGTCACACTTTCGCCGTCATTGTGTTCAAGAGTTAGCTTGGTAGCTAACGTTTCAGATTTGATGACAGCTTCAAAAGCTTTGATGGCTTTTTGTATATTTTCATCAGCTTCTACTGTCAGTGATATTCTGTCGGAAACATTAAGGCCGCTGTTTTTACGTATTTGCTGTACTTTTGAAATAAGTTCTCTTGCATATCCCTCATTTATGAGGTCATCGGTAAGTTCTGTTTTAAGTATTACAAACAAATTATTATCTGTCTGTACGTTGAAGCCTTCTTTTGCATTTATGCGCACATCAAGCATTTCATCTGTCAGAACTAATTTTTCACCGCATAACGATATAGTAACTTCTTTTTCCGTGTTTAGCTGGTTTATAATTGCCGCGGCGTCACATTCTGCAAGATATTTGCTCAGATCTTTTACTTTTGCGCCTAAAAGCTTGCCGCAAACTTTGTAATCAGGTTTTATTGAAAAATCAATAAACTCACTTAAATTCTTTTCGAAGATGATATCTTTTACATTTAGTTCTTCTTTAATCAGTTCGGTAATATCTTGAATCTCACTTTCCAAAGCTGCATCTATGAGTATTGCGCTGAGCGGCTGACGGACTTTTATCTGAGCATCTTCTCTTGCGCTTCTGCCAAGGCTGACAAGATTTCTTACAAGCTGCATTTTATGTTCAAGTTCATCGTCAATTAATTCTTCATTTACTGTAGGGTATTCAGCCAAATGCACAGATTTTTCGTCTGTGAGATTTCTGTATATTTCTTCTGTGATATATGGAGCATAAGGTGCCGCAATTTTGACTGCTCCTATAAGTATCTCGTATGTTGTATTCAGAACGGCTTTTTTATCTTCCGTAAGATTGCTGCCCCAGAATCTTCTCCTGTTGCGGCGGATATACCAATTCGAAAAGTCTTCATTGACAAAGTCTTGAATTAGTCTAACGGCTTTTGTCATATCATACGCTTCATTTGCGTTAATTACCTGTTTTAACATGATATTGAAACGCGATAATATCCATCTATCCGTTTCATCGCGCTTTTCAGGTTCTATATAAAAATCTCTCGGATCAACATTATCGGCATTAGCGTACAATGCAAAGAAAGTATAAATGTTGCGCAAAGTATTAAAGAACTTGCTTATAATTTCCTTTAATCCGTTTTCGTCGAATTTAGTCGGAGTCCAGGCAGGGGATACGTATAGTAAATACCACCTTAATGCATCAGCCCCGTATTTGTCGAACATATCAAACGGGTTTACGGTATTACCGCGTGACTTTGACATTTTTTGACCGTCAGCGTCAAGTATAAGGTCGTTAACAAGTACGTTTTTGTATGGTGCGCAGCCTTTTATATATGTGCTTATTGCAAGCAAAGAATAAAACCACCCGCGTGTTTGGTCTATGCCTTCACAGATGAAATCTGCAGGAAACTGTTGACTGAAAAGCTCGTTATTTTCAAATGGATAGTGGTACTGGGCAAAAGGCATTGAACCGCTATCAAACCAGCAGTCTATTACATCTTTTACTCTTGACATAGGTTTTCCGCAATGCGAACATTCAATATGAATTTCATCAACATAAGGTCTGTGAAGTTCTATATTATCGTCTATATCTTCAATTGCACGCTGCTTAAGCTCTTGAATTGAGCCTATACATTCTGTATGCGAACATTCGCAGCGCCATATGTTCAGAGGTGTTCCCCAGTATCTGTTTCTTGATATTGCCCAATCCTTTAAATTTTCAAGCCAATTTCCGAACCTTTTTTCGCCTACAAAATCCGGATACCAATTTACTTTTTTATTTGCTTGTATGAGCTTGTCTTTATATTCGGTTACTTTAATATACCAACTCGGTTTTGCATAATACAAAAGCGGTGTTTTGCATCTCCAACAGTGAGGATAATTGTGTTCCATACGCTGTTTTTTAAACAGCTTTGAATTTTCTTTAAGCCATATAATTATTTCTTTGTCAGCATCTATTACAAATTTGCCTTTCCAGGGCGTTTGGGTATAATGACCGCTTTCATCTACGGGATTTGGTACGGCGAGTGAATAACTTCTCCCTACATTATAGTCATCTTCTCCGAATGCCGGCGCTATATGAACTATACCGGTTCCGTCCTCCATAGTTACATACTCAGCGCATACGACAAAAAATGCTTTGCCGCCTTCAATATCTACAAATGGCATAATGCGTTCATATTCTGTAAATTCGAGATCTTTTCCCTTCATAGTCTCGATTTCTTCATAACCGTCGCCAAGCACTTTGTCTATAAGCGCTTTTGCAAGTATATACGTTTTGTTATTATAACGCACTTTAGAATATATTTCGTCAGGATGTACGGCTAAAGCCACGTTGGAGGCAAGCGTCCACGGGGTAGTTGTCCATACTAAAAAGTATTCATCCGCATCCTTTCTTTTAACTTCAACTATTACAGTATCCGTCTTTATATTTTGATAGCCCTGAGCCACTTCATGCGAAGCAAGTCCTGTGCCGCAGCGAGGGCAATAAGGAAGTATTTTGTGGCCTTCGTAAATTAGACCTTGTTTATAAAACTGACTGAGTATCCACCAGACTGATTCTATATATTTGTTGTCTAAAGTAATATACGGGTCATCAAGATTAATAAAGTAACCCATCCTTTCGGTCATTTCACGCCATAAAGCTTCATATTTGAATACCGATTCTCTGCATTTTTTATTAAAAGAGGTAATGCCGTATTTTTCTATGTCCTGTTTGCCGTTCATGCCGAGTGTTTTTTCTACCTCAATTTCAACAGGCAAACCGTGCGTATCCCAACCGGCTTTCCTGACAACCCGGTATCCGCGCATTGTTTTATATTTATTTACACTGTCTTTTAAAGTTCTTGCAATAACGTGATGTATTCCGGGCGCTCCGTTTGCCGTTGGCGGTCCTTCATAAAAAACAAAGTTCGGCGCATCTTTTCTTTTATCTAAAGTTGCGTTTAGTATATCAATGTCCTTCCAGTATTTTGCTATGATTTTTTCGTTTTCGGCTGCTTGAGTTTTGCCAAGTTCTCTAAACAAGATTTATACCTCCGAATAAAATAAAAAATCCTGTATAACAGGACGAAATAATTTCCGCGGTACCACCCGATTTGGATAAATCCCACTTTTTCCGGTTAACGCCCGATAACGTGTATGCTTACTGTTGTTTCAGCATCAGGCTCCGAAGTGATTTTCAGATATATATTATGTTCCTTTCGCACCAAACAAGGACTCTCTTTTCAATAATATACAGCTTACTCTCTTCATCATTGCTTTTCTTTGCTATTCTAACCCAACGATAAAGGATTGTCAATAAAGTAAAAAAGAATTATTAATTATTGACAAAACTCATTTGGTATTATATACTGTTAATCGCTGATTGCGGGTGTAGCTCAGTGGTAGAGCCCCAGCCTTCCAAGCTGGTCGCGAGGGTCCGATTCCCTTCACCCGCTCCATTGATAGAAAACTCACACTATTGTGTGGGTTTTATTTTTTTAATAGATATATGCCGCTTGCTGATATATGGCTTTATAATATTTCGTAATAGTGAATTGCGCTGAAAAATTCTATTTCAATTGTATTTATTTACAACTAAATTTTTTACATTTTCTGCACAGATGCAAAAATAAATTTTAAATATCTGCAACTATATAATTTTCGCTGTATGGATATTGTATCTACTTTTTTAATATTGTATAATTTATTTAAATTTGAGAAATGGAGGAGATTATGAATCATCAACAAGCACAAAGTAAGATGACAGACGTAATGGAGAAATTCCTTAACTTATCATCAAAAAAATTGCCTGATGATGTATATGATAAGCTTAAGGAATGTAGAGATGCAGAGACGTCGGAAATGCAAAAAGTTATTTACGATACTTATTTTGATAATCTCAACAAGGCTTTGGAGTTGGACCGTCCCTGCTGTCAGGATACGGGTCTTTTGCATTTTTACATGAAGTGCGGATCTGAATTTCCCTATATGGCTGTTGTAGAACAAGCTCTGCACGATGCAACGGCAAAATCTACATACAGCGCACCTCTGAGACAGAATACTGTAAATTATTTCGAAGAACGAAATACGGGAGATAATACAGGAGAACGTATGCCATGGCTGCACTGGGATATTGTTCCGGGCAGCAGCGATTTGGAAATTTGCGCTTATTTTGCAGGCGGAGGATGCTGCCTTCCCGGTTGCGCAAGAGTGTTTACTCCTTCTGACGGTTATGCCGCAATTATTAAGTATGTCTTTGATGCAGTGGCTGGCCTGGGAATTAATGCATGCCCTCCTCTTATAGTCGGAGTAGGGCTGGGACACAATATGGAAAATGCGGCGGTATTGTCCAAAATGGCGTATTTGCGTCCTTTGGGTACGCATCATCCCCACCCGAAAGGCAAAAAACTGGAGCAGGATCTACTTGCCGGGCTGAACAAGCTTGGAATAGGCGCGCAGGGAATACCGGGCAATCGTGTGGCTATGGCTGTCCACGTTGAATCGTCTGCACGCCATACTGCTACGATTGCTGTCGGCGTGAATGTTGCGTGTTATGCTCATCGACGCGGCTTTATAACTTTCCATAATGATTTAAGCTATGATATTAAATCTTTCAAGGGGGTAACGCTGTGAAAAAGATATTAACAACTCCTATTAAGGCTCAAGACTTAGAGGATATTCATATTGGCGATATCGTTTATTTAACGGGGCATTTGGTTACTGGGCGTGATGATGTGCATCGCAGAGTAGTGCATGAAGGAATGATAAGCCCATATGATTTTAATGGAGGAGCCGTATTTCATGCAGGCCCGATTGTGAAAGAAAGTCCTGAGGAAAATGTGCTTATTTCTGTAGGTCCGACTTCATCGATTCGTATGGAGGCTGACGAAAGCGAATTTATACGCATGACGGGCGTAAAGATGCTTGTCGGCAAAGGAGGTATGGGAGAAAAAACTACCGAGGCATGTCAGAAATATAAAGCTATTCACTGCGTTTTCATAGGCGGTTGCGCGGTTTCTGCTGCCAGTCATGTAGAGAAAATCGAGGATTGTTTCTGGCGCGAATTGGGTATGCCGGAATGCGAATGGGTAATGAAAGTAAAAGAGTTTGGGCCTCTGATCGTTTCAATCGATACACATGGCCGAAATTTGTTTGTTGAGAATAAGGCGAAATATGCTCAGCGCAAGGAAGAATGCGAAGCTCCGATTATAGAGAGCGTCAAAGATTACTTGGTCATAGATTAGTATTGTCATTGCTCTGAATCAGTTTATAAAATTAATAAAGAAGCTGCGTATAATATTATACGCAGCTTGCTCATTTTATTACTTGTTTTCGTATCTTCTTTTAAACCTGCCGACTCTTCCGCCTGTATCTACGAGCTTTTGCTTGCCCGTGAAGAACGGATGGCATGCTGAACATATTTCAACGCGGATCTCTTCTTTAGTAGAGCCTGTCTCAAATGTATTGCCGCAAGCGCAGGTTACTTTGCATTTATGATATGCGGGATGGATACCTTCCTTCACTTCTTTTCACCTCTTTCATCTATCTAAATCTCATTTTTACTAATTCAACTGTTATATTATAGCAGGACGTTAAGCGATAATCAAATGTTTTTTTTAATATTCGTTTTATTATGTTGATTATCATTAGGATACCGCTATTGTTTATCGCCGTAATTTTTTAAAACAGTCTTTACAAAGTCATTGTTTGATTTAGTACGCGACATGAGCTGTATAACTGATTCTGCGATAACGGAAATCGACGAGCCCGAAAAAGTTTTTCTGACTGCAAAAGAAGCGGCCAGTTCGTTTTGGGAAAGAAGCAAATCTTCTCGCCGAGTACCCGAGCGTGATATATTAATGGCAGGAAATATTCTGTTTTCGGATAATTCTCTTTCCAAGTGTACTTCCATATTGCCCGTGCCTTTGAATTCTTCATATATCATGTCATCCATTCGGCTGCCTGTATCTATCAGCGCCGTTGCTAATATGGTAAGCGAGCCGCCCGCTTCTATATTGCGTGCCGCTCCAAAAAATCTTTTTGGGAAATAAAGGCTTTCCGGATCCAACCCTCCTGATAAGGTTTTGCCCGAAGGAGGTACAATGAGGTTGCTTGCTCTGGCAAATCTGGTTATGCTGTCAACTAATATTACAACATCTCCTCCCAATTCTACAAGACGCTTTGATCTTTCCAGGACCATCTCGGCAGCTTTTATATGATTAGATGGTTTTTGGTCAAAGGTAGAAAAAACAACATCTGCATTTATGCTTCTCTGTATGTCGGTAACTTCTTCAGGACGTTCGTCCAAAAGCAGAATAATAAGTTTTGTTTCAGGATTGTTTTTAGTTATGGCGTTGGCTATTTGTTTTAATAGAATAGTTTTTCCTGCTTTAGGAGGAGAAACGATAAGACCGCGCTGGCCTTTGCCTATAGGAGCAAATAAATCGAGAATTCTTGTTGCATATTCATTTGTCGTTGTTTCCAGCACCAGTTTTTCTTTTGGGAATATGGGAGTAAGCTTATCAAATTCAGGTCTGTTTATAATTGTTTGAGGAGCCATATTATTGACTCTTTCAACGTACAGAAGTGCATCAAAGCGATCGTTTTCACCGGAAAGGCGTATTTTCCCTTCCACATAATCTCCGGCTCTCAGCCTGTATTTTCTTATTTGAGAAGGAGAGACATATATGTCGTCTTCTCCATACATGTAGTTATTTCGTCTGAGAAATCCATAACCTTCATGGTTCAGTTCCAATATTCCGCCGTGTGTTTTTTCATAAACGGAAATATCTTTTTCTGAGACTTGAGACATTATTTGTTTTTCTTCTTCCAATATGTCTTCACTTAACCGCCCGTTTACTTCTTCAATAAAAAGCATAGCATAGTATTTTTCGCCGTCTTTAGGCGGCCTTACTTTGCCGCGTATCTCATCACCGCTTATGAGTTTGAATTTCTGCACCTGAGAAGCTGAAACATAAATATATTCATCAGGATTGTTCATTTCATCATTGCGTAAAAATGCAAAGCCTTCAGGCAAAACCTGCACCCGCCCTGATAAATCAAAGCTGTCAGCAACAGAATCTTTTAGACGCGAGTACTTTTTATCGCTTAAAGATTTTTTTTCTTTTACAGCTTCAATAAGTTCCGCTTTTGAAAATTTGCTGAATTTTGTAAGACCGATTGATTTTGCTAAAGCGCGCAGTTCAACGACAGACATTTTGTCAAATGTTTTTTCCAAGAAAAGACGTCCTCCAAAAAAAGATAAGGGGAAAAGTTTTTATAAAATGAGTATTAAATTAAAAGTATCATAACAAAAGATTATTTTTTTGTAAATATATTTTTGATGATTTATAAAAGCTTAACGCTTTAATGCTATAATATTACTTAAAGAGAGATATTATTCCATGAAGACAAAAATTTATGACCTTACTGATAAGAGTATTTATGATGAAGCGATTAAACAAGCAGCGCTTGCCGTGAAAAAAGGAGGAGTTGTGGTTTTCCCTACAGAAACAGTATATGGCATAGGCGCTGACGCTTTTAATGTTGAAGCAATACATAAAATATTTCAAGCAAAAAACAGACCGTTGGACAATCCTTTGATAGTTCATTTTGCGGATAAAAAAGATATCAATTTAGCGGCCAGCAATATCAGCGATAATGCTTTGAAGGTTTCTGAAAAATTTATGCCTGGGCCTATAACTATAGTTTGCCATAAACAGAAAAATATACCGTCCTGCGTTACGGCTTGTTTGGATACTGTAGCTGTAAGAGTCCCAATGAGAGAAAGCGCAAGAGATTTAATTCGTGCTTGCCAAACTCCTTTGGTAGCGCCAAGCGCGAATATCTCGGGAAAACCCTCTCCAACAGCTCCAGAACATGTAATAGAAGATATGAATGGTAAAGTTGATGTTATATTGATTGAAGGCAGGTGCGATGTCGGATTAGAGTCGACAGTTGTTGATTTTACATCAGGTGAGAAAGCCAGAATATTGCGCCCTGGCGGCGTTACTCCTGAACAGCTAAAACAGATAATTTTGCTTGAAGATTCTTACAAACCGGTTAAGCAACTCAGCGTCAATGAAACGCCGAAAGCTCCGGGTATGAAGTATAAGCATTATAAACCGAATGCAAAAGTTGTCTGTCTTATGGGAGATGAAAAAAAAATAGTCGATTATATAAATAATCGTACAGCGTTAGAAAATAACCTGACGGCAGCGGCTGTTTTCGAACATCTCAAAGAAAAAATCAGTTGTGATTATGTTTTTTCATTAGGTAATAAAGATATACCTCAAGAAGCCGGAAATCTTCTTTTTTATAATTTAAGAAAAGCAGACGAAGTACATGCAGGGATTATTTTCGTTATGTGTACTGATTACAAAGGTATAGGTTTGGCATATCATAACAGGCTTGAAAAAGCGAGCGATGAAATTATAACTTTTTAAAAAGGTAGTAATATGAAAAAAAATAAAATTCTTTTCATTTGCACAGGCAATACATGTCGCAGCCCTATGGCGGAGGCTATAGCTAATGCAAAGTTTTGTGAAGCTGGGATGAGCGATGAGTATCAAGCAGTTTCAGCAGGATTGTTTGTCCCATTTAATGAACGCGCGTCAGAATATGCCGTCGAGGTATGTTTGTCTCATGGGCTTGATTTAACAAGGCATTTTTCAAAGCAATTAACGGATGCGGAATTTGATAATGCATACATGGTTCTTGCAATGACAAATGCACATAAAACCGAATTATTAAAGAAATATGGTGATTTCAGACAAAAAGTTTTCACTATTTATGAAATAGTTGCTATAATTGATAAGGTTCATAATATGGCGAATTATGATGTGACAGATCCTTATGGTTGCGAAATAGAAGCGTACGAAATGACATATGCATTGCTTGATAACCTTATCGAGAAAATTGTTATTCATTTGAAAGGCGGTTGATGGCTTTATGAAGATTGCGATAAGCTCGGATCACAGGGGATATACACTTAAAAAATATATAATCGAAGTTTTTGCGAGTGAAAAATTTGAATTCTTAGATTTAGGAACTCACGGTAAGGAAAGCGTTGATTATCCTGATTACGGTATTGCTGCTGCTGAAGCTGTCAGTACTGGAGAATGTAGTATGGGCATTGTAATTTGCTCGACGGGAATAGGTATTAGTATCGCTGCAAATAAAGTAAAAGGCATAAGAGCCGCTCATTGTACAGATCCTTTCAGCGCAAGAATGGCCAGAAGGCATAATAATGCCAATATTCTCGCTTTAGGCGCTGATATTACAGGGACGGCCATAGCTGAAGAAACAGTGTTGAATTTTCTTACAGGCGAGTTTGAAGGAGGCAGACATCAAAGAAGAATAGACAAAATTACAGCATATGAGGAGAAGTATTAATATGGGGAAAGTAATGGTCTTTGATCATCCGTTGATAAGGCATAAGATAGGCATTATCAGAGATGAAAATACTAATCAGAAATTGTTCAGAGAGCTTGTCAGCGAAATTGCCATGCTTATGGCTTATGAAGTAACTCGTAATATGGAGCTTGTCGAAATTGAGATAAATACTCCAATGTGCTCCGCCAAAGTTGAAAAACTGCGGGATGATAAAATAAGTATAGTGCCTATCCTGCGTGCAGGCTTGGGTATGGTTGACGGAATGTTGAATCTGCTTCCGAATGCAAAGGTAGGGCATATAGGTCTTTACCGCGATCATGAAACATTAAAACCCGTACCGTATTACTGCAAACTGCCCGATAATATAGGTTCAACGCACGTAATAGTATTGGATCCAATGTTGGCAACAGGAGGAAGCGCGTGCGCAGCAATTCAATTTTTGAAAGATAAAGGAGTCTCTTGCATAAAATTCATGTGCTTGATAGCTTCCGAAGAAGGTATCAAGACTTTGTCTGAAGCACATCCTGATATTGAGATATATGCTGCTGCTAAAGATAAAGAAATGAATGATAAAAAGTATATAATCCCCGGTTTGGGAGATGCCGGCGACAGGCTGTTCGGTACAAAATAGGAGATAATTTATGAGACCTGATTGGGATGAATATTTTATGAGTCTTTTAGAAGTAATAAAGACGCGTTCCACATGTTTAAGAAGGCAGGTAGCAGCCGTTATTGTTAAAGACAAAAGAATCATAGCAACGGGATATAACGGAGCACCTAAAGGAGTTTTTCATTGCGAGCATGTCGGATGTCTCAGAGATAAACTCAAAATTCCTTCGGGAGAACGCCACGAGTTATGTAGAGGAATCCATGCGGAGCAGAATGCTATAATACAAGCTTCTGTTTATGGTGTGAGCATAGAAGGAGCGGATATATACATAACTCATTCACCATGCATACTTTGCAGTAAAATGCTGATTAATGCCGGTATAAAAAGAATAGTATACAAAGGTGATTATCCGGATAAGCTTGCTTTGGATATGCTGGGTGAAGCAGGCGTTACTGTAGTTAAATATGATAAAAAAGATAATAATGTTCTTGAAAACTGATATATATAGATAAAAAACAAGCTATGTAGTATATTTAAAACTTTATAATGGATTCAGTTTGCGGAATTTAAACGGATCAGATAATTGTAAGTTATTTGTTTACTGATAATGAGTTCGATGAAACTTTCTAAAACTTAAATACAGTCCTCATTATTATTATTGAGGACTGTATTTTGCTGGGGTTAGATAGCGATACTTTTTACATCTACCATGTTGCGGCGGTCATGGTTGACAACTTGCGTCGGCTCCTGCTCGGTATCAACCTGTCCGACAAAGCTATAATGGATTTCGATTTTC
>CALWKX010000037.1 GCA_944381375.1 uncultured Lachnospiraceae bacterium
CGAGTCCTATTTTCATATTATCCTCCGAAAAAATATTATACATAAATTACGGCTTTTCTCATAGCAAAAAATTTAAATAGTGTTTAATTACTATAATTCGTGTTATAATAAAAATGATATATATGGAGGTTGATATGTCGAGTGAGAATATAGTTATATTAAACGATGAAGATTTTGAAAACGAGGTATTAAAATCCTCAAAGCCCGTTCTTGTAGATTTCTGGGCCGAATGGTGCGGACCATGCAAGTCATTGCTTCCTGTTATAGACGATATTGCAGATAATTATTCGGACAAAATAAAAGTATGTAAATTAAACGTTGATGAATGCAAAAACACTGCGGCTAAATTCAATATTATGAGTATCCCTACAGTTTTGATTTTTAAAAACGGAGAAGTAGCGAACCAGCTTGTAGGCGCAATGCCCAAAGCCTTGTATGTCAGAGCCATTGATGCGGTAACTCAATAAAAAACGGCGATATTTTCGCCGTTTTTTTTGAGTAATGAATTGTTAAAATTTTAATTCATCAATTTTATCAGTATATTCTTCGCTTATCATTCCCTGTTCAAAAGTATACATATTATTCATCATAGAATTAGCGCAATCAATAGCAAAGAAAGTAAACGGACAGCCGCTTCCTTCACCAAGCCTCATGTTTAGATCAAACATAGGCTTTAAGTTTAATTGTTCTTTTACCACTTTATACCCTACTTCTTCCGTTATGTGTGATTCTATCATATAGCCTCTTACTTTGGGGCAAAGTTTGAATGCAGCATACGCCGCCGCAGAAGAAATATAACCGTCAATAACTGCCGGAACTTTATAATATGCGCAGCCAATAAACACTCCGCATAAAGCAGCAATATCAAGACCTCCTACTTTTGCAAGAACATCAACAGGATCATCAGGATTCGGTTTATTTATTGTTAATCCGCGATTTATAACGTCGATTTTATTTTGCATGGCTTCATCATTGACCATTCCCGTACCACTTCCGACACAGTCTTTTACTTTGGCGCCGCTTAATGCGCAAATAACAGCAGTGGAAGTGGATGTGTTTCCTATTCCCATTTCTCCTGTGCCTATTACTTCATAACCGTCATCAATAGCAGTCTTTACGGCTTCAATACCTGTAAAAATTGCTTTAAGCGCTGCTTCCTCGCTCATTGCCGGTCCCAAGGAAAAATCATTCGTCCCGCGCATAATTTTTTTGTTTATGACCGCCTTATCATTTATATCTCCGTTTACTCCAATATCGTAAACATAAAGCTTGGCGTTTGCTGCTCTTGCAAAAACGCCTACGCCGGTAACCATTTTTGAAAAACATTCTGTCATCGTTACTGTTACGGATTGCGGAGCCGATGATACATTCTGTGCAACGATTCCGTTATCAGCGGACATCATTATAATACATTTTTTATCTAAATTATTTTTAGTTTTTCCGGTAATCGAAGACAATTGAACGGCTAAATCTTCTATTCTGCCTAAACTGCCAGGGATTTTCAAAAGGCTCACGCAATAATCCTGAGCTTCTTTTGCCGCTTTGGAATCGACGTTTTCAATTTTACTGATAATGTCTTGAAGTTTTTCTCTCATAATTCCTCCTTTAAAAATAAAAGCTTGCAGATAATAATCCGCAAGCTTTACCATCACTTTTTGCATTTTTGTAAGGCAGGTCTTCTGACTCGGCTTCATAGCTTAAACGCGCCTTCCCCTTTAACGAGTGACATAATGCGTTTCGCTCAGCCATACAGCGGTGGGTCCGTGCAGGCATTAAACCTGCTTATCTATTCTCCGTAAAACGGCACCTTACAAAGCTAAATTATATATATTTTATTTTGTGTTGTCAATTAATTTTTCTGAACAATATTTTTTCGTCTTCGACATCAACTTCTACATTATCACCGACTGAAATCTCGCCCTTGAGAATGGCCTCACTCATATTGTCTTCTATTTCCTTTTGTATAGTTCTTTTAAGCGGACGCGCTCCGTACTCGAGATTAGTTCCTTTTTGCTTTATATGCATTTTCAATTTATCGGTAAATACAATATGCATATTGATTGATTCAAGCCTTTTTGCAAACTGACTGAGCATAATGTCTATAATCCTGATGATATCTGCGTCACTGAGCTTATGGAATACAATTATTTCGTCCAAGCGATTCAAAAATTCAGGTTTAAACGAATTCTTCAGCGCTTCCATTACAGTCTGTTTCATTTTTTCATATTCATCAGCCGATTCGTCTTTTGCGCTTGAAAAGCCCATAGACATTTGTTTTTTTATCAGACTTGCGCCGACATTCGAAGTTAATATAACAATCGTATTTTTGAAATCAACTGTTTTGCCGTGCCCGTCCGTAACTCTTCCATCATCCAAAATCTGCAATAATATATTAAAGATATCAGGATGAGCTTTTTCTATCTCATCAAAAAGAACTACGCTGTAAGGACTGCGCCTTATCTTCTCAGTAAGCTGTCCTCCTTCATCATATCCTACATAACCCGGAGGCGATCCTATAAGTTTGGCAACTGTATGTTTTTCCATATATTCGCTCATATCAAAGCGTACTATTGAATTCTCATTGCCAAACACAGCTTCCGCAAGAGCTTTGCACAGCTCGGTTTTTCCTACTCCTGTAGGGCCCAGAAACATAAAGCTGCCAATTGGTTTATTTGGATCTTTTAATCCTACGCGCGAACGTCTTATAGCTTTTGCAACGGCGTCAACAGCCTCATCTTGCCCCACAACCCTGGCGTGCAGAGTTTCTTCCAGTTTCAGCAATTTTTGGCTTTCAGCTTCTTTAAGTTTTTGCACCGGTATACCTGTCCATTGCGAAAGAACATCTGCAATTTCATCTTCTCCGACACACATAGCATTAATATTTATGTTTGATTTATTCCATTCCGATTTTGCTTTAGCAAGTTGATCTTTTTTTGCAAGCTGTTCATCACGTACTTTTGCAGCGTTTTCATAATCCTGTGTTTTTATGAATTGTACTTTTTGCTTTTCAAGACTATCGATTTGCCTTTCCAGTTCGCCGATTTCATCAGGGGCAGTAAGCTGAAGCATTCTCATGCGTGAGGCAGCTTCATCCATTAAATCTATTGCTTTATCAGGAAGATATCTGTCTGTTATATATCTGCTGGAAAGATCCACTGCTGCTTTAAGCGCTTCATCCGTTATTTTCAGATGATGATGCTTTTCATACCGTTCTCTTAAGCCTTTCAAAATTTCATACGCTTCTTCTTTAGTCGGCTCTTCAATCTTTACAGGCTGGAATCGGCGCTCCAAAGCCGCATCTTTTTCTATATGTTTTCTGTATTCATCTATTGTTGTTGCGCCTATTGCCTGAATTTCCCCTCTTGCAAGAGACGGTTTAAGAATATTAGCAGCATCTAATGCGCCTTCCGCAGCGCCAGCTCCGATTATGGTATGAAGCTCATCAATAAATAATATAACATTTTTATTTTCCGTCACTTCTGCCAAAGTATCTTTAAGGCGCTCTTCGAATTCACCACGAAATTTTGTGCCTGCTATCATCCCCGGAAGGTCAAGAGATATTACTTTTTTGCCTTTGATTATTTCCGGAACTTTTCCTTCGACAATCCTTTGCGCCAGTCCTTCCGCCACAGCTGTTTTCCCAACGCCGGGTTCTCCTATCAGGCATGGATTATTCTTTGTCCTTCGTGAAAGTATTTGTATGACTCTGTCTATTTCTTTCGAACGACCGACAACAGGGTCAAGCTCATTTTTAGCCGCAAGCGCTGTTAAATCTTTGCCATATTTCTCTAAATTTTTGCTTTTGGGGCTGTTTTTCATAGTATTCGGGATGCTTTTATAATTTTGAGACATCATATCCGGTTTGTTAAGTTTTATGATATTAGATATCATTGTTTTAGCATAATCAAAATTCATCCCGAATTTTCTGAGTATTTGAGATCCTACGCAGTCCCTTTGATATAACAACGCAAGCAAAATATGCTCAGGCTCAACAGTTTGTGAATTTAATGAATCCGCTTCTTTAACAGCTATCTCTAATATTGAACGTACGCGGTTGCTGTATGGAAGACCGTTTTCATTCTCTATCACATCCATGGTGCCCATAATTGTTGTGACTTGATTTTTAACAGCTTCATATGTTATGCCTACTGAATTAAGAGCTTTAGCTGCAATATTATCATTGTGAAGAAGTATTGCAAGCAACAAGTGCTCACTTCCAACCACTTGATGGCCAAGCTGTTTTGCCTCAATTTGTGTAATATTATAAATAATATCCTGAGAATCATATGAAAATCTTTCAAAACCTGCCATTTGTTTCTCCGTAAATGCTATTTGTTTTCCAATTCTTGTTTTATATATTTTGCCCTATATAATTCCAGAGATTTATCATTTGATACGGAAGCGTTTTTCAAAGCTAAGGTTGCAGGTTGAATATTGATCATCAACCTGTTGAGTATTTCGCTGGGAACTTCGTCTATTAGATGCATATCAGCTCCCATTCTGAGCAAAGACAATAGCTTTAAAGCCTCTTCAGCCGATATCATATGAGCATGCGTAAGTATAGCATAAGCTCTCATGACTTTATCTTTGATTTCATCTTCTTTATGAATCATCAAAAGATCTCTTTCTGCACGCTCTTTTTTTATGATTTCACGGCATACAGCATGTAAATTCTCTACCAACTGTTCCTCTGTTTGTCCTAAAGACGTTTGATTGGAAATTTGAAATAAATCGCCCAAAACAAGACTGCCTTCTCCGTAAATACCCCTTACTGCCAAAGCATATTTACTTGCCATAGCTGATATTACACCTAATTTGGAATTTAATACCAAAGCCGGCAAATGAAGCATTACTCCGGCTCTAAGGCCTGTGCCGAGATTTGTAAGACAGCTTGTGATAAAACCATATTTTTCACTGTAGGCGCAATCAGCGCTTGATTGCAGCAAATCATCTATTTTATCAGCTTCTATATAAGTTTCTTTTAATCCAAAACCCGGTTTTATAGCTTGTATTCTTATATGGTCTTCTTCGTTTATCATTACGCTCACATCGCCCGTACGGCTTATTATCACGCCGCCAAGTGTATTTTTTCCAAGATCCGGGCTGATTATATGTTGTTCTACAAGCGCTTGCCTTTTTAAGTCAGTTAAACCCTCCATGCTCAAGTAACGAAATCCCAAGCTTTCGTCTTTT
Source organism: uncultured Lachnospiraceae bacterium (assembly GCA_944381375.1). Classification (GTDB taxonomy): domain Bacteria; phylum Bacillota; class Clostridia; order Eubacteriales; family Anaerofustaceae; genus CALWKX01. Next base: position 5,194 of record CALWKX010000037.1, read on the forward strand.
GTCAGAGCGTCTATTACAATATGATTTATATTTAATGCTTCCTGATGAGTTAATTTTGAGGGAAAACAAAACCCTTTTATATTACGTGCTATTCTTACACGTGTTGAAATTACGATATCATTTTCATAATGTTTTTCACTCATTGAGTCTCCTCCGGTGAAATATCTGAAGGCTGTTTTAATAATTTTATTAAATCTCTGTATTGCGCTGCCAGCTCATACTCTTCTTTGCTGACTGCATCGTCAAGTTTTTTTTGTATTTCGCTTATTTCCTTTTTAATTTGCAGTTTCCTTCCGCCGCTTGCTGATATTTTGCCTACGTGCTGGGTAGTTCCATGAAGTCTTTTTATTATAGGCTCCAATACGTCTGCAAATGTATCATAGCATTTATCGCAACCAAGTTTGCCGTTTTGCATAAATTCCTCAAGAGTTGTTGAGCATTCAGGGCATGCTTTACTTGAGGGATGATTTTGTATATTATTATTGCCCTCGATATTGAATAATTGATTAATTAAACTATTCAAATCAATAGATGAAACAGAGCCTAATGCAGCCTCTGCAGCGCAATGTTCACAGACATTAAGTACAGTTTTAACGCCGTTTATTATATTAATAATTTGTACTGTCGCAGTTCTTTTATTACATATCTGACATAACATATTATTCTCCCGCTGAATAAATAAAACATTAAAAACAGTTAGTATATATTATGCTGAAACACTGTTAATTGCATAATGTAATCAACGCAATTATTTCCCTGATTTATTGTATTATAACACTAAAAGCAATTAGTGCAAATAATTCGATATTAAGAAAACAGCATATACAGCGAATACCTTTTCTTTATTGATATGCTTTGTTCATTATGCTACAATATAGCATATCAACTAAAAGGAAGTATTTAGATGTCAAGTTTGGTTATTGTCGGAGCGCAATGGGGAGACGAAGGTAAAGGCAAAGTAACTGATTTTCTTACAGATAAAGCAGATGTTGTTGTCCGCTATCAGGGAGGCAACAATGCGGGCCATACTGTAATATCGAATGGAAAAGTTTACAAACTGCACCTTGTGCCTTCAGGCATAGTTCAAAATAAACCATCTGTGATTGGTTCAGGAGTAGCGCTGGATCCGTTATCTCTTATCGAGGAAATGAATGAGCTGAAAATGCAGGGAATAATTTTTGACAAGCTTTTAATCGATAAAAGGACTCATTTGATTTTACCTTATCATATAAAGTTAGACCAGCTCAGAGAAGAGAGTTCCGCAAGAACGGAAATAGGCACTACTAAGCGCGGCATCGGCCCCTGTTATGAGGATAAAACGAAAAGATGCGGAATAAGAGTATGCGATTTAATGATGCCGGAGATTTTCAAAGAAAAACTTAAGCAAAATTTAAATAATGTAAATACTGAGCTGAAAAAAATATATTCGTCTGACGAATTAGATTTTGACGATATTGCAGACAAATATTTGAATGCTGCAAAAATAATTCGTCCCTATGTAGCCGATACATCAATAATAGTGCAGGATTATATAAAGAGCGGGAAAAAAGTATTGTTCGAAGGAGCTCAAGGCACTATGCTTGATGTGAATTACGGTACATATCCTTATGTCACATCTTCGCACCCAACTACTGCCGGCGTGTGTGTGGGAGCAGGAATACCGCCTACAGCAATTAACGAAGCCATAGGAATCGCCAAAGCTTACACAACCAGAGTTGGAAAAGGGCCGTTCCCGACGGAACTTTTGGACAAAACGGGAGATTATTTAAGAGAAAAGGGGCATGAATACGGAGTAACTACCGGCAGACCCAGGCGTTGCGGCTGGTTTGACACTGTTGGAGTAAGATATGCAGCCAGAATAAATGGATTGACCGGCTTAGCCATTACAAAGCTTGATACGCTTACGGGACTAAAAGAAATTAAATTATGCGTAAGTTATAAATATAAAGGTGAAATTCTAAATGTAATACCGCCAGAATTAAACATTTTTGATGAGTGCGAACCTGTATACGAAGTGTTTGAAGGTTGGGAACAGGACATGTCCTCAGTTCGTTCTTATAATGACCTTAACGATAATGCAAAAAAATATTTATCGAGAATATCTGAACTTTGCGAAACACCTATAAGCATAATATCGGTAGGTCCCGACAGACAACAAACTATCATAAACGGAAAATTTTTCAATGAATGATATTTTGTTGTACGTTGTTTCCACGCCTATTGGCAACATGGAAGATATCACTATAAGAGCGCTTAAAGTTCTGGAACAAGTAGATTTTATTTTATGTGAAGATACTCGCCGTTCCATAAAATTACTCAATCATTTTAATATAAAAAATAAACTTATCAGCTACCATAAATTCAACGAGCAAGCAATAAGTGAGAAAATAATAAGGCGGCTTTATGACGGTGAGAAAGCCGCCTTAATTTCTGACGCCGGGACTCCCCTTTTATCTGATCCGGGAAGCATATTAATCAATAAACTGATAGACAACAACATTGCCTTTACTGTTATACCAGGAGCCAATGCATTGTTACCGGCTTTGATATTTTCTGGGTATAATATTAATGAATTTACATTTTTCGGATTTTTGCCAAAAAAATCTTCCCTTAGAAATATTAGCCTTATGAAAATAAGCAAAACTGATAAAACCTGCGTTGTCTATGCTGCAGCTCATGAAATAAAAACATTGCTTAAAGAAATTTCAGAAATAATGCCTCATAGAAAGCTTGCTTTATCAAAGGAGCTTACTAAAATATATGAGACGACATATAGGGGAACTTCTTCTGAAATATACAGCTTATTAGAAGATCCTCCTAAAGGAGAATATGTTTTGGTATTTTCAGATACTCAGCATGAAGCGCCTGAAAATATCGAATACGATCTTGATGAATTAAAACAAATGTATGAGGAGTTGCTTGATAAGCTTATCAAACCGAATGACGCGCTGAAGCAATTAGCTGAAAAAACTCATATTCCTCGTAATGAACTTTATCAGAAGCTGCGCAAGCACTAAGCGCGGCTTGTTTCATTAAAATAATTATTTACTGTATCTTTATCAGAAAAATATTCGTACTTGCCTTTAGATATTTGATAATTTTCGTGGCCTTTGCCTGCGATTAAAACTACGCCGTTCTTATCCGTATTTTTTAATGCATATACAATGGCTTTTTCACGCTGAGGTATGACGATGTAATTTTCTTTTTCTATAGGATTGATTATTTCTGAAAGAATTTTAGCGCTTCTTTCCCCGCGTGGGTTATCGTTCGTAAAAATGACATAATCAGCAAGATCAGAAGCGTTTTTCCCCATTAAAGAACGTTTTTTATTATCTCTGTCTCCCCCGCAGCCTATCACGCAAGTTATATTGTTTCCAAAAGCGCTTTTTAAAAAGCTAAGCGCTTTTACCAAAGCGTCAGGCGTATGCGCATAGTCAATGTATACACTTGGCTTACCGTCATACACGCATTCCATTCTGCCTGCAGCGGTTTTGATCTTTGTCATTGCTGCTTTTATTTGAGACGAAGTAAATCCGTCTTTCAGCATTAAAATTATAATAGGAGTTATATTCAATGCCTGATAGCCGCCGCATAAAGGGAGTGTATAAAAATCTCTTCCAGTTTTTGAAATAAGCTCAAAACTCGTCGATTGCGCACCGCTTACTATATTTTGAATCATATAATCGGCATTAGTGTTTACTGAGTAGGATATTATATTTTTACCTTTGGCCTTTTGTTCCCGGTATAGACGCGCACCATATTGATCATCGATATTTATAATTAAAAGGCCTCGGCATGAATCAAATAACTTTCGCTTAGCTGCATAATAATTTTCCATATTTACGTGGTAATCAAGATGATCTTGTGAAAGATTCAAAAAAACCGCGACGTCAAAATCTATGCCTTCACAGCGTCCCAGCGCAAGTCCTTGAGATGATATTTCACTGAATATATTTTTTATTTCGTCCGTATTGGCGCATCGTATAAGTTCATAATAAACGGATTGATCATAAGTCGTATTATTTGGAAGTATTATATTGCAATTTTTGATATTTGTGCCTAAAGTTCCTGTAAAAGAGCTTTTTTTATTTAAGTTATTATACATTTGATATGCAGCATTAACAAACGATGTTTTACCATTTGTGCCTGTGACAGCCACTAGTCTGATTCCGTGCATGTATTCCCTGTATATACGTTTGGCGGCCGCCGCCATTAATTTTTGAACGTCGTCTGTTTGAATATACGCAATACCTTTTCGTTGATCTGATATGTATGTTTTACTTACTATTGCTACAGCTCCGTTTTCAATAGCCTCATCAACGAATTCGACCGCATTATTTTTTTGGCCCTTAAGAGCAAAAAAAATTGATCTGTATTTTCGCTCCTTTGAATTCGACGTTATTGTTGCAACATCTACATCTTCGCCTGAGTATAATATGTAGTCGTTTCCCTTAAATACCTTAGTAATATACATAAGCGCACCTCCATAATTAGTCATAGATATACTATGGAGATGCGTTTATTTAGTTACTGCTTTACTTACACCCACACATCGCCGGGAGCTTTATTACCAGACTTTTTAAAGACGGATAATTTCCCATACATATCGCACGTTGCTAAAAAGATTTTGTTTATATCTTCTTCTCCCTGTTTTTTCAACTCTTTCACAAGCCATTCCAGATTTTTACCGGCATATTTTAAATTTTTCTCTATTAATTTACCATCAATAATTATATTATATACTATGCCTTCTTCACTTACTTTAATATTTTGATCATCAGGCGTTAAAGGACGGTACTGCGCTTTAGGCAAAAAGCTTATTTTCCCATTTGCTTCAAGAACCGCAAGCTCAATTTTCGATACGTCGTAATATCCTTCAGTTCTCATATTTGACAGAAATTCATTAATATCAAGTTTTGTTCTTTTGAAATTTTTTTCATAAAATTCTCCGTTTTTTATCAGCGTTAAAGATCTTCCCTCAAATAATCTCCTTAAAGCAATAGATTTACATGTTGAGTACGATATTAAAATACACACTAAAGTATATACTGTCATCGCCGCCGCAGCATATATTGCTTTCCCTTCTTCGGCTAATGCAAACTCGGCTCCAATGGACCCTATCGTAATGCCATTAATATAGTCAAACATGCTTAATTGAGAAATTTGTCTTTTACCCATCAGTTTTGTAAGTATAAACAATACTGTGATTGAAATAAGAGAATTCAGACATACTCTCAACAGCTCATTCATATCCATATTATCACCTCGCCTATTTATTGTAACCAAGCGAAGGTATTATATGCAAAAAGCGCCCATTTAAAATGGACGCTTTTGTTCGTTATCAGTCATTAAAATCAAGAAGATTTTTCCGAGCTTTTACCAACTCAAGCTGGTTTTCAAGCAATTTGTTTTGTAATTCGGCAACAGTTCTTTTGCTTAACTCATATTCCGTTCTGAGGGTATTGAATTTATCTTTATATTCCTCAATCAATTCATTTAATTCATTGTTTTCAACTTCAAGACGTTCCATTTTGCTTTTCATTATCTTGTTTTTCGTTTCATTGTCTTCAAGCTCTTCCATGGCGTCTGTAAGTTTGTCTTTATAACTGAGAAGCATCTGATATTCGGATTCTTTTTCTTTAAGTTCCTCAAAATCATCCTTTATTCTATAAAGTTCCTCACTTAAATTGAGCGCGGAAAGTACAGTGGCACTTAAATTCGTCATATAAGGCGACGTTTTTTTTGTCTCCCTTATAAGAGTGTCAACAAAGTCCGCTATCATATGAACTCTTTTGGGATCATCATCAGTTATTACCTGATAATCAATACCCATAATATTAATGGTTAACCTTGATTTAGTAAAATCACCCATGAAATACTACCTCAAGTATATTATATTGTTCTACGCAAATTTTTCAATCAGTTTTTTCAAATATCAACAAGATATAGACATTTTATAATAAATTTATCATCTAATTAGTCATTTTTTATAATTTTTACATTTTCATATCCGATTATATCGCGCATTTGTCTTAGAATCTCCAAATCATTTTTAATCCATAGATCTTGAGATGCAAGATATTTTTTTCTGTTTTCCGTGTCATAAAGCATTACTTTTACATTTCCCTTATTGGCAATCATTACTTCTTTGATAAGTGGAAGCAATTCGCTGTTGTAGCGATTAAGCATAATCATTATGTAAGCACCTTCAGGCACGCTTTGCAAAACAGAAGTATTTTGGTCATCCTTATCAGTGGTGCCACCATTACTCTTATTGGGTGCAAAATCATTTTTTCGTTTTATAGCATTATTTGTTTGAGCAGGTGTATAATTCTTTGAAACTTTAAGATTCGAGAAAGAACGTTTGTCGTTCAAATCATAATATTGCGAAGCAATAACAGAAGTTTCTCCAGCGTCTTTTTTATTAATTCTTCCTTTAACAAGCACAGGCATATCTTTTCTAAGAAGAGTAAAATTTTGCTCATATACTTTAGGGAATGCTACAGTTTCAAACGAACCGTATATATCTTCGATTTGAACAAATGCCATTGAACTTCCTGTTTTAGTCATTGATGTTTTTACGGCCGTTATTATACCTCCCATAACAACCATAGAGCCGTCTTCAATGGTTTCTTTATTTACTAAATGTTCTTTTTCTTCATCTTCTTCAAATTGCTGTTCTTGTGCAGGGTTCAATGTAAGAGCATCACATGTGGCGTACTTATTAAGGATATCTTCGTATTTTGACATCGGATGTCCTGAAAGATAAAGACCCATTGCTTCTTTTTCATACATTAATATTTCTTCTTGCGTCAATGGTTTTATGTTTTGAGGTATTATCAATTTTACGCTTTTTTCTTCCCCGCGCATAAGATCCATAAGGTTCATCTGTCCTTCGATGCTTTTTTTGCGCTGACGCATTACGCCGTCTATGTAATCTTCAAAAATTGCCAAAAGTTCATTACGCTTGTATCCCATAGCGTCAAACGCTCCGCATTTGATCAGACTCTCTACCCCTCTTTTATTCAAACTGTTAAATTCAAGCTTATTTACAAAATCAGCGAAATCAACGAATCGGCCTTTTTCCTTACGTGTTGTTATAATTTCATTAACGGCAGTTTCTCCGAGTCCTTTTACTGCAAGAAGACCAAAGCGTATTTTACCGTTTGAGACAGTAAATCTTCTATGTGACTCATTGATGTCTGCAGGGAGAAGCTCTATATTAAAATCCTTAAGATTATGTATATACCTTCTTGTTTTGGCATCGTCTCCCATTACGCTGGTGATTAGAGCGGCCATGAATTCTACAGGATAGTACGTCTTCAAATAAGCCGTTTGATATGTAACGAATCCGTATGCAGCGGCATGCGATCTGTTGAAAGCGTAGCGGCCAAAATCCAACATAGCGTCATAAATTTGATTTGCGCTGTTTTCATCAATACCATTCGCAGCGCATCCTGCAATTCCCAGTTTTTCATCGCCGTATAAAAATATCTGTCGTTGCTGCTTTAATTCTTCCTCCTTTTTTTTCGACATCGCTTTGCGCACATTGTCGCTTTGCCCAAGCGAATAACCTGCAAGATCGCGCACAATCTGCATGACCTGCTCCTGATATACAATACATCCGTATGTAACATTCAATATAGGCTCAAGCGCCTGGTGAATATATTTTATATTTGCCGGATTTTTTTTGTTCTCGATATAGGTATCTATAAACTGCATAGGGCCGGGCCTAAACAAAGCAATTCCTGCAATAATATCTTCAAATGTATCCGGCTTTAATCTTTGCATAAATGAACGCATCCCTGAACTTTCGAGCTGAAAAATACCGGATGTATCTCCTTTTGATATTAATGAATAAACTTTCTGGTCATCAAAAGATATCTTGTCAAGCTCGATTACTATATTCTGCGAGTGCTTTATATTTTCGAGAGTATCTTGTATAATTGACAGATTTCTAAGGCTTAGACAATCCATTTTCAAAAGTCCAAGCTGTTCGATAGTAGTCATCGGAAACTGTGTGGCCAAGCTTCCGTCTTTATTCAGATAAAGAGGAACATAATCACTCAAAGGCTTATCTGTAATTACAACGCCGGCTGCATGTATGGAGGCTTGGCGCGGACAGCCTTCAAGCGCTTTGCTTATGTCAATGAGCTTTTTGACTTCTTTGTTTTCATTTATCATCTCCTGTAAGTGAGGATTATCAGCTATAGCAGAATCAATCGTTACTTTTGGTCCTTCAGGAATTTCTTTTGCAACTTTATCTGTATCAGCATAGCTCATACCCATACTTCTGCCAACGTCTCTCACTGCCTGCCGTGCCTTAAGAGTTCCAAAGGTGATAATCTGTGCAGCATTATCACTGCTGTATTTATTGATGAGGTATTCCTTTACCATGTCTCTTTTATCGGAGCAGAAATCTATATCAATATCAGGCATAGAGACACGCTCGCTGTTAAGGAATCTTTCGAATATCAAATTAAAACGTATAGGATCTACTTCCGTAATATTAAGACAATAGCTTACAATACTCCCCGCTGCGCTCCCCCTGCCTGGGCCCACAGGTATATTATTGTCTTTAGCATATTTTACAAGGTCCCAAACGATCAAAAAATAATCGTTAAAACCCATTTTATCTATAACGTCAAGCTCATATTCAAGTCTTTCTATCAATTCATCCGTACGATTATTATATTTTTTTTCAAATCCTTCATAGCAGAGCTTACTTAAATAATCTTTTGCACTTACCTGACCTTCAGGCAGCTTAAATTTTGGAAGATGGTAATCATGGAATACTATTTCAATGTTGCATCTTTGCGCTATCTCATAAGTATTCGTAATTGCTTCAGGCGTATCAGGAAATAAAGTTTTCATTTCTTCTACGCTTTTTATATAAAATTCTTCATTCGGAAAACGCATTCGTTTAGGGTCTGATGTCGTTGTTGCTGTTTGAACGCAAAGCAAAATATCATGATAATCCGCATCCTCTTTATTTATATAATGAGCATCATTTGTAGCGACAAGTTTAAGGCCGTTTTCTTTTGCGAGTTTTATTAAGCCTTTATTGGCTTTTTTTTCTTCCTCCAGACCGTGGTTTTGGATTTCCACGTACAAATTATTCTTTCCAAAGGCTTCTAACAGCTTTTCAAGATGCTCTTGCGCCGCATTGATATCGTCTCTTATAATGAAATGAGGAACACGGCCTGCTATGCAGCCTGTAAGCGCAATAATGCCTTCGGAATATTGTTTAAGCACGTCATAATCTACACGCGGCTTAAAATAAAAGCCTTCGGAATATCCCAAAGTCACTATTTTGAACAAATTATGAAGCCCTGTTTCATTTTCCGCCAATAAAACCAAATGATAATTATTTTTATCATAACGGCTGTCTTTTTGATGCATACTTCTTTCGGCTGTGTAAATTTCACATCCCAAAATCGGCTTTATGCCTTGTTTTTTACATTCAGTGTAAAAATCTATCACCCCGAACATTGCCCCATGATCCGTAATAGCTACGGAATCCATTCCCATTTCCTTTATTCGTTTTACTAATTTGGGAATATCGCAAAAACCATCCAGGAGTGAATACTGCGTATGTAAGTGCAAATGTGTAAACTGTTCCATTTTCAACCTCATTTGTATTATAACAAGATTCACTACCGAAAACAAATCGTTGCAAATATTAAAATAGAAAATGCGTTATTTTTCATATTAGGTTTTTATACGTTTATTTTTGTTGTATAATTTATAAAGAACATAAAAAGAAGGTTGCGATTAATGCTTGAAACACTTAAATCATTATTTTATGATGTTTATAATTCTTTTACCATTATGTCCGTTATAGATATATTACTTACGGCCTTTTTAATATATAAGATATTGGATTGGATCAGAGGCACTCAGGCCATGAAGGTTGCTAAAGGTGTTGTTATTATCCTGTTGGCCACGCAGGTAAGCGATTGGATCGGTCTTATTACTATAAATTATATATTGAAAAACATAATAACTGTTGGATTTATCGCTCTTATTGTCATGTTCCAACCTGAACTTAGACGCGGATTGGAAAGAATAGGCAGTACGAAGTTTTACAAATTATTCAAAAGTTTCTCCAAATCAAATATCAATGAAGATATACTTATAGCCGTCAATGAAACGGTAAGCGCAGTAAAAACCTTATCAGAAACTAAAACTGGTGCCCTTATTATATTTGAAAGACATATAAAGCTCAGAGATATAATCGAAACAGGCGTTCAAATTGACGCAGTTCCTTCTAAAGATTTGTATATAAATATATTTACTCCTAATACGCCATTGCATGACGGAGCAGTTATTATATCAAACACTACAATGCGTATCGCTGCTGCTGGCTGCCTTTTGCCTCTTACACAAAATAAGAGTTTGAATACGGAAATCGGCACAAGGCACAGAGCAGGTATCGGCGTTAGCGAAAATTCAGATTGCTTCAGCGTGATAGTCAGTGAAGAAACAGGTGTTATATCTTATTCCGTAAACGGAAAATTATCAAGATTCGTTGACCCAAAAACCTTAAAGACACTGCTTATGCAGTATCTTGAAGCGCAGGAAACAGCATCGCAAAAAGAGCAACGAAAGGCTGTTAAGGAAAAATGAAAAGATTACCTAAAAAAATACCCAAAAATAAATTCATAACAGCGTTGATTTCATTAATATTTGCATATTTGCTTTGGGCTGTTGCAAATACTTCAGGCGCAGACCCTACAACCACAAGAAATTACAATTCCATAGCTATTAATTATGTAGGATTGGCTGATAATCTAACAATTGAAAATAAAATAGATACAGTTGATATAAAACTTTATGGCCGCACTGCTCAACTAAATCAAGTCAACAAAAATAATATTATTGCAACAGTAGATCTCAGCCAGATAACCGCACCAGGCACGTATACTTTTGAAGTGGTAATTACGGGTTTATCCGATAGCGTAAGTATTTCTGATATATCTCCAAAATACTTAACGCTTACACTCAGCGAATTGTCAACAAAACAAATGAATTTTAATATAGATATTACAGGAAATCTTCCGAGCGGATATTATGTATTGGACCATTCGGCCAATACAGATACTGTTGTTGTGTCAGGTCCTCAGCAGGCGTTATCATCAGTAGAGTCAGTAAGAGGAGAAATCAATCTCAGTTCAAACAGATATGATTTTGAATCGCTGGTTAATTTATATGCTTTCGATTCTGAAGGCAATGTTGTTGAAGGCGTAAATATCTCGCCGAATCAAATACAGGTTTCTACATTAGTAGGCATGACCAAAACAGTAGGAATCAATATTGTAACAAGTGGAAGTTGTCCAGAAGGATATGAGCTTGTATCAACAAGCGCAAATATTTCAAGCATTGAAATTTCAGGACCTGTTTCAATAGTCAATAATTTAACCAGCGTATCTACTTCCCCTATCAATCTTAACAGCGTAACGCAATCACAAACAGTTCAAGCTAATCTCGTGCTTGATGGTGGCGTCAGCGCTTCTACTGATTCCATAAGCGTATATATTGAAATCAGAACAGGCAATGCAACTAAGAAAATGACCTATACATCATTACAGGTAAGAAATCTTCCTGCGAATCTTACATGCGATCTGTCTGCTTTCAGCAGTCTCACTATTTCCGTCACAGGCTCAAAAGAAATTATTGATTCGTTGTCAAATTCCGATATTATCGCTTATATAAACCTGTCAAATCTCAGTGCAGGTACACACACTGTCGATATACAATACAGCATTCCTGACGGAGTAACTATACTGACGTCAAGTTTAAACACCGTTACGGTAAGGCTTTCGGAGTAAATTTACATGCCAAAATATAAAGCTTTCAACATAAAAATAAATATAGAAAATTTAATCAATACAAAGCCTCGTGAAGCGATTATTTCAAAGCTTCACTTGATAGAAAATGATGTAAAGAATTTTGCTATCATCAGAGAATCTTTAGATTCAAGATATCATAAAAGCACAGGCATTTTTCGTGTATATACAGTTACTTTTGATTATCCTCACACAATAAAAAATACCAATGTTGAACGTTGTGAAAATAAAACTGATACAAAAGAGAATGCTCCGATATTTTTCGAGAACAATACTTTTGCAAAGCCTGTCATTGTCGGTTCAGGCCCTGCAGGTCTATTTGCCGCACTGCGTTTATTAGAAATGAATATACTACCTGTAATATTGGAACAAGGTAAAGATATACCTGAAAGAAGCGCCGATATAAATACATTTTTTGAACAAAACACCTTAAATCCGATGTCGAATATTCAATGCGGGCTTGGCGGTGCAGGCACTTTTTCAGACGGCAAATTAATGAGCCGCATAAAAAATCCCCTAACACAATATGTAAATGATAAGCTTATAGAATTTGGAGCTCCGGCAGCCATAAAATATCAGGCAAAGCCTCATTTAGGCACGGACAGACTTAAAACCATCATTGGAAACATAAAACGCTATATTGAAGAAAATGGCGGAAGCTTTTTATTTTCTTCCGAAATGTCCGATATATGCATTAAGAACGGAAGAATAGTTTCCGTAATAATAAATGACAAAGATGAAATACCATGCGGCGATCTGCTGCTTGCCATTGGTAATGCATCCAGGAAAACGTTTAAGATGCTTTATCATAAAGGATTAGCGATAATCTCTAAACCATTTGCTGTGGGCGTCAGAGTCGAACACGAACAAAGCGTCATTAATAAACATATATACGGGATGTATTCAGAACATAAAGCCTTGCCTCCTGCTGAATATCAACTTATTTATAAAGATACTCAAGCAATGAGGTCTGTTTATACTTTTTGCAACTGTCCCGGAGGATATGTGCTCAACAGCTCTTGTGAAAATGATACAGTATCTACAAACGGTATGAGTTTTAGCAAGCGTCATGCCCATAATGCAAATTCAGCTATAGTCGTGACCGTTAAAACAGACGACTTTGACAAATATCCACTTTCAGGTATTGATTTTCAAAGAAGAATAGAAGAGCAAGCTTTTAAATTGGGCGGAGGAAACTATAAAGCTCCTGTTATGAATATTGATGACTTTCTTTCTCTTTCCTCAAATAAACATGCAATGCCATCAATAAAGCCAGGTTATAATTATTGCGACATATCAGGGTGTTTTCCTGATTTTATTTTGTGCAGTCTGAAAAATGCTATTACGCATTTTTGCAGCAATTTTGAAGGATTCATCAGCGGCGTTATGACTGCGCCTGAAACCAGAACTTCATCTCCCGTAAGAATAATCAGAAACGCTCAAACATATATGAGTGCAACCATAGAGGGCATATACCCTATTGGCGAAGGAGCGGGATATGCAGGAGGAATCATGAGCAGCGCCGTGGACGGTGCGGAAGCGGCAAATAAAATCGCTATACGTTACCGCAAGGGATTCAAGGAGGAATAATTATATGGGCAGAATGTTTGGCACGGACGGTGTGCGCGGCAAAGCAAATAAAGAATTGACGGCCGAGCTCGCTTTTAAATTGGGGCGTGCGGCGTGCGGCAGATTGAAAAACGGTAGTTCTTCACCGAAATTTGTCATAGGCAGAGATACAAGAATATCAGGAAATATGTTTGACTCAGCGCTCAGCGCCGGTATTATGAGCTGTGGAGGCAGCGTTATTTCTGCGGGCATAATCCCAACTCCAGCAATACCGATAATCACGCGTTATTTTCAAGCAGATGCAGGGATAGTGATCAGCGCATCGCATAATCCTTATTATGATAACGGAATAAAATTCTTCAATTCACAAGGACTTAAGCTGACCGATGAAATCGAAGACGAAATCCAGGCTATTATTGAAAACAACAGTTTCCCAGTATATGCCACGAACGAACACATAGGATCAATAAGCTTTGAAAATAATGCAGAAAAAATATATCTTGATTATTTATTTGAAGCTATAAAACCGTATAATCTTAACGGCATGAAAATAGTACTCGATTGTGCTAACGGAGCGACTGTAAATACATCACCATCAGCGTTTAAAAAAACCGGCGCTGAAACTGTCGTTATTAATAATTCACCTGACGGAATTAACATAAATCATGAATGTGGTTCTACGCATATAAATAGCTTAGTACAAAGCGTTTTATCAGAAAAAGCGGATTTAGGTATTGCTTTTGACGGCGACGGAGACAGACTGATAGCCGTGGACGAAAAAGGCAATGTAATTAACGGCGATATAATAATGTATCTTTTCGCACAATATTTCAAAGAAAAAAAATGTCTGGCGAAAGATACTGTTGTCCTGACAGGCATGAGTAATCTTGGGCTTTTAAAAGCACTTGAGTTATTAGGGCTGAAATATAAACAGACCAATGTAGGCGATAGATATATATTGCAGGAAATTCTAGCTCAAAATTATAATTTCGGCGGAGAACAATCAGGGCACATAATATTGTATGATATCAATACTACCGGAGACGGCCTTGCTTCTGCTTTAATGCTTACAAAAATTATTAAAGAAAAGGATAGTTCTTTATTTGAGCTTACAAATAAATTTAAAACATATCCACAAGTATTGGTGAATGTTAAAGTTAAAACAGAAAATAAATTAATGTATCAGGAAAGCGCGGAGGTCAGCGAGTCTTTATCGCAGCTTAACAGAAAATATGACGGATGCGGCAGAATTCTTTTACGACATTCCGGCACAGAACCATTAGTAAGGATAATGATAGAAGGCAGTAATGAAGAAGAAATAAAAAAAGATGCGCAATATCTGGCAGATATCATAAAAAAAATATCGGAATAATAAGAAGCCTCTGTATGAGGCTTCTGTTAATTTATGCGTTTAATTTTATAAGCTACTATTGCATGATGTAAAGCGATGATTAAAGCCAAAACACACAAAACGATAACGATTTGCCATATTGCTCCATATATATTTATTATAAAAGTAGTTTCAAATGTATATAAACATAAAAAGCTAAAAAAAGCTGCTATCATACTCAAAAGTGTTAATAATATAGAAACGCGCCTGAGTTTTATGTCTTTACAATCTTTATCAAGTTTATTATTTTTACTTATACGAAACAGCGCTATTAAAGAAGAGAAAAATTTATAATCCTTTTTTTCATCTCCCAACGGCCTGCTTATAAATGAAGAAATAAAGCTTAAAGCAATAAATATTACAGGATATAAAATTATATTAAACAAAACGTTTTTAAGGTGCACCTCGCTGTCTGCTCTCGGTTCTAATCCTATACAATAAGCAGAAATGCTTAGAATCAAAGCTATTACGCCGAATATACATATAAGAAACATAATTGCGCAGTATGAATTTTCTAATTTTTTTATATTGTCTTTCATATAGTGTAAAAATCCTTTATTATTAATAATTTAAATCCGTATAATTTAGATTATTCGTACATCCTGTTGAATGAATTAATAATAACTGCAACATTTTTAACGTTTAAATTTTTAAATTTTATAAAAATCTCAGGCTTCTGTGATTTATCTCCTATCACTTTTTCCATTATAACAATGTTGTGCCAATTACCAAGTTTATAGCCAGTTTTAATATATTCGCAAATTTTAGTAAAACCGAATTTTTCATGCAGAGCCATGCTGGCGTCATTTGGAACGACTATAAATGCGTATATATTTTTTATATTTTGAAGTTTGAGAAGTTTTATTAAAGCTTCATACAATATTGATCCTATACCGTGTTTGAGAATTTTTTTATCCAAATATACTGAAATTTCTACATTCCAATCATAAGCCTGCCTAGGATGATGTCTGTGCGCATAAGCATAACCAATAACTTCATTGTTATATATTGCTGTCAAAAATGGATAGTCATCTTTTATTCCGTTGATTCTTTTTTCAAATTCATCTGCTGATACGGCTTCAGTCTCAAAACTAACTGGGGTATTGATAACATAATATGAATATATCTCGCTCAGTCTTTTCGCATCACTTGTTTTGACTTCTCTGAGGTAAAAATTTCTTTCCATTATTTCATTGTTTCTTGTTTATTCTTTTTATTAATTATTTGCCTTTTTGCAAGTTCATTGCTTACATCGGATAAAGAAATTCCCAAAGATACCATTAAAACAAGAGTGTGATAACATAAATCAGCTATTTCATAAACGGTTTCTTCTTTCGAATCTTTCATTGCAGCTATGATTACTTCTGAAGTTTCTTCTCCGACTTTTTTTAGTATTTTTTCTTTGCCTTTTTCGAAAAGATATGTTGTATAACTATTTTCAGGACGATTTATGTTACGTTGTTCAAGAAGATAATAAAGCTTTTCATAGCTGAAATCAGCCCGGTTTTTATCTTCAATAATCATATTGGAAAAACAGCTTTCATTACCTAAATGACACGCCGGACCATCTTTAATTACTTCGATAAGCAATGAATCATTATCGCAGTCAGATCTGATTGATACTACATGCTGATAATTTCCGCTTGTTTCCCCTTTTCTCCAAAGCTTGTTGCGGCTTCTTGAAAAAAAACATGTTTTACCTTCTTTGAGCGTAATACTCAAACTTTCCTGATTCATATATGCTAAAGTAAGCACTTGTTTAGTGTAAAAATCCTGAATAATTACAGGTATGAGTCCTTTATCATCATATTTCAGATCTTTCACGTCCATCAATATCACCCCACTGTTCTGACCGGCACTTTATTATTTTTAAGAAATGTTTTAAGTTCCTTAATGCTTACTTCTCTAAAATGAAAGATACTTGCCGCTAAACCAGCGTCTATTCCTTCAAGCCTGAACAATTCCAGGAAATCTTCTTTCCCGCCTGCTCCGCCTGATGCAATTATAGGTATGCTTACAACCTTAGAAAGGTCATAAAGCATTTCTAAATCAAAACCTTTTTTTACTCCGTCAGTATCTATCGAATTCAGCACAATTTCTCCAGCACCGTTTTCTTCGCCCATTTTTGCCCATTGAAGAGCGTCTATTCCACTGTCGAACCTTCCGCCTTTAGTAAAAACATGATATTTGCCGTCTACCCTGGCTACATCCATTGACAATACAACACATTGATCACCGTATCTTTTGGCTGCCTTATTAATAAGTGAAGGATCTTTAACTGCCCCGGAATTTACACTTACTTTATCAGCTCCTGCTTTAAGGACTCTGTCAAAATCATCCAGAGTATTTATACCGCCGCCGACGGTCAAAGGAATAAATATTTGAGACGCTACTTTTTTTAATATATCAGTAAACAAAGGACGCTCATCAACAGAAGCGGTTATATCATAAAAAACAAGTTCATCTGCTCCGTTCTCATCATAGAACGCAGCCATTTTCACTGGATCTTCTACGTCATTTACGTTTTTGAAATTTTTACCTTTTACCACTCGTCCGTTTCTTATATCAAGACAAGGTATAATTCTTTTGGTAAGCATTTTAATTTGCTTTCTCCTTTGCTGCAGTAATGGCTTTGTCCAATTCCAGCCTGCCGCTGTATATAGCCTTGCCTAAAATTGCTCCATGAATCCCTATAGATGAAAGAACTTCAATCTC
Source organism: uncultured Lachnospiraceae bacterium (assembly GCA_944381375.1). Classification (GTDB taxonomy): domain Bacteria; phylum Bacillota; class Clostridia; order Eubacteriales; family Anaerofustaceae; genus CALWKX01. Next base: position 22,717 of record CALWKX010000037.1, read on the forward strand.
ACTATATGAAGAGATTCCTCCGGAAGCGATAATATTTACACCCTCAAGTGCAGATAATTTTTTATATATATCCAGATTAGTTCCTTGAAGCGTACCGTCTTTTGAAATATCTGTATATATAATAGTTTTAACCCCTATATTTATAAGTTTCAGACAAAAATCATAACCGGAAACATTTGAAACTTCAAGCCAGCCATGAGTAGCGGTAAAGCCGTTTTTTGTGTCTACGCCTACTGCGATTTTTTCTTGATATTTATTTATCATTCGGCTGAGAAAGTCCATATCTTTGAGAGCCAATGTACCAAGAATAACCCTATGCGCGCCTGCATCAAGATATTGGTTTATTCCTTTCTCGTCCCGTATTCCGCCTCCGACTTCTACTTTAAGACCGGATTCGATAATTATTTTTTTGATGATATCATAATTGGACAACTTACCGTCTTTGGCTCCATTCAGATCTACTATATGTAAGTATTCGGCGCCTTTACTGCAGAATTCATAAGCAAAGTCAAGCGGGTTGTCGGAGTATACTGTAATCTTATTGTAATCGCCTTGAGTAAGCCGTACTGCTTTGGAGTCTTTTATATCTATGGCTGGTAATATTATCATTGTCGACCTCTTTTATAAGCTGCAAAAATTTTTAAGTATATTAAGCCCTATTCTACCGCTTTTTTCAGGATGAAACTGCGTACCGAACACATTGTTTTTTTGTACAATTGCACTAACGTCAATACCGTACCTGCTGAATGCCGCAACAGATTCGCAACATTCAGCGGCGTAAAATGAATGTACAAAATATACATATTCGCCCTCTTTAATATTTTTTAGAAGCGGACACGATGAGTTTTGGAATATCAGGCTGTTCCAGCCCATATGCGGAACTTTCAGGTTTAACTGTGCGTCTTCAAAGGCTTTTTTTAAAGACTTAACTTTACCATTTATATAGCTTAAACCTTTATGTTCCCCATATTCATAACTTACATCGAATAAAAGCTGCATACCCAGGCAAATTCCTAATAATGGTTTTCCTGAGGCAACTTCCTTATTTAAAGCAGGGATTAAACCGGTAGCTTTAAGCTTGTTCATCGCGTCTTCAAAAGCGCCAACTCCCGGCAGTATAATTTTATCTGCCTTTTTTAAAACATCAGCGCGATCTGTTATTACATTTTCAATACCTATAAAATCAAGTGATGACGATATTGAAAAAAGATTGCCTACCCCATAGTCAATTACTGCTATCAATCTATAATCCCCTTTGTGGAAGGTATTTCATCGCTGTTTTTCTCGTCTATTTCGGTTGCATTCCGTAAAGCGCGGGCAAAAGCCTTAAAAGCAGCTTCGATTAAATGGTGCGAATTGCCTCCTTCAAGCTGCTTTATGTGAAGCGTCATTTTCGAGCTTCTTGAAAATGCATAAAAAAACTCCTTAACAAGTTCTGTATCAAATTCCCCCACTTTTGGATTTGTTATATACAATTTGTAATTAAGATGCGTACGCCCGCTTAAATCAAGTGATACCAGTACTAATGTCTCATCCATAGGAAGAATGATACTCGCATATCTTTTTATACCGCGCCTATCCCCCAAAGCTTCATTAAATGCGTTTCCAAGACATATGCCTATGTCTTCAGTAGTATGATGCATATCAACTTGAGTATCTCCATTGCATGACAAATTAATATCAAATCTACCATGTTTTGAAAAAAGCTCCAGCATATGATCAAGGAATCCACATCCGGTTGATATCTCATGCGCTCCTTTACCGTCAATATTTAAATCAATACAAATATCAGTCTCGTTCGATTTTCGATGAATAGAGCTTTTTCGCATATTATTTCTCCTGAAGAATTTCCATTGTTATATCTATAAATTTTTGCATTTCCTTTATCGTTGCTATTGATATCCTTATATAATCTTTTTCTCTCGGAGTATTAAAATAGCGTACGATAACATTTTTTTTGCGTAGTTTTTCAAAGTATTCTTTACCGCTTATTTTATCATGTCTGCCAGCGAATACAAAATTAGCCATACTGTCGAAAACGCTGAATCCCAGCTTTTTCATTTCATATTTCGTATATTCACGCGCTTTGATTATTTCACTTCGTGTGTATTCAAAATATTCTTTATCTTTTATCGCCTCTGTTCCGGCAATCTGAGTTAGTCTGTTAACATTATACGGGTTAAAGCTGAATTTTATAGTATTCAAATCACGGATAAGCGATTCATTTCCTATTGCAGCCCCGAGCCTTCCTCCTGCAAGAGATCTCGATTTGGAAAAAGTGCGTATAATAAGCAAATTATCATAAATTTTTGTAAGCGGAACAGCCGTTTCGGCGCCGAAATCAATATATGCCTCATCGATTATAATTAATCTGTCCTTATTTTTTTCAATAAGCTTTTTTATTTCGTCAAGCGGTAAAAAAAGTCCGGCGGGTGAATTGGGGTTAGATATTATTATATTTTTCGTAATATTATCATAGTCTTGAATATTTATACTAAAATCATCACGCAGAGGAACTATTGTAGTTTCAGCATTAAATAATGAAGCAAAAACGCTGTAAAAACCGTATGTCAAATCGGGAAACGCAAACCCCTTATCGGAAAAAGCATAAAAACAAAATGCTAAGACCTCATCACTGCCATTACCTGTATATACATTGTTAAAGTCTACTTTCAGCTCTTTGGCTAATGTTTCGTTAAGTTTGGTGCAATATGGATCAGGATATAACAAAAGCCTGCATATTTCATCTTCTGACAAAGCGTTGATAACATTTTTACTTGGAGGAAAAGGATTTTCATTAGTATTTAATTTCAATACATTGTCTATATTGCCAGGTTGTTCACCCGGAACATAAGGTTCAAGATCATCAAATTTTGTTGAAAAAAAGCGACTCATTTAATATCCTCTTCAAAACGTATTTTTATACTTTTTGCATGTGCGTCAAGACCTTCAGCATGCGCGAAATTTGCGACGTCGTCCTTAACATTGTTAAGTGCATTTTTTGTATAATAGATAAAACTGCTTCTTTTTATGAAATCATAAACTGACAAAGGGCTTGAAAATCTTGCCGTCCCGTTTGTAGGCAATGTATGGTTCGGACCTGCAAAATAATCCCCCAACGCTTCCGCTGCATGATAACCCATAAACACGCTTCCGGCATTTCGGACTTTATCAAACAATGCAAAAGGTTCATTTACGCACAGCTCCAGATGCTCAGGAGCTATTGAATTCGCTATATCTACAGCTTCATCAAGATTTTTCACCACAATTATTTTACCGTTATTTGCAATAGACTCCTGCGCTATTTGTCTACGCGGCAATAATTTTATCTGTTTTTCGATTTCTTCAGCGACTTCATCAGCCATCTTCAAGCTGGTGCATATTAATACAGCGCTTGCCAAAGGATCATGCTCAGCCTGCGAAAGCATGTCCGCAGCTACGTGTCTAGCGTTTGCTCCTTCATCCGCTATAACTAAAATCTCGCTTGGCCCTGCTATCATATCAATATCTACCAAACCATATACAAGGCGTTTTGCAGCCGCTACGAAAACATTACCCGGACCTACAATTTTATCAACCTTTGATATACTTTGTGTTCCGTAAGCTAAAGCGGCTACTGCTTGCGCTCCGCCACATTTGTATATTTCATCAACTTCCGCTATTCTCGCTGCGCACAATATATTATCAGCTATCAATCCGTTTTTTCCCGGCGGAGTCACCATTATAATTTTTTTTACGCCTGCTATTTTTGCAGGTATGACATTCATTAATACGCTGGAAGGATAGCTGGCAGTGCCACCTGGAACATAAACTCCTGCTTTTTCAAGCGGCATTGATTTTTGACCCAGCATTATACCGTTTTCTGATATAAAGAAACTGTCGCTCGTTTGTTTTTTGTGAAATGCTTCTATATTTTTCTTCGCTTTGATTACTATCTGTTTTAAAGATTCATCTGTCCTTTGCCATGCCGCCTCTATTTCGTCATTAGTTACTTTAAGATTCTCCAGTTTTACACCATCGAATTTTTCCGTATACGACAACACAGCGCTGTCTCCGTTAACGGATACTTGATTTATAATATCTCTAACAGATGCAATAATACTATCATTTTCTAATGTGTTATTTCTGCTTAAAATTTCATTACGGCTTATTTTGCCGCTTTGCATAATTCGTATCATATAATCATTTCCAATTCATGTGTTATTTTATCGATTTTTTGTCTCATAAACTGATAGGAAGATTTATTTGCTATAAACCTTGCAGATGAATTAGATATTTCAGACAAAATTGTCAAATTATTCTCTCTTAAAGTTGTACCCGTCTCCACTATATCCACTATAACATCAGATAATCCCAGCAAAGGAGCCAGCTCTATACTGCCGTTAAGTTTTATAATTTCTATTGCACGATTAATCCTTGTAAAATAATCTTTTGTAATTTTAACATATTTTGTAGCGACTTTGAGAGGTACGGACATATCTTCGATATAATTTTTTTTACCGGCAACTGCTATTTTACATTTACCGATCTTTAAATCAAGCAGTTCATATACATTAGAACCTGTTTCCATTAATATATCCTTGCCTACAATGCCGATATCTGCGGCTTTGTGCTCGACATAAATGGAGACATCGGATGGCTTTACCATTATGTATCTTATATCGTTTTTTTCGTCCTCTATTATCAGCTTGCGGCTGTCGGCTTCAACAGCAATGCAATCATATCCTATTTGTTTTAATAATTCGTATGCCTTATTGGCAAGTCTGCCTTTCGGCAGCGCAAATGTAATCATTGTACCTGCTCCCAATTACCGTATTTATCAAGCTTGTAAGTTATTCGGGTAAGAATTTCTTCATCATCTTTGTCTAATGCAATCACGCTTTTATGTATTTGATTTAACTTTTTCACTGCCATTATTATTTTATCAGGCGCCGCATTATCATAAACAAGCTTTGCCTCGGCATAATACTTCTCATTTTTACGCAATGCTCTGTCTAATTCACCTATATAAAGAGCAAATCCAATCGCTCCTTGCGTTTTGTTTAAACGTTTCATCAGATTATCATAACGACCGCCTCTGAGAATAACATTCGGTAAATAAGATAAGTATCCATTAAAAATCAATCCATTATAATAATTAGTATCTTCAATGACAGAAAAATCAAAACGAATATTATTTATCGAATTTCCGGCTTTTAGTGATCCGGCCAAAACTTTTATTTCTTCGACCGCTGTTAATGCACGCTCATCAACGGCGAAATTATCCAGAAAATCTGATGCTGTTTGAAGGCTATCACTGTAGTTAACCATACTGTACAATAAGTCTAAGTATTTCTTTTCAATTTTAATATCTTTTTCGATCGAACTAAGCTCAGCAACACTTTTAAGCTTAAAAGCCTTATATATGCGTTTTGTTATGTATTCATCTGCATTTATTTTTGCCAGAAGAGACGAAATGAAAGCTGTGTGCGAAATATTGATTATAAAGTCTTCGTCTATAGCCTGCATTGTTTGTACTGCAAGACTTAAAACTTCAGTTTCTGAATATCCAGCATCACTGCCGATGTATTCAAGTCCCATCTGTTTTATTTCACGAAGCTCTTTGCTGTCATATGAATTTCTGAAGACACTCTCTGAATAATAATATTTTCGCAGATGTGTATCTTTTTTGATATTTTTTATAATACTCATCGTTACATCAGGCTTCATCGCCATCAAGGTTCCATCACTGTTTGTGAAAGTAATGATGTTTTCAGAGTTTATAAAGCTTTTATTTTCTCTGTATAAATCATATGGCTCAAATTTAGACATTTTATATTTTTTGTAGCCATAACATTCATAAAGGGAAATCAATTTTAAAGGTATTTGCTCTTCTAAAGACAATTCTGTTAATTGCATAATTTTCCTCCGCAGGTATAATAACATATGCAAATGCTTTAGTCAAGCACTATACTAAAGTAATAAAGCGATTTATAACACTGACATCATCAAATAAAGGTATGCCAGGTGGATATAAAGTAAAATATCCGTAAATTATGAAAATAATTATAAATATTGAAATAGTGATATAAGCATTAACTATTTTTTTCTGATATTTAAATAAAAACAAAGAAAACAAAGCGCCCAAAGCTGCTGCTGCCAATAATATAAGAATATCTATTATCATTGATTGTATACCAAAAGCTCCAGTATAAAAATAATACAATAATGGAATAAAAATTATAGAAATAATCATCGCGGCAAGGCCGCAGCCTAAATACATTGAAGCCATTTGTTTATTGAATCTTTTTATTATAAAGTAAGCGCCCATATACCAAATGAATGAAGGCAACACTACCATTTTCGTATGCTCCCAAATACTTTCATTCACAGGAGCAAACAAAGCAACTATCGGATTTTCATTTGTGAAATCATAAATCATATGCAGAAGTGCGCCTACAGAAAAAATAAAAATAACTGACCATAATATTGATTTTTCGTATTTATTAAGACGTTTCATATTTATATAATATAGTAAAAATACATATTTCATACATAAAAAACCGATGCGTAGAATAATAGTACGCATCGGTTATTATATTTTAATATTATGTTTCACAAATAAAATACTCTTTACCTTTTCCGCATACAGGACATTTGTAATTTTCGTCCAACTCTTCAAAAGGCGTAGCACCGTCATAAACATAATGACATATGGAACAAACCCAGCTTCGATTTGAAGATTTTATTAACCTATCAGAATTATTTTTCATGACCCTATAATCTGCATACGTCATAGGTTTTTCATCTGATAGCACAAAAGAATTTTCCACATCGAGGATAAACAAATAATGAGTGCTAAGCTCTTTTGCCGTATTGAGAGTACAAACAAATCGTGCATTCATCCCCTCTTCGATAAATGGATTCTTATATTTATCGACAGCAAAACTTGTATTTTCAAATTTGTCAATATCTCTTCCGCTGTTAAGCCCGAAGTGATTAATAACATCAAGCGAACAATTTTGCGATATTACGCTTATATTCATACTTTTCTTGCTTAAAAAAAGCTCTGTAGTTAAATTAGATTTGAGCATTGTCGCCAGCATAACCGGAGGAGACGAGGTCGCTTGGGAGGCAGTGTTGATAATGCAGGCATTATACTTTTGCTGATATTCAACTCCTGCTAAAAATAATCCGTAACTTAATTTAAAAAATGCTTTGTTATCCATATAATCCTTTTTTTGCTTTATTATATCATCAAAACAAATATTACCAAACATTAAGCGATTTTATAATACTGACAAACATACTTAAGTATGTATAGAAATTGAATAATGATATTAAAATCAGTTAATTTGCTAGTATACGCAATAAAAATTAACTAATACATCTAAAATAAAGTGTTTTTATATTACTTATAAGGAATTCTAAATTTTTATTATCAAATATTGATTATAAAATATGATATAATTTTTATATATTAACGGAGGCTTAAAATGATCATTATAGGTGAAAAAATCAACGGCAGTATACCGTCCGTAGCTAAAGCTATAGCCGAAAAAGACGCAGACTTCATAAAAAATCTTGCGATAGCTCAAACACAGGCTGGCGCAACATATATTGACGTATGCGCGTCTGTTGAAGACAGTATCGAATTGGAAGTCATGAAATGGCTGATAGACTTAGTTCAGCAAGTAAGCGACCTTCCCATAGCAGTGGACAGCCCTAACGCAAAAACATGCGTCGAGGCTATGGCTTATTGTAATAAGCCGGGATTAATTAACTCAGTATCCGGAGAAGGCGATAAGATGGATATTGTATTTCCTAAAATCGCTGAGACAAAATGGGATGTGGTAGCGCTTCTTAACGGAAATAAAGGCATACCGAAAACGGCGGCAGACAGACTTGAAGTATTTAATGAAATCATGGATAAGGCAAAGCAATACAACATTGCGCCAGAAAGATTCCACATAGATCCGTTGGTGGAAATGCTTTGCACCGCAGAAGACGGAATTTCTGTAGTAAACGAAGTTATTTCCACAATAAAGAAAGAATATCCTACAATACACATAACAGGTGCAATAAGCAATATATCATTTAATCTTCCTGTAAGAAAGCTAGTAAATCAGGCATTTTTAGTTCTCGCTATGAATGCAGGTTTGGACAGCGCCATATTAGATCCGCTTAACAGAGATATGATGGGCATGATGTATGCAACTGAAGCTTGTTTGGGAAAAGATTATTACTGTATCAACTATATTACTGCTTACAGGGAAAATAAATTCGGCCCTGTTAAATAACTCACATTTCTATATTCAAGGAGGAAATAATGCCTGCTAATTTATCACAGAAGGAAGTAGAGCGACTTCAATCATTAGGACGTCAGATAAGAGAAATAGCGGAACTTGACATACAAGAAGAAAACCGCAAACTATGGCGCGCCGTTAATGACGGAAAAATGATCCGTCCTGTTATTCTTGCAAGAGATTATCCTGTCGTATTGCTGAGAGAAGGACCCGACAAGATAGATCCGATCATTGAAGATCCTTATTGGAGACGTAAAGAAATGGAGATGCTTCTCACGATATATGAATGGAATCATCTTCGTTGCGACAGAATCGTAGAGCCATATATAAATGTACAGGCCGTAATTAACGATACCAATGTTGGCCTCAGAATGTCCAGCTATCCGGCGCAATGGACAGAAAAAGCCGAAGATCTTGCACATTCTTATACATTCGAAAGAGTATTGTTCAACGAACAGGATGTTGAAGAAAAAATAAAAATGCCTGTTGTTACTTATGATAAGGAAGCCACGATGGAACGCTATGAACAAATGTGTGAAATCATGGACGGTATTATTGACGTTAAGATTTTCGGAATTCAAAACTTCCGTTTTGCTATGTTTGACGACATATTTGCATGGACAACAATAAATCAGGGAATGATGGATTTAGTAATGAATCCGGATTATTTACATGCTGCAGCTGACAGATATGTAAAATGTTTTATCCACAGAGCGAAGCAATATGAAGAGCTTGGATTATTAAGCTCCAACAACGATAGCAGCCTTATAGGAAACGGAGGCTACGGTTACAGCAATGAACTTGCTCCTCCGACAGAAAGCGGCATCGGCGCTAAACTCAAAGATAACTGGGGAGTTACTCAGGATCAAATCCTAACGTCTGTATCTCCTGCTATGTCCAAAGAATTTTCATTCGACCACGCAGTACCGTGGACAGAACTTTTCGCAAGAACATATCACGGATGCTGCGAACGTCTCGACCATAAAGTAAAAGAATTGGGAACGTTTAAAAAGCTTAAAAAATTCTCCGTTTCTCCTTTTGCAAAATGTCAGGAAGCAATGGAAAAGATGGGAACAAAGTATGTTGTTTCATTTAAACCGAATTCTACATATCTCAACCTCGATCCTCCCGCATTCGATTTGCTGAAAGAAGAATTGATCAATGTATGCAAATGGGCTCGTGAATATAACAACAGCGTAGAAATCATTATGAAAACTATTATAACGCTTAATCATGAACCTCAGCGTTTATGGAAATGGTGCGACCTTGCTGCTGATATCGTTCAGAACTACTAATATAATTTCAAATTAATAAGGAGAAAACATAATATGTCAAAAATAGAAGAATTGGCACAGGCTATTGAATACGGTAAATTAAAAGAAGTTCCTGATTTGGTAAATGCCGCTTTAGAGGAAGGTAATGAACCTATTGAAATACTCAACAAAGGCATGGTTGATGCAATGAGTATCGTTGGGGATAAATTCATGAAGAATGAAATATTCGTACCTGAAATGCTCATAGCTGCACGCGCAATGCAAGCCGGAGTAGAAGTACTTAAACCAAAGCTTGCCGGAGAAGCAGGCGCTACAATAGGCAAATGTATTATAGGCACTGTTGCCGGAGATCTGCACGATATAGGCAAAAATTTGGTTGGCATGATGATCGAAAGCACGGGAATTGAAGTTATTGATCTTGGAGTAGATGTTACCTCCGATAAATTTATAGAAACCATAAAAGCAAATCCTGATTGCAACATCGTTGCTCTTTCCGCACTGCTTACAACGACGCTGGAAGCTTTAAAAGGCACAATAGTAGCCATAAAAGAAGCCGGACTTCGTGACAAAGTCAAGATCATGGTAGGAGGAGCTCCTGTAACCCAAGCTTTTGCTGATGAAGTCGGAGCTGATGGATATGCAAAAGATGCAGCCGGAGCCGCTTTGGTTGCTAAAGATTTAATAGCATAGTTTCAATATGAATAAAAAAAGCAGATATCTAAGATATCTGCTTTTTTTTCATTTGATCGTATTAAAGCGTAAGTGACGGCGCTGAATAAGTTCTTGCTCCAAGCTCACTGTTAAGCATATACAAGGCCTTTGCATCTTCACCGAAAAGCTCCATTTTTGTTATTAAATCATTAGTATTCTTTTCCTCTTCGCCCTGTTCTTCTATAAACCAATCCAAGAACTGAGTTGTACGGTAATCATTGACTGATTGCGCAGCTGCATATATATTATTGATTAAAGACGTAACATATTGTTCATGTTCCATCGCTGCTTGTAAAGGTTCATCGATTTTTTTGTATGTTTTATCCGGCTTAGCAATAGCCTCCAATGTAACCTGTTGATTATTATTATGAAGATATCTATATATCAGCATTGCATGATCCTGTTCTTCCTTTGCCTGAATTTCGAACCAATTTGAAAATCCGTCTAACCCTTTTGAAGCATAATAATTTGCCATATCTAAATAAAGATATGCTGAATATAATTCTTTATTGATCTGTTCATTGAGTAAGTTAGATACTTTCTTATCCATATAATATTCGCCTCCTGAAATACAGCGCATTTTAACAGCACGCGCTTTTGGTTAATTATAACATATTGCATTAACTTGTCAATTAATGGAATAAGTGTAAAATGTCAACATATACTTTCATGCCTGTAATACCAATCGTTCTTACGCTAAGTCAATAAGTACGCAAGCTACATATGTGAGCGTGTTTTTTCCGTAATAATACGGCAATCCGTTAGCTTTGCATACATCGCTTACTAACATACCGAACGCCTCCATAGATGAAATCAATAATTCTGGGAAGCGGCATTCTTTATCAGGATATGTACATTCTTTACAAATTTTACAACCGCCGGCTCCAAGCAACAACGCATGAGGACAGATACGTTTTATTTCAATATTGAATTTCTTTACAGCACTTTCGTGCTTTTCTGAGGCATCCTGCATGCCTTCCGCATCAAAAGGTCCATCAAGATATCCTGTGGTTTGTAAAATGTATCCTTTTGTATATTTCTTAAGCTTTTTTTCACATTCTTCAAGAGTACCGCAAGCCGGAGGACAAGACCAATTCTTATTATACGCCCCGCACCTGTTTTCTTTGCAAGTGTCTCTTACTTCACGGCGAAGATTTATAGTTTCTGTACTAAGTTCACCAACTGTAGTAAATCCACATTCATGCGCTAATTTTTCTATTTCTTTTTTGTGCATAATTTTCTCCTGATTCATTATAACAGATTATTTAGATAATTAGGCTTTTATTGTTATTTTTTTCTTTTCAAAACCTATCGCTACATGTTAAAATATAAACATAAACAAAAAAGGAAAATCTATGCACATAATAATTATTTTGGGCGGATTCTGTTCGCTTGTTTTAGCAATGGGATTGAGCAGATTCGGATATACACCGATGATTGCGCTTATGAATAGAGATTTGAATATCTCTGATTCCATGACAGGTATTATAGCTTCTTCAAATTATGCAGGCTATTTAATCGGGGCATTTTTAGCAAGCTTTATTTACAAAGCAAAACATAAAAAAATAATAATAAACATCAGTATAATCATAAATCTTGCTACTATCTGTGCAATGGCTTTGACTACAAACCCAATAGTATGGAGTATTTACCGCTTTTTCTCAGGATTAACAACCGCATTTATATTCGTTTTATGCTCTTCAATAGTTATGACATCTCTGAATAAAATAGAAAAACAGCAGTATGCAGGTTTTCTATACGCCGGAGTCGGTATTGGCATTGCGCTGACAGGCCTGCTTGTACCTTTGTTTGATAAGATTTATGCATGGCGCGCAGGATGGCTGGGCTTGTTTGCAACTGGACTTATTTTCGGTATTATAGCACTTATAATTTTGAGCCGTGTAAAAGTAGAAGATACGATAAAATCTACAACTAATGCGAAGAAGCCCAAAGGATGGCTGAACATACTCATAACTTACGGTCTGGAAGGTTTCAGTTATGTTATAATGTCAACATTTTTAGTTAAAATTGTTGAAAGCATACCGGCGACCAGTCATTTGTCAATGAGCAGTTGGGTTATTGTGGGACTAGCAGCTGCCCCATCAACAATGATATGGGCTTTTTTAGGTAAAAATATCGGATTAAATAAAGCATTACTGATCAGTTATATAATGCAAATATTATCAATGCTTTTACCAATTATCTCCCCTAATGCTTTTGGAATCATACTCAGCGCTGTTTTATTCGGAGGAACATTCATGGGAATAGTTACGCTGAGTATATCTACAGCAAATAAACTTATGCCCAAAGACAATACAAAAGCAATAGGGCAGCTTACATCAGTTTACGCATTTGCTCAAATGATTGGACCCAGTGTTGCCGGAATAATTTCCCAAAAAACAGCAGGGTACCATACGGCTTTGATTATAGCGTCTATTGTTTTAGGATTAGCTGTGGTAGTGTTTATAATAAATGAGGTAAAAAATATAAAGGAGGTGCGAAAATGCCGTACGTAAACATCAAAGTAACAAAAAGAGGTGAAATTACAAGCGAACAAAAAGCTAAGCTGATAAAAGGAGCAACGCAATTACTTGTAGATGTGCTCAACAGAAATCCAGAAAGTACTGTAGTAGTAATTGATGAAGTTGAAACGGACAACTGGGGCATGGGAGGAGAAAGCATCACGGTAAGACAAAGTAAAGGCAAATAATGAGTAGGCGGCATCGCCGCCTACTTTTTTGCTGTCAATTATTTTTTTGTAAGATAATACGCAGTTATGTATCTATCATCTATCCCTTTGCTTAAATAGATATATGTAAATACAATACCATTGTTTAAGAAGCCGTAATAATGTGTATTTTCATTGTTTTTTGATTTTTTATTTAATATATTTAATCAATAATAAACTTTTTTGATAGTAAAAAAGGAGAGAATAATAAGCTATGCTTCTATTCTCTTCTTTTTACATCTATTTACTTAATTAGCGTTATTTTATTTGGTTAATAAAATCAATACCTTCCTGCACGCCGCTTAAATTTACTGGAATAAATGCAGCTTTCTTTCCCTGCATCGTTTTTTCCATGACAGATTTTAGCGTATCCATGCTGACTACAGGGTGTTTTGCAAGATAAGCGCCCAACATAATCATGTTTGGTATTTTATCGCTGCCCAATTTAATAGCAAGCTGATTGGCGGGAATTTTATATACATTAACATCGTTGCGTTCAACTTCTATATCTACTAAAGATGAATTAACAAATATATCGCCGCCCGGAATTACTAAAGGCTCAAATTTACCCAAGCTTGGGTTATTCATAATAATAATACTGGTAGCCTTAGTAATTATGGGAGAACTAACCGGAGCGTCTGACAAAATAACATGGCAGTTGGCAGTTCCTCCGCGCATTTCAGGGCCATATGAAGGAAGCCAGCTTACTTGTTTGCCCTCATTCATTCCTGAATATGTAAGAAGTTGGCCAATCAACATTACGCCCTGTCCGCCGAATCCGGCCATTATGATTTTCTCATTCATTATTCAGCCTCCCAATCTTTATATACACCGAGAGGATAGTAAGGAATCATATTATCCCTCAACCAATTAAGCGCTTCAACAGGAGATTTTCCCCAATTGGTAGGACACGATGAAATAACCTCAACTAAAGAAAATCCTTTGCCTTCCAATTGAGTCTGAAAAGCTCTCATTATAGCCTTTTTAGCCTGTCTGATATGAGCCGGCGAATCAACGCTGACTCTTGCTATGTATTTAGCGCCGTCAATAGTTGCCAACATTTCACTTATTTTAATCGGCTTGCCGGCAAGCTCTTCTTTACGACCGTCCTGGCATGTAGTTGTTTTCTGCCCTATGAGCGTTGTTGGCGCCATTTGGCCGCCCGTCATGCCGTATATGGCGTTATTTACAAAAATAGTAGAAATTTTTTCTCCTCTATGAGCTACTTGCACAATCTCATTGCTTCCAATTGACGCAAGATCTCCATCGCCTTGATAAGTAAATACAAATTTATCGGGCTGAACGCGCTTTATACCTGTTCCGACAGCAGGGGCTCTGCCGTGAGCTGCTTCCTGCATATCGCAGTTGAAGTAATCGTAAGCCAGCACTGCACAGCCAACAGGCGCAACACCTATGCTTTTTTCCAATATATCAAGCTCAACCAAACATTCAGCAACAAGTTTGTGTATTATACCGTGAGTACATCCGGGACAGTAATGAGTCGATACATCAGTAAGACCGCGTGATTTTTGGTAAACTACGCTCATTTTACTTCTCCCCTCTTATTATTTTCTTTATTTCGTTTTTGATATCCTCAGGTTCGGGGATCATGCCGCCCGTACGCCCGTAAAAGTAAGATTTCCAGCGTCCATTAGCCGCTATTTTTACATCATCTATCATTTGCCCCAAGCTCATTTCAACGCATAGCAAGCCTTTACAATCTTTTTTTATCTTGTCAAAAGCTTCATCTGGATAAGGCCATAAAGTGATAGGTCTTATGAGTCCCACTTTAAGTCCTTCTTCCTCACATTCCATAATAGCGCTTTTTACTATACGTGATGTTGTGCCGTAAGCCACACAAACAACATCTGCATCTTCGACATTGTAAGCCTCATATCTCACTTCATTTGCTTTGATATCTTCATATATCTTTTCTAGTTTGAGATTATGTTCTTCAAGCTGCGCAGGATTTAGATAAAGCGAATTTATTATATTGGGCTTGCGTTTTCCGTCAGTACCTGTAGTAGCCCAGTCTTTTGCGGGGAGGTTGCGTTTTTTCTTAGGAGGCGTTATCTCCACAGGTTCCATCATTTGACCAATCATGCCATCGCCAAGAATCATTACAGGGACTCTGTAATAATCACTTGTCTCAAAAGCTTCGCTCATAATATCAGCCGTTTCCTGCAAATTATTTGGAGCATATACTATAAGCCTGTAATCTCCGTTTCCTCCGCCTCTTGTTGCCTGAAAATAGTCGCATTGCGACGGCTGTATTCCTCCCAGACCGGGGCCTCCTCTGACCATATTAACAATAACGCACGGCAGCATGGCGCCAGCAATATAGGAAATACCCTCCTGCTTTAAAGCAATTCCAGGGCTCGAAGAAGACGTCATAGCTCTGGCGCCGCTACCTGCTGCGCCATATACCATATTTATTGCCGCTATTTCACTTTCCGCCTGAACAAACATTCCTCCAACTTCCGGAAGTCTTTTAGAAAGATATTCAGGAACTTCATTTTGCGGAGTAATAGGATACCCGAAGAAATACCTGCATCCTCCGTTTATAGCGGCTTCACCTATTACCTCATTGCCTTTCATCAATTTTTTCGTCATTTTTTAATTCCTTCTGCCTTTATTGGCTCAATCTTAATTAATCTCTTTCTACAGTAATTGCCGAGTCCGGACACATTATTGCACAGTTAGCACAGCCGGTACATTTTTCAGAATCTGTGACATAAGCAGGGTGATAGCCCTTGCTGGTCACATAGTCTTTTTTAATAGCTATGATTTTTTGCGGACAAACTTCAACGCAAAGGCCACAGCCTTTGCAAAGCAGTTCATCAAATGTTGTCTTGCCTTTTGCCACTTAACTCACCTCTGTTTCCACTACCCTAAAGCCAATCGGGTCTCATATAATAATTCTTCAACACAAAGATATTGTCTATTTTATTTTCTATTTGTTTTAAATGCTTTGGGATTACATTAAAAATTAAAGGAATGCCTGTCCGCTCCTCAAGTTTTTTACACAAGTCAAAACCTTTCATAACGTCATCAATTGCTGTTTCCCGCAGCATATGTGTATTATTGATTAATCCGCTTACACTAAGACGGCTTTGATTGCTTATATCTGCTAAATGTTTAAGAGCACCGTTGATCTCAGACGTTTCCGGTCTGTTAGCGTTGATCACTAAATATAAGTCATATTCGGCGCGCTTTATAAGATGAGCATATCTTGATAAAACTTTGGCTCCGATACCATCTCCGCCTACATCGAATATTTTGAAAGCGTCTTTATTGTCGATTGCTCCGAATAATTCAGGAGGCATGGCTGGTATATCAACTGAAAGTCCGTGAAGCCCTGCAGCAGAACCAATAAGCTTAATACCATGGCTTTGTAAAAGGTCCTCTCTTTCTCTGCTCCTGAAATAAGGATTAACTATATCCAAATCAGCCAGTATGACAGATTGGAATTTTTCTTTTGCCGTAATAGCAAAATTGATACAAAACTCAGTTTTTCCGCTTCCTGAATGTCCGGTTATAATTTTTAAATTACTCATTATCAATAACTCATTTCAAGAATATCTATTATTTCCGTTTCCGCCAAATCTACAGGATTGCCATATGGATTCGTTACTGAAACAATACTGTAAAAGTCCTCTTTATCAACTCCTAATCGCGACAATCTGGGAGCTTTTAGTTTTTGGGTAAATTCCTTCAAATATTCGGTAACGCCTCTCAAAAGAACTCCGTGTTTATCAAAAGATTCATCTATTCCGCAAAACAAAGATCCGATTTTGGCATACTTTTTTGTAGCTGTGCTTGTAGGATCAAACATCTGCACTCTTTGCATATTCAGCAGAGTTGCCGCAAACATTATAGCCCCGCAGACAGCGCCATGCGGTATATCGCAATATTTGGAGCAAACAGCATACGTAAGACCGTGAATAAGCGTTAGCCGGGAATTTGCGGATCCTATGCCTGCAAGCAATGACGCATAGGCATAAGAATTTAAAGCAGATTGATCGTTCGGATTATTTACTAATACGGGCAATGCTTCAGCAATTAATTTTAATCCTTGAAGCATAAGAGCGTCTGTAAATAAATTAGCGTTTTTTGATACGTACGACTCAATTAATCGACTGAATATATCAAAACCACAATACAAAATATCTTGCGGCGTTGCAAATTTTATCAACAACGGATCAATTATAGCACACTCAGGTATAAAAATATCATTTTTCAAAGGTCCGCAGTATTTATCTGTCAACATTCCCTTGATAATTAATTCATCGGAAACTGCATTGCCTGAACCTGACATAGTCGTAACGACAACCAGAGGCAATGTATTGCTATCATAATGATTTTTATTCTGAAATTTAATCAGTTCTGATATCTCTATTTCATTTTCAAATAAAATTCGAGCAGCTTTGGCAAAGTTGATAACATCATCTTCACCTACGGCAACGAAAATATCAGGTTTAAAATTCCGTAAAATTTTCATGACTTCATTAAAGCTGCCTTCATTTACAGGCATATTAATTTCAACAATAGTATAATCAATACCTGCATCTTTAAACTGTTCGATTATTATATCTTTTATGCCTGAACAATCCATTAGCCTTCCGTTTGTAAATACAACTGCGCGGTTTTTCATACGCATAGCCGTGATTGTTCCTAATTTATTGACGGAATTATCACCAAAAATTATATTACCTGGGAATTTTAGGCTAAATGTATTCATCGCTACCTCTCGAATATTATTTTAATATTATACTACAAACCGCTAAATAATCAAACATATATTTACATGGCGGAATTGCAAATAGTTTATAAAAATATTATATTATTTACACAAAGAAAAAATATAGTATAATAGGGCGTAAAGGAGACTATATGCATACTCAATATACAAGTACAAGAAATAATGCTGTAAATTATTCAGCTTCCCAGTGTGTTATAAAAGGACTGAGTGACGACGGTGGATTATTTGTTCCATGCAATTTATCTGAAATCAAATTTGATTACAAAGAATTTATAGGAAAATCATATGGATATATTGCAAAACAAATACTAAAAGCCTTTTTTTCTGATTTTACGAATAACCAAATCGAATATGCAGTTGACAGCGCGTATAATATAAATAATTTTGAAACAAAAGAAATTTTCACTTTAAAAAATTTTAGTAAATATGGTGTGTTGGAACTTTTCAGAGGAAAGACGCTAGCATTTAAAGACGCCGCGCTTTCCGTAATGCCCTATCTGATGCAGTGCGCCAAGGAAAATATGAATGAAAAACGCGAAACTTTTATTCTTACTGCTACTTCAGGAGATACGGGAAAAGCCGCGCTTGAAGGTTTTAAGGATGTTGAAGGTATCAAAATTTTAGTATTTTATCCTTATAAAGGCGTATCTGAACTGCAACTTCTTCAAATGCTTACACAAGAAGGAAAGAATACTTATTCCTTTGCTGTTGAAGGCAATTTTGATGATGTTCAAACCGCAGTAAAAAATATATTTACTGCATCACTTTTGCAGAAAGAGGGCTATGGCGATAAATTTTTTCTGTCATCTGCAAATTCCATAAATATAAGCAGATTAATACCTCAGATCGTATATTATTATTACGCTTACAGCAAAGCCGTATTGAATGAGTCTATAAAAGCTGGAGATGAAATTAATTTTGTAGTTCCAACTGGTAATTTTGGCAATATTCTTGCTGGTTATTACGCAAAGAAAACTGGACTTCCAATCAAAAAACTGATTTGCGCTTCTAATAAAAACAATGTATTAACTGACTATTTCAATACAGGCTGTTATAACAAAAACAGACCTTTTTATAAAACAATAGCTCCATCGATGGATATACTCATATCAAGTAATTTGGAAAGGCTTGTATATGAAACAGAAGCTCGCTGCGATAAAAAAACATCAGAACTTATGGGACAATTATCACTGCAAGGCATATTCGAAAATAATATACATAACCATATTTTTGATGATTTTTATGCGGATTACGCAACGGAGGACGATATAAAACAAACCATAAAAGATACATACAAGAAAAATTCTTACCTTATAGATCCGCATACAGCCTGTGCATTTAAAGCATATAACAGCTACATCACGCAAACTAAGGATAATACATATACAGTTATTTTATCAACAGCAAGTCCGTTCAAATTTTCAAAAGATGTTTTGTCAGCTTTGGGTGATGACGATTCATTAGACGGCATTAAATCTTTATACAGATTGAGCGAATTAACAGCTATCAAACTTCCCAAAGCTATTAATGGAATAGAAAACCGGCATAAAAAAGAGGAAACAGTAATAACACCAGAAAAAATGTCTGAAACAGTAATTTCTATATTAAAAGACGGAGAAAAAGATGCATAAAATCATATCATATGCAACCAGTGCAAACGTAGGACCGGGTTTTGATTGCATAGGCTTATGCCTATCAGTTTTCAATACTTTCATTTTTTCAGAATTTGACGATGCAGTGATTATAAATAACAATGCTGACACTATAAAAAATAAAGAAAATCTCATTGTAAAAAGTTTTTATGCCGCTGCTGAAATTTTAGGGAAAAAATTTAAAGGACTAAAAATCAATGTCAAAAGTAACATTCCGTTATCTCGTGGCCTTGGCAGCAGTGCAGCCTGCATTACTGCCGGAGTAGCTGCGGCATATCTGCTTTCAGGTCAGACTCCTGTCAAAAGCGACTTATATGAAATCTCGGCAAAAATTGAAGGGCATCCGGATAATGTTGCTCCTAATATCTTCGGAGCAGGTACCGTATCATATATTTCAGAAGGCAAATACAAATGCATGGGATTTAAGGTGTCTGATAAATATAAATTTTTAGCGCTTATACCAGATTTTAAGCTTTCAACACAGAAAGCGCGTGAAATCCTTCCTGATATGATAAACCGCGAAGATGTAGTTTACAATTTAAGCAGAGTAAATTTATTAATATCCGCTTTGCAATATGGCAATGACGATTTATTAAGAGAAGCTCTTGATGACAAACTTCACCAGCCTTACAGATGCCAGCTCATAAATCGTTATGAAGACGTTATTAAAATATGTAAAAAATGCGGAGCTATAGGCACATATATAAGCGGCGCAGGACCAACGGTAATGGCAGTAGTAAATGACGAAATTACACCTAAAATAATTACCAAAAAAATAGCAGAAGCTTCTATTCCATGGCGAAGCGAGCTTATGAAAGTAAATAATGAAGGGCTGGAATGTTTTAAACTAAACTGAATTTATACATAATATATTACCGGGAGGAATCTATGACACAAAAAATAATGATCTACACCATTCCCGGTTGTTCTTTTTGCAGCAGAGCAAGAACAATATTAAAACAAAGAAAAATACAATTCGAAGAAACTGTATTAGAACCAGGCAGCAAAGAAAGTGAAGATCTATATAAAAAAACTAATGTAAAAACATTCCCGCAAATATTTATTAATGGTAAATTTATAGGTGGATTAAGCGAACTCGAGGATATGTTGTTTATCTAATTAAAATATAAAATACTATGAGAAATAATAAAAGGGCATATTATTTTTGCCCTTTTATATTATTAATTAACAAAATATACTCTGTTCTTCTTGCGCGGAGTCATACTTGAATCAGACTTTAGAGGATAACCCAAAATACAATGCCCTATCCCTTCATATTCGTCAGGAATATTTAACGATTTTAAAATATACTTACCTTCTTCACATTCGAATTCTTCTTTAGCGCGATGTATCCAACAACTTCCGATACCTAAACTATGAGCAGCCAGCATAAGATTTCCGATAACCAGACTGCCGTCATAAACCTTTGTTGGATTAGATTTTTTTGCAAGCACAACTAATACTACAGGAGCTCCATAAAAAGGATCAAAACCTCCTTCCCAACCGCCGATTTTACGATTCATTTCCATAAGTTCATCACGCGTTTTTTTATCAGACACTGCTATTATGATCGTCTCTTGACGGTTCATGCCGCTGGCGGCATAAAGCCCTGCATTTATGATTTTTTCGATATCTTTTTGCGGCAACATATCAGGTTTGAACTCACGAACACTTCTTCTGGTAATTATTAAATCAATTAAATTATCCATTTTAAATTATCCTTTCTAATATAAATAAAAGACAGACGTTTATTAAACGCCTGTCTTTTACTTTATTTACTGTTCTGCCTTTTGTTTGTAGACAGCATATCTTTCTTTAGCATCTTCTTCTGTTTTTTCAAATAACTCTTTAGCAACATCCGGGAATGTTAAAGCAAGAGATGTATATCTTGACTCAGAATTAATGAATGCAGAGAAGTCTCCTTTAGGTTCTTTACTGTCAAGCGTAAATGGATTTTTGCCTTCAGCTTTAAGCAAAGGATTGAATCTGTAAAGATGCCAATAGCCAGCTTCAACAGCTTTTTTCATCTGCTCCATAGCAGTGCCCATGCCGCTCTTGATACCATGGTTTATACACGGAGCATATCCTATGATAAGAGAAGGTCCATGGTAGCTTTCAGCTTCCTTCACAGCTTTGATAAGCTGATTTTTATCCGCACCCATTGCCACTTGAGCAACATATACATAACCATAAGACATTGCCATCATGCCAAGATCTTTTTTCTTGATCTTCTTTCCTTGGGCGGCAAATTTAGCTACAGCAGCAGTAGGCGTGGATTTCGAAGATTGTCCTCCGGTATTTGAATACACTTCCGTATCAAATACGAATACGTTTATATCCTCTCCGCTGGCAAGCACGTGATCAAGTCCGCCATATCCTATATCGTAAGCCCAGCCATCTCCGCCGAAAATCCATACCGATTTCTTGACGAGCTGATTTTTATTTTCAAGAACATACTCAATAGCATCTTTGACAGCCTCATTATTTGCCTTCTCGGCTTCAAGCGCTTTGATTAATTGTTCAGAAGCAACTTTAGATGCTTCCGCATCATCCTTTCCTGCTATCCATGACTGCGCTTTATCTTTTAGATCAGCGCTTATATCTTCTGCGCAAATCGCCTCAAGTTTTTCCTTTATAGTATTGCGTTGTTTTTTATCTGCCAAATAAATACCATAACCGTTCTCCGCATTGTCTTCAAACAACGAATTAGCCCATGCCGGTCCTTTGCCTTCATCGTTAACAGTATAAGGAATACTCGGAGCTGATCCTCCCCAAATTGAAGAGCAGCCTGTAGCATTGGATATATACATTCTGTCGCCGTACAGTTGCGTGAGAAGTTTAGCGTAAGGTGTTTCACCGCAGCCTGCGCACGCGCCGGAAAATTCGAGAAGCGGTTTTATAAACTGGCTGTTTTTAACATTATACACATCACCAGCAAGTTTTTTCTCTTTCAAAGAAACAGCATAATCCCAATTAACACTTTCATCGAGCTGAGTGTCAACAGGCTTCATAACGAGCGCTTTGTTCTTTGCAGGGCATACCTGCGAACAGCTTGAGCAACCTGTACAATCATATGGGGATACCTGCATTCTGTATTCGTATCCTTCTAATCCCTTGCCTACAGCCTTTATAGTTTTGAATTCTTCAGGAGCATTTGCTTTTTCTTCAGATGTAACCAATATAGGTCTGATACACGCATGTGGACACACGAAGGCGCATTGATTACACTGAATACAGTTTTCGGGCAGCCATTCAGGAACATCGACCGCTATGCATCTTTTTTCATAAGCAGCTGTTCCGGCAGGGAATATTCCGTCCTCTCTGCCTACGAATGCGGATACTGGCAGCGTATCGCCTTTTTGAGCGTTCATGGGGCGAAGTATATCCGTTATGAATTTCGGTTCATCTTTAACAGCTATCTTATCCTCGTCCTTTGCTTGAGCCCATGAAACCGGCACATCTACTTTATGAAGCGAAGTAACGGCATTATCAATAGCCGCATTGTTCATATTAACGATTTTTTCGCCTTTTTTGCCATAGCTCTTAACAACGGCTTCCTTCAAATATTTCTCTGCATCGGCGTAAGGAATAACATTCGAAAGCTTAAAGAAAGCAGCCTGCAAAATCATATTGGTTCTTCTGCCAAGTCCGATTTCCTGAGCTACATGCGTAGCATTTATTGTATAAAACTGTACGTCGTTCTGAGCAATGTATCTTTTCATCGCTGCAGGAAGATTTTCTTCAAGTTCTTCAGGCGTCCATGTAGTATTAAGAAGGAATGTTCCGCCTTTCTTTACATCTGAAACCATATCATACTGATTTACATAACTTTGCGTTGAGCATGATACAAAGTCAGCCTGATCAATAAGATATGTTGATTTAATTGGTGATGAACCGAATCTCAGGTGAGATATTGTAACTCCGCCTGATTTCTTTGAGTCGTATGAGAAATAACCCTGCGCATACATATCGGTATTGTCTCCGATAATTTTTATTGCGCTCTTGTTCGCTCCAACCGTTCCGTCAGAACCAAGACCCCAGAATTTGCAGCTAATAGTGCCTTTAGGAAGCGTATTAACCGTTTCGGAAATGGGCAGCGATTTATATGTAACATCATCAACTATAGCAATAGTAAATTGATCTTTCGGTTCATCTTTTTCAAGATTGTCGTATACTGCTTTCAGATGCGTTGGCGTAGTATCTTTTGAACCTAAACCGTAAATACCCCCAACGATAACCGGCTTAAACTCTTTGTCATAAAACATGCTTTTAACATCGAGATACAAAGGCTCTCCCACAGCGCCGGGCTCTTTTGTTCTGTCAAGCACTGCAATTTTCTTTACTGACTTCGGAAGAACATCAAAGAAGTATTTTTCACTGAACGGTCTATAAAGATGTACTTTCAAAAGACCCACTTTTTTACCCTGTGCATTAAGGTAATCCACAGTCTCCTCAAGAGCTTCACAGACAGACCCCATCGCAATAACGATATTTTCAGCATCAGGCGCACCATAGTAATTAAAAGGCTTATACTCTCTTCCTGTCAGTGCAGATATTTTCGCCATGTAATCATTTACAATATCAGGGACAGCATCATAAAATTTATTGGAAGCTTCCTTAGCCTGGAAGAAAATATCCGGGTTTTGAGCCGTGCCTTTTGTATAAGGTGCATTTGGATTCAAAGCTCTTTGTCTGAATTCTTTAATAGCTTGCATATCTGCAAGTTTTGCGAAATCATCATAATCTATGGTTTCTATTTTCTGAATTTCATGTGATGTTCTAAACCCGTCAAAGAAATGAACAAAAGGTACTCTTGATTTGATGGCAGAAAGATGCGCAACTCCGCCAAGATCCATAACCTCTTGAACGCTGTTTGTAGCAAGCATAGCAAAACCGGTCTGTCTTGTGCTCATTACGTCAGAATGATCTCCGAATATCGAAAGGGCATGTCCTGCAAGCGCTCTTGCTGACACATGGAAAACTCCAGGCAGAAGCTCTCCTGCAATTTTATACATATTCGGTATCATCAACAAAAGACCTTGCGAGGCAGTAAACGTTGTTGTCAAAGCTCCGGCTGAAAGAGAACCGTGCACAGCTCCTGCTGCGCCCCCTTCAGACTGCATTTCAATAACATCTACTTTTTGACCGAATATATTTTTTTGTCCGTTGGCTGACCATTCATCAACCAGTTCCGCCATCGTAGAAGACGGCGTGATCGGGTAAATAGCCGCAACTTCCGTGAATGCATAAGCCGTATATGCGGCGGCTGTATTACCATCCATTGTTTTTAATTTCTTGCCCATATAACCTCCGAAGTTATAAATTATTATTATACGCATGTAGAATGCGCAATCAGCAATATAAAAGCAAGCTCATAAGCCGAGTTCTGTTTTAATGACCATCTATCTGGGATTTGCGTCACCGCAAACCTCTAGCGATCTACCACGAGCACAGCGGGCCGCTGTTTCGCGCTCTTTTTTGATCTTGCTGCGGATGGGGTTTACAAAGCCGAACGGTTACCCGTTCGCCGGTGAGCTCTTACCTCGCCCTTTCATCCTTGCTTAAAACGTGCGGTTTAAGCGGTTTGCTTTCTGTTGCACTTTCCTTGGAGTCGCCTCCACCTGATGTTATCAGGCATCCTGCCCTGCGCAGCTCGGACTTTCCTCCGTTCATAAAACGGCGGTCAAACGGCTTGCTTATTGAAAAATTATAACAAAACATGTAAAAAAAATCAATATGAAAACTGCCCGCACAACAAATTGAATTAATATTAAATTATTGTTTCACAATCACTTTGAGAACTAATTTCAATTTCAATGTTTACTTCATTATTGACAAGCAAATCGCGTATCAGAGCTACAAAATTATGTTCGCTCGAAAAATGAGAAGGACAAATTAAATAAATCCCAATTTGCGAAGCACGTATAAAATCAGGCATTTTGCAGTCGGCGGTTATATACGACTGTGCGCCAAAATACTTGGCTTTCCCTAAATAGGAAGAACCGCTTCCGCTGCAAAACGCTATTCGTTTTATTTCTTCGTTCTGCTCATATTTAAATGACGTTCTTATATGTTTTTGTGAAAAATACTCTTTTACTTTATCTACTAACAGATTCAAACTGATTTTTTCAGGCAAATCCCCAACTATGCCCATTGCAACGCCGTAATTAACTTCATTAAGCTTGATTATACGATAGGAAGGCGTCTTATTGGGGTATAAAGTATATAATGCGTCCAGAAGTTTATTTATATTTTTCTCGGCGCATGTAATTTCAAGTTTGATTTCTTCGAAATTACTTATCTTATCTTCAGAATCAAATAATTGCTTAGTATTAGCAAAAGATGCGGAACGATTATTTGGCAATATATTGAATTCATAACTTACACAGCTTTTAACTTCTATCGCTCCTGCATTATAAAGTTCTTTGCAAAGCTTTTGAGCGTATTCCTTCGCTACATATATTTCCAAAGCCGCAAAACTTTCAGCACAGCAATCAAGAGCACGAACATTGCTGAGCATAAAATGATCAGCAAATGCTTTGTTCATTCCTTTTTCAGACATATCAAAACATGTATGCGATGAGTAAATGTTGATATCGTTTTTTATAGCTTTCTTCAGTATTCGGGATATGCTATCGTTTTGTATGCTTTTTACTGGATTAAAAAGCAAAGGATGATGAGAAATAATAAGATCACATTTTTTTTGTACAGCTTCATCTATTACATTTTCAGTAACATCAAGACATATTAATATTTTATGAATTACAGCATTTTTATCACCAACCTGAATTCCGCTGTTATCCCATGGCAACGCGTATGCTTCGTCAGCATAGAAGTTCAGTATATTAATAATTTCACTCAGTTTCATAATCACTTAATTTCCTTCTAACAAACTCTATTTTATTTACAATCTGTCTGCGGTCGCTAATATTATTTACTGGCAGACTTTTTAGGATTTTTTCAAACGTTTTAAGCTTATAAATCAAAAATTCGTACATCGTCTTGTCCTTATTCGCTATAAGCATCGGAGAAAACTCATAATCTAAATCGCTGATATAATTATTGCATGGCATATAAGCGCTGCGAGCAGATATAATTTGATAAAACAAATGCGCATCTTTTACAATACTTTCTTCAGTTATAAAATACGAATTTTCACAGAGAAATTTTCTTAGAATTTCCGGCTGTGTCATTGGCTGCATAATAATGAGACCGGCTTTTTCGGCCTGTATTGCGCCCTGCGAAAGAATCTCACTTATCGTCTCTGCCCCCATGCCGCTAATAACTATAACATCGCATACATTATCCTTCAGAACTTCCAGTCCCCCGCCGAGCAGAAATTCACACTTATGATCAACTTTATATTTTTTAGCATTATACCGGCTGTTTTCTAAAGGGCCTTGATTTATATCAGTAATATAGGCTTTTTGAGCAACGCCCTCCAGCAGTGCGCTTATTGGAATATATGCGTGATCAGAGCCTATATCTGCCAATGAATAGCATTGCGGAATTTTTCTTTTAATTTCATTTAATCTTATATCAAGCTGAAACAAACTCATTAGTATACCTGCATTTAATATATCATAAATAACTCAGGCATTAAACATATAAAAAAACAAACATATATTAAAGTTAAACTTCTAAAACATTTGATGTGCGATATTAACAATTAAAGCGTATATTTACTTCCAAAATATTACGAAGTAAAATACGCTTTTGATAATATCAAAAAAAAATGGCTCCTCAGGTAGGACTTGAACCTACGACCTCTCGGTTAACAGCCGATTGCTCCACCGATTGAGCTACTGAGGAACATTGTGCAATACATGCTTGCTATGTCATTATACTCATATCTAACGTTTTGTCAATACAATAAAAAAATATTTTTCAATTATATATGTCGTAAGTGACGTTTTCACTCCATATTTCTTCTACTTTTTCAAAGGTCCGTCTTGTTTTTTCCTTATCTGACATGCCGATTCCAATAATAAGAGCATTAAGCATACTCATAGGGGCAACAAGCGTATCCACAAAAGATATAATATTGCTTTTTGTGAACAACACGTGATCACATAACGGGTAAATCGGAGAAGATTTCTCATCAGTAATACCAAGAACTGTTACTTTTCGTGCGCGGCAAAATTCCATATAACGTATTGTTTTCGATGAATAACGGGGAAAAGATAAGCCAAGCACAACGTCATTTGTTTTAACACTCATCAATTGTTCAAAAGGCTCTCTTATACCCTCTTTTATCAATACACTTTTATCATGGAGAACAAATCCTAAATAATAATCAAGATATTCCGCAAGCAAGCGGCTGGTGCGCGAACTTAATATATATATTTTATCAGCTTTGATCATCAAATCTATAAAGCGGTTGAATACATCCATATCAAGCGTATCCATAGTCGCTTTGATATTTGCTATATCATACTTAAAAACCGATTTGATGTCTGATTCTACTCCGTCAGTCAGAGGCATATCTATTCTTTGAGATATTGTTAGCTTATCATTTGATAAAGCTCTCAACCCTTTTTTAAATTCCGGATACCCTTCATAACCAAGCATTTCTGCAAAACGAAGCACAGTTGCCGCACTTGTATTTGTGAATTCCGCTAACATACTTATAGTCAGATCTGAAACTTTATCTAAATTGTTTTTTATATACCCTGCTATCACTTTATGATTTTTGCTCATATCAGCATAAGCGGAATTTATTCTTTCCAAAACATTCAAATTTTCATTGAAAATGATATCGTTTTTCAATCCTGCCCTCTTTTAACATCAAGCAGCTTTTTTATTTCATTATCTGTCAATTTTCTGTATTCACCGCTTTTCAAGCTGCCTAATTTTATACCACATTCTTCTATTCTTTTAAGTTCAGTTACGTATAAACCAACCGCATCGCACATTTTGCGTATTTGGCGATTACGCCCTTCCTTGATGGTTATATCCAATGTGCTTATCGTTTTACTGTCGCTTATTAATTTTACCTCAGCCCTTGAAGTCATCTTCCCGTCTATGAATATTCCTTGCTTCAATCGTTCCAGCTTATTTTTATCAACGACGCCTTTAACTTTAACTATATAGCGTTTTTTATTCTGGAATTTCGGATGAGTCGCTTTATAAGTAAAATCGCCGTCATCAGTAAGTATTATCAAACCCTGAGAATCCTTATCCAAACGTCCTACAGGATATAATCTTTTGCTTTCGTTTTTAATTAAATCAACTGCGGTAATCTCACCTCTTGCGGATGAGGAAGCGCTTATCACTCCCTTGGGCTTATTGAGTATATAGTACACATTTTTATCGATAAGTGAAATTGTTTGCCCATCTATTGTTACGCAATCATCATCGCCGTTTACCTGATAAGCAAAATCCGTAACAACGGTACCATTAACTTTAACTTTGCCTTTTTTTATATACTCATCGCATTTTCTTCTGGAGGCAATTCCGCAATGCGCTAAATATTTATTTAGTCTCAATATTTTTTGATTCCGAAAATTTTTTATATATTATAACATTTAATGCTAATTTATTAAAGACGAGCAAAATAAAAAGTTTTCATTCATTTGCTTTTCTGCTATAATATAACGAAATTGCATAATTTATTGGAGTATCAATATGAGTGAAAACTTTATCTTCGAAGGCCATGATACTGTTGAACTTGCCAGACGTTTTGGAACGCCGCTTTACGTAATAAGCGAAAACAGAATCGAAAGAGCCATAAAAAAAATCAAGTCTGCATTCAACAATGCAGGACTTAATTATTCTATAAATTACGCCGGTAAAGCTTTTATATGTAAAGCTATGTGTAAAATTCTCCAAAAACTTGACGTATGTCTTGACGTTGTATCCGGAGGTGAACTTTTCACGGCTTTAAGCGCCGGATTTGATCCGGCCTGCATTACGCTTCACGGCAGCAATAAATCTGAGATAGAAATTCGAGAAGCTATTGACGCTGGTATCAAAACCATTACGATAGACAGTATAAGCGAAATAGATATTGTAAATAAAATAGCTAGCGAATTGCATAAAACAGCAAATGTTCATTTAAGACTTTCTCCAGGTGTGGAAGCGCATACGCATGAATACATTCAAACAGGAAGAATAGATTCAAAATTCGGTATCCCGATAAATATGGGCATAAGAGCCGCTGCGAAAGTTGAATCAAGTTCTAATCTAAGGCTTACGGGCTTGCATTGTCATATCGGTTCTCAAATATATTCGTCAAAGCCGTTTCAAATAGCTGCCACGTCAATGCTTGAAATGATATATAACATCAAAGAAATGGGCGTGGAGATCACAGAACTTAATCTGGGCGGAGGTTTCGGAATCAACTATTTACAAGACGACCCTGTATTTGATATAGATGAATATGCTGTAATATTATCAAAGACTTTTGAAAAACAATCTAAAGAATTAGGCATAAAAATACCAAAATTGATTGTAGAACCGGGCAGATACATTATAGGTCCGGCAGGAATAACGCTTTACAGTGTCGGCACAGTCAAAGAAATACCGTTTCTCAGAAAATATCTCAGTGTGGACGGAGGAATGGCGGACAACCCGCGGCCGGCTCTTTACAAAGCAGTGCACCATGCAATAATAGCCAATAAAGTCAATAAAGAAGCAAATGATCTTGTGACCGTAAGCGGCAAATGCTGTGAAACAGATACTCTCATAAAAGACATATTGCTTCCCAAAGCGCAAAGCGGCGATATATTATGCGTATTTAATACAGGTGCGTACAATTATTCTATGGCGAGCAATTATAACCGTCTTACACGTCCTGCCGTAGTTTTGCTTAAAGACGATAAGGCTGAAATAATGGTAAAGCGGGAAACATATGAAAATATCACAATAAATGATACATACCCTTCGTGGCTTTAATAATTAAGAATATGCAACAGATTATTATTTATATCTTTATAGCTATAGCATCTTTGATATCTCTCACATTGCATGAACTTTCACATGCATATGTAGCGCATCTATTGGGAGACGATACTGCGAAAAATTCCGGCCGGCTCACGCTTAACCCTCTGGCTCATATCGATATTGTCGGTCTTTTGTGTTTGATAGTTTTCAGGATCGGATGGGCGAAGCCAGTGCCCGTTAATCCTTATAACTTCAGAAATCGCAAAAGTTCTATGCTGCTCGTAAGCCTTGCGGGACCTCTTACTAATCTGATCTTGGCTATCTTGGCCGCTCGTATTTTCGCTTTTACAGCATCAACAAGCTATTATTTGTCCTTGTTTATATTGTTATTCGTAAGGATCAATATAGGGTTGGCAGTTTTCAATATACTGCCCTTCCCTCCGCTTGACGGATCAAAAATAATAGCTTCACTGCTGCCGGAAAAATTAGAACATTTCTTTTATAAATATGAACGTTATCTTTACATAATTGTTTTGATAATGTATTTTACAGGCATAATATCTAAAGTACTTTATCCGGCTATTAACTTTTTATATGATTTATTTCTTTCTTAGAAAGAGAAAAAATTATGGAAAAACATACTGTTAAAATACCTGTATATGAAGGGCCTCTCGATTTGCTATTAGCATTGATTGCCAAAAATGAAGTTGATATTTATGATATACCTATTTTCACCATTACTGAGCAATACTTGCAATATATTTACACTCTTAATGATCTAAATATAGACGTAGCAAGCGAATTTATAGTTATGGCTGCAAAATTGATTCAGATAAAATCAAAACTTTTACTTCCTCAAAGCGAAGAAGATGAGGAACAGCCGGACCCACGCGAAGAGCTAATACAAAAACTCCTGGAATATAAACTTTATAAAGAAGCTTGCATAAATATAAAAAACAACGAAGACGGATATTACCACACGCTGACAAGAGAACCTATTTTTTTACCTGATAGGATGAATGATAATACGCAGTTAAATATTAACTCATTAATTCTTTCATGCGCGCTTAAAAAACTTTTGGAAAAACGTGGTCTATCCAAAGAAGACAATTTTGATACATACACTATTGAAGCAGAAAATTTCACTATCGAAGAAAAAATGGTTCAGGTATTAAATCTGACTCAAGACCTCGGACATGTCAGCTTCTTTTCGCTTCTGGACAACAAAGCCACAAAAGGCGATATAATCGTTACTTTTTTAGCAATATTAGAACTACTTAAATTAAATAAAGTCACTTTAAAGCAAAGCAAAAATTTTGATGATATTCTGATTGAAAAGGCGGTAAGCTAAATGACTCAATCATCAGTATTAGATTATAAATGCATATTGGAAGCAATCCTTTTTGCATCTGGGGATATGGTTCCAGTTAAAACATTGGCTGAGGCAATTAATTTAAGCATAAATGAAACACAAAAATATTTAGACGAATTAAAAGATGAATATGATTACAATATGCGTGGTATTAAGATATGCCGCATGAACAATATGTACCAGATGGTGAGCCGTAAAGAATACTACGAGTATATATCTAAAGTGATGCATCTTTATTCTTCCGCTTCATTGTCGCAGGCAGCGCTTGAGACTCTCGCAATAGTTGCATACAAACAGCCTATATCGCGAACTGATATTGAATATATCAGAGGGGTGCAATCTTCAAGCTCTCTTGATCTTCTTATTGCAAAAGGACTTGTTAAAAGCAGCGGAAAACTTGATTTGCCTGGAAAACCGAATGCGTATGTTACCACTGAAGAATTTTTAAAACTTATGAATATAACTTCAATAGATCAGTTGCCGGAAATAGAAAAATACAAACAAGATCTTGAGACATCACCACAAAAAATAAATTTTGACAGTTTTAAGCTAGAAAAATCTTTAATTAATTGAACGATCGAAAAGCAGAACGGCACAGCAAAATACTGTGCCGTTCTGCAATCAG
Organism: uncultured Lachnospiraceae bacterium; assembly: GCA_944381375.1. Classification (GTDB taxonomy): domain Bacteria; phylum Bacillota; class Clostridia; order Eubacteriales; family Anaerofustaceae; genus CALWKX01. Next base: position 55,010 of record CALWKX010000037.1, read on the forward strand.
ATATTTATTTTTTTATTATAATCATGGCATATTGCGCTTGTTTATTTTAATTATTCCTTATCTTCTTTCTCAAGTTCTTTTAATTCTTCGATCTCATCATCCATAAGCTCTTGCTGTTCAACAGAATTATTTTTTGTTTTTTGTTTCGAGGGACCAATTATAGTTACATCATCTTTATCATATTCTTTAATAATTTGCTCATCAGAATCATATTTTACACTTACTTTCCCTTTTAACGGCTCGAGTTTTATCACAGTACCCGTACCGTCAGACGTTTTTACCTTATAACCTATTCCAGGCAATTGTTTTAATGCGCACTCATAACAATCAGATTCAAATTGGAGACAACAAAGAAGTCTGCCGCAAATGCCGCTAATTTTACCAGGATTAAGTGAAAGTCCTTGTTCTTTGGCCATTTTAATCGATACAGGGACAAATTCACTCATCCATTTATGACAACACAATTCGAGACCGCATTGTCCGAGTCCCCCCATCATTTTCGCTTCATCGCGCACGCCAACCTGTCTAAGTTCTATTCTGTTATGAAAAATTGCAGCTAAATCCTTAACTAGCTCACGAAAATCGACCCTGCCTTCAGCAGTGAAATTAAATATAACTTTAGTTGCATCGAAAGTATATTCAGCATTAATAAGCTTCATGTCAAGTTTATGTTTTTCTATTTCTTTCTTTGCTATTTCATAAGCTTCCAAAGCTCGTTGAATATTTTTTTCATGATCCGCGTCATCTTTGGGAGTAGCCTTTCTTATAACGGGTTTGATAGGGTGTTTAAGCTCCTCCTCGGGCATGTAGCGCACTTTTGAAACAACTTGTCCGTATTCAAGCCCTCGCGCTGTTTCAACTATAACATTATCCCCTACTTTTAAAAATACCTGCTTAGGGTCAAATATATATATTTTACCGGCAGGTTTAAATCTGATCCCTACTGTTTTCTGCATTATACTCCTCCTGAAGCTTTATGAGCATTGCCTGCACAGTCAAAAAAACCGATGAATTGCCCTTCAGATTTATTAGCGCTTGTCTGATATGATAGCCCATCTTATAAGAAAGAGCATCTGAGATCTTAGCGTTTCGAATACATAACAGCTCAAACATATATTCCATGCATTTCTGAGCAAACATACGGTCTTTTGATATAAAATCACTGAGTATAAAAATTTCAGCAACATTGCCTGCAAAGAGAATTTCTTCTGTTTTCTCGCGTATATAAAGCCTTTCTTTATTTGAAATTTCCTGCTCATAATTTTCAATGTCCAAGTTTATGCTTTGAACTCTTGAAAGTATTGTCGGCAAAAGATTGTCCGTACTTACAGCCAGCAAAATAAGTATTCTGTTATCAGCAGGATCTTCTAAAGTTTTAAGCAAAGCGTTCTGTGCAGTCTCATTCATTTTGTCAGCATCATTTATAACGGCAAATCTATACAAACCTTCAAATGAATTATATGAAAAAAATTCGTTTATTTTTCTTATCTGCTCTATTTTAACAGTTGCACCTTGAGCAGCAATAGTGAGCAAATCCGTATAAAGACCATCTTTGAGACGTTTCTTTAATACATACGTTTCATTTGCATCCATATTGCCTTTTGAAATAATCCTATAACAAAATTCTATTGCCAGCTCATATAATTTATCTTTATTGACAGAAGTGAAAAGATATGCATGAGCATACGCGCCGCTGTTTACTGCACGAGAAAGCAATTCATATTTTTCAAGCATCATTATTTACCGTATTAATATTTTTCAAACCTGTCAACATCAAGAATAAAAACTGTCGCTCCGCCTACTCTAACCTTTATAGGCATTGTGCTCAACCCCAAATCCATAGAACCGACAGGCATCGGAGATGCTACAAACTGTTCTCTGCTTTTACTAGTATTTTTTATAATTTCCAGCGCCTTTTCCACATTGCAATCATCAGTGCCTATCATAAGCGTTGTATTATTCATCTTCAAAAATCCGCCTGTCGAAGAAAGTTTTGTAACATAAAATTCCGCTTCCATTAAGGCGTCTGTGAGAATAATGGCATCTTCTCTTTGAACAATAGCCAATATTAATTTCATTTAAAACCCTCTTTAAAGATATTTTGTAATATTTTCGTATAACTCTTCATTTATACTTTCTTTAGACCTTAATATACCCTCCTGAACGCAACAGATACGAGCCCAAAAATCTACTTCTGAACAGCGGACAGCCTCATTATAAGATCTAAGCATATACTGCGCATTTTTTTCATGAATATCTTTGGATGTATTCAACGAAAATTTATTCTTCCTTGACCGTATCAATTCATCTGAAACATACGGAGGCATGTCCAAAAAAAATACCTTAGTCGGTACAGGAATGGCAAATTTCACGTACTCTAAATCCTTAAGCCAAGATATGAATTTATCTTTTTCTTTCTGATCAGATATTTTTGAAGCTTGATGGATCATATTTGACGTTACATATCTGTCTGTCAAAATTATATAGCCGTTTTCATATGGTTTTTTTAACTGTTTTTGAAAAGTAGCATACCTGTCGACAGCATAAAAAACAGACGCAGCATATGGACTTACAGAATCAGGATCAGCACCGAATTCTCCGTTTAAATACATTTTCACCAACGAAGATGATTCGCTGTCATAATTAGGAAACCCTATTTTTACTACCTTGCGCTGTTCTTTTAAAAGCCTGTTATACAGCATATCGGCCTGAGTTTGTTTTCCGCTGCCATCAGTACCTTCTATAACAAATAGTTTGCCTTCCATAATGTTACCGATTGTTTTTTCATATTATAGCACATATATGCTCTGAAACTAAGTATTCTTAATTTAAAATGAATATTAATGGAATATCTTGCAAAACATATTCATCTTCGCCGAAGTAAACATGAACATTAAAGTTTGAAATATTTTTTTTAAAAAAAGGATCAAATCGCGCATATAACTGCTTTTTATAATTCAGAGACTCATTTTCGTTATAAGGATAATCTCTTAATTCTTGATAATACGGCGAAATTTTTTCACCGTCATATTCCAGAACGCAATAAGCTGCACCTTCCAAATCGCTTTTGTCTAAAGTTTCTATATTGATCAATATATCAAAACTGCTTTGGTCATCCGTAACCCATGAATACTTGATAAAATACCTGATTATATCGAATTTTTCTATATCAATTCTAATATTGCCTCTAACAACGGCATACTCTGATTTACCATATTCCTGCCTTATTAATTCGTCAAAATTTGGCGGAAGCTGACTGTTTACGGTTAAGCTTACAGTATTTATCTTGTGGTAAATGAAACAAAACAGAGATACAAACAACAAAAATATATTAACAATAAAAAATATTAATAACTTCTTCTTTTTCATATTACATCATATGAATTATGAAATTTTTTAATGCTTTTTTAGTTTACAACTCGATCCTTTGTCAATAATAAATATCAAGATGAGTATATCAGTGATAAATCATATCAACGGGAAAATAAGCGATCCTAAAGAAGTTTCAATCAAAAGTGAATCATTGTATAGGATTATAAATAGGGCGGTTTTAACATCCTTGTCAAACAATAACGATGCGCTTAACAAGGAGATAAAAGTTTGAAAGCTGCTTTATACGCACGTGTCTCTACTGATATGCAAAATGAAGGATATTCTATAGACGCTCAAAAAGAATTGCTGAAAAAATACTGCGAAGTAAAGCAAATCAAAGATTATGATTATTACGTAGACGGCGGCTATTCCGGCAGTAACATCAACCGGCCAATGCTTACTAAGCTCATACAAGACTGCAAAAATAAAAAAGTTAATATTGTTATCGTTTATAAACTTGACAGACTGTCAAGAAGTCAAAAGGATACATTATATTTGATCGAAGAAGTATTCATTCCAAACGGAGTGGATTTTATTTCTATCAGCGAAAATTTTGACACCACTACTGCTTACGGGAAAGCAATGATAGGTATTCTTTCCGTTTTTGCACAACTTGAAAGAGAAACCATAAAAGAAAGAACTCGAATGGGTATGAAAGAACGCATAAAAGGCGGTTATTGGCCTGGCGGAGGAAAGCTTCCTTATGGTTATGACTATGATAAAAGCAAAGGCATACTTGTGAAAAACGAACGCGCCGAAAGCGTAAAAAAAATGTTTGAGCTGTATTTAAGCGGATGGTCTGCTGAAAGGATTGCTAAATATTTCAATATAAAATACGACAAAATCGTTATGCAAATTTTGAAAAGCAAAATCAACTGCGGGCTTATAGAATATAAAGGAACTGTATATGAAGGACTTCATGAACCAATAGTAAGTAAAGAAATATTTGACGAAACTGCCAAGCTTATTCGTCAAAGGAGCAAAAGCAAATTAAAACAAGGATCTTTCCTTTTATCAGGAATTATTTATTGCGGTAAATGCGGAAGTAAAATGCGATACCAAAAATGGGGTAAAAAAGGATACAAAATTTGCTGCTATTCTCAACAATCGAGCAAAGAATATATGATAAAAGACCCGAACTGCCAAAACAAAAAACATTGGGCTTATGAAATTGAAGACGCAGTCCTTGGGCAGCTTTTTGCCTTTTCGTTGAATCCCAAACAGATAGAAAACAAGAAAGATCATGCTCATCAGTTAAACATCACTGCTATTAAAAAAAATATTGCTGAAGTAAATAAAAAAATCAACAACCTGATAAATTTTATCTCAGAAGGGTTAGCTACTGATGAAATAAAAGCTTCATTAATCAAATTAAGCGAACAGAAAAAGGCTCTTGTACAGGAATTAAAAAATATAAATTACTATAATGATAAAAATCAACTTTTTTTAGACAAAATAACAAATTTGAACATGGTATGGGACGATCTGTCGTTTGATGAAAAAAAGGCCGTCATACGACTTTTGATAGACAAAATTGTGATAACGGATGATAAAGCGGATATATATTACGCATTTGAAAATTAGGCCGGAATGTTTCTAATATGCGTTTTTATATAACTAAATAATAATTTCAATGACATAAGACAAATTTAATATTATTTCCGTAATTATGATTTGGCTTCAACTTTCATATAATGTAGAAGCGTTGAGGAGGGGCGAATGGTATTTAATTTTTATGATGTATTATCCCTGCTGCAGGATGTATTTTTCTTTTTAGGCTACTTTTCCGGCAGTAATTCTTTCGAAGAAAAGTTGTCTATGGAAGAAGAAGCAAAATATATACGCTTAATGAGTGAAAAAAATGATCAAGACGCAAAAAGAAAACTAATAATACACAACTTGAGACTTGTAGCCCATGTAAGCAAAAAATATGCATCATGCAGCATATCACAAGAAGATCTTTTGTCGATAGGCACTATAGGATTAATCAAAGGCGTCAATACATATAAACCCGAAAAAGCTACAAAGTTTGCCAGTTATGTAGCAAAATGCATTGATAATGAGATACTTATGGCAATAAGAAACGAAAACAAACTCAGTATGAATGTATATTTGGAAGACATTATAGGGGCTGACGAAGAAGGTAACAGCGTAACGTTAATAGAAGTCGTAGGATGTGAAGACGATATATCACAAAAAGTAGATTTAGCTGTGGAAAGCGTAAAGCTCAAAAATTATATTGAAATGTCATTAACACCGCGTGAGCGTATTATCATAAAAATGCGTTATGGGCTCGATAATCACAAAAAGTACACTCAAATTGAAATCGCGCAACTTTTAAATATTTCAAGATCATATGTATCAAGAATTGAAAAAAAAGCTATAGAAAAACTTGCAGCCGAATTTCAAAAAATAGTATAAAACAATTCAATAAGCAATATAATCTAATAAAAAACAGTCCCTTTTGCGAAGGGACTGTTTTTTCAATTTACCAGCTTCTTCCGCCGCCGCCACCAAAACCGCCGCCGGAAAATCCACCGCCGCCAGAAAATCCGCCGCCAGTACTGCCACCGCTGTGTTTTACAGGAGGAGTACTCATGTTTGAACCTAACAAGCGCATACTATGCATAATTCGCATATTAAAATACAACATATTCGGATAAGAATACGGCGAATAATACCATGACGGAGGGCTTATAGCAATTTGATCGAATTTCTTTATCCATGCATCGCTTACTCCTAAAACATATGCATAAGGCATTATTCTGTAAAAGTATGAAGGATCATCATTTACCAGTGTTTCTAACCTGTCTTTTTCAGCCAATTCCATGAAATTTCTCAGCCCCAATAATTTTTCCAACATTTGCGTACCATATTCACTGCGTTTTGAAGTAAACTGTGCAAATATCAACGATATTACTGAGCATATAATTGAAATCCCAAAACTCCACAAAGGATATGAGGTAAGCCCTATGAGTGTCGTAAGATAATAAATCTGAATTCCTCCATATACAATAAGCGATAAACCAAAAAGCGCATACGTAACTACACGAGTTCTTATATGGAATTTAGATATTGATATTGTAGCAAATATTGCAGCCAAAAACAGTACCAGCCCTGCAGGGAAAAACGCAGAAGCTACAGCAGCAAACACATAATAGTAAGCATCATAGTGATAAACTATAGCATTAATAAGAAATATTAGAATGCTGAATAAGATGCTGAAAAATTGCATTTTATTGGCTGCAGTATCATAAAGCCTGCGGCTTTTCACATTAAAGCTATTTGAAAGAGACGTTTTAGCCGCAGAAAGGTATTCATAGTAATTCTTTTTAAGAAATCCTGAATGTACTATATTGCTTTTTTGAAACAGCCCTCTAAAAGCCGTTCTTTCAAACGCCTTTGCTTTATCGTCCAAATCCTTCAACTTAGCAAGCTCAAATTCGTCATTTTCCAACTCTTTTATTGTCAAATAACCTTTATCAGCCCAGTAAGTGATAAGAGCAATTATATCTTTATTATCTGCTGCGCCGTCAACTATAAATCCTGCTTCCGCCGGCGTAATATTTTCAGGAGGGTAAAATTCCACTGTAGGATATAGTTTTTTATCAACCCCATATTTAAAGTAAAAAACTATTGATATAATAAGCAATATTACAGAAAATACCAACGCAAATATCCAACCAGAAAAAAGATTGGTTTGACTGGTAAAATATCCGTTCTCAAGTTGTACTTTCAGGGTAACACCATTATAGTTATTCAGCGGTTCAATTATATTTGCTCTAATTGTATTGCCGTCAACCGTAAAAGCAACACCGTCTTCATCAGTTGAATAATATCTGCCTGAAGTAAATTTTACTAATGAAGAATCGAATTCTTTCGGCATATTAATAACAAATGAAGCGGAATATATTGGGCAATCCCATTCGGTTCCTATAAGATTCAAATACAAATCGTCATATTCGCTGATCCCATCATCAGGCAACTGCATCGTATAACTAATTTTATATACTTTATTGCCATACACATATGAATCAGCCGAGCCTATTTTGATCTCATAATAACCGCCGCTTCTGCTTACAGAAAATTCATCATCAGCTACGTTTATATCAGTTATTTTGATCTTTATACGGTCTGTATGATCCACGCCGTCCACAACTCTGGTTATTTCGGATATATACGGTACTGAAAGTATTATCCCATGCCGTGAGTCTGAAAAATTCATTGTTATATTTTGCGTCAGACGTATTGTATTATCCTCATACACATCAGCAACAACTTCATAATTTTCAATTACGAAAGCTTCGGCTGCATCAACTGTATTTATCGATACGAAGGCGCACAAAATAACGGCAGTAATAAAACACAATATTTTTTTCATTTTCTAAAATTCGACTTTAATATTTTCTCTTTGCGAAGCATCAATAACTTCAAACATCTGTGCCTTTTCGAAACGGAACATAGACGCTATAATCGAAGAAGGAAATGATTCGCATTTTGTATTGAACTGTTTAACAACTGCATTGTAATATTTCCTTGATTGAGCAATATCAGTTTCAGTGGCTTCAAGCTGACGTTGCAAAGTAAGAAAATTCGTATTTGCTTTTAAATCAGGATAAGCTTCTCCAAGTGCAAGAATACTTTTAAGCGCATCTGAAATCGCATTTTCACTTTCCATGATTCTGGCGTTGTTTCCGCTTTTTTGAGCCTCTGCTCTCGCTTGAATCGTCTTTTGAAGCGTTTCAGCCTCATGTGCGGCATAGCCTTTTACTGTATTGACAAGATTCGGTATAAGATCAAATCTTTTTTTCAAATAAACATCCATTGTGGAATAAGCTTCCTCAATGGTATTTTTCGTTTTCACAAATGAGTTATAACTAACCACTGCCCATATAATTAATATGACGACTAAGGCCAGTATTACATACAAAACAATCATAATAAATCCTTTCAATTGTAACGTTAAATAAGCCTTTGGTATACCCAAAAGCTTATTAGAAATCAATTATTATTCATCTTCGTTTTCGTCATCGTCAATGTCAATATCAACTTGTTTATCAGCGTTGATATCATCAATTGCTTGATACATTTGATTAATTTCTTCAACAAGCGTGTTATCTGTGTATGCTATGCCATTTTTAACAGATTCATAATATTCTTTCCCGAGTTTCTTAAACGCTTTATTGATTTTGTATTCAAGTTTCTCTATTGCGATCTTCTTTTTCGTCGCGTCCCATATTTCTTCAGCCTTCTCCCCTACTGCAGAAGCGATTTCACCAGCTTTTTTACCAGCTTGATTTGCAATTACTTTTGTCTTTTCTATAAAAGCATCCATTTTTTCTTTAGCATCGTCGTTACCCATCGATAAACCTCCGAATTTATTCTTATGTAATTATATCATACATTAATCATTTTTTGTATATTTGTTTTTATTTGATCTAAAAATATATAAAGATTATATATTAAAAATCAAAGGAGGAAAGTGATGTCTCCAACCCTTATGCTGAGTGTAACAATAATTAGCTTAATTATAATATTTTCTTTTATTTGGCTTATCATAAAAAAGAAAAAACAATACCATGAAACAAATCCCGAAGATAAGCCTTATTCTTTTCAGCCTTACAGTATAGCTGACAGCGCTGAACACTCATGGGCTGATGAAAACACTAAAGAAAAATTTGATTGCGTTGCTGGTATGGATGAAATAAAAGAAGAACTTAGGGAAATAGGCGATTTTCTTTTATACCCCAATAAATATAAATCATTCGGAGCAAAAATACCAAAAGGAGTTCTATTTTACGGACCTCCGGGAACTGGCAAAACGCTTCTTGCCAGAGCTTTGGCAAATGAAATAAATGCGGGTTTTATTTATGCTTCGGGATCGGAATTCATAGAAAAGTTCGTTGGTGTCGGAGCTGGCAGAATAAGGGCTTTATTTGAAAAAGCTGCGAAAAAAACTCCTTGTATAATATTTATAGATGAAATTGACGCCATAGGTATTACGAGAAACACTGATAATAATTCTGAACGCGATCAGACCCTTAACCAGCTCTTGGTTGAACTTGATGGATTCAAACAATATGAAGGAATAGTTGTAATAGGAGCAACAAATCGAATTGATATGCTTGACAAAGCGCTTTTAAGGCCTGGGAGGTTTGACAGACAAATTTATATAGGAATACCGAGCGCACGTTCTCGTGAAAAAATTCTTATTCATCATTTGAAAAACAAGCCTGTAGAAAACGATGTGAATATATCAAAACTTGCAAACAGAACGTGCGGTTTCAGCGGAGCTCATTTAGCTAATATTGTTAATGAGGCAGCACTTTTAACCATAAAGAAAGAGAAGCCGAAAATTTCCGATGAAGAACTCAATGAAGCAATAATAAAAACAGTAGCCGGATTAAAAAACAAAGATATGATTCTCACAGAAAGAGAAAAAAAATTAATAGCATGGCATGAAGCAGGTCACGCAATGGCGGAATATATTCTAAATGGCACCATCGCAGAAAGAATAACACTTATACCACACGGACAAGCTCTCGGTTTTACCATGTCAAATATGAAAGAAGAAAACATGCTGATTGGTGTAAAAGAAATGAAAAACCGTATATGTATCCTGCTTGCCGGAAGAGCGGCAGAAGAAACGGTATTTTCTGAGATCACTACAGGATCACAGAATGATTTGAAAACTGCAAACGAAATAGCAGAAAGCATGATACTAAACTATGGCATGAGCAGTAATTGGAAAAACAGAGTATACAATACGCAAACGTGCGTAAACATCTCTAAAGAAATAAATGATGAGATATGCTCGATAATAAATGAAAGTTATGAAAAAGCATTATCATTAATGAAAAACCATTCCTATCTTCTTGATACGCTGTCATTTGAGCTGCTTGAAAAGGAGACCTTATACCAAAGCGATCTTTCTCAACTTTTTAAGGCGGTAGCTATTTAGCTATCGCCTTGATTTTTTATATAACCTGTTTTATATGCATACAACAGCATTTCCAGATAATAAATCTGTTTTTTTAATTTTTTGCCGATATCAGTATCTTTTATAAGCATGCGCTTACTGACGGATTCTACAAAACGATGTTCACTTTTTATATCCACTCCATATTTTACAGCTTTCTGTATGGATTCAAACGGTTCGTGAATAACAAGCGTCATACCGTATGAATTAAATGTCAAGGTACAACCGGCCATTCCGGTTTGTTTTTGGTATGCCTTAGAAAAGCCTGCATCAATCAAAATAATAAGTCCCTGCGCCTTTATGGGATTTTCTCCTTTTACGGCTTTAACAGGTACATGTCCGCATATGATATGTCCGCCTTGTTCAGCAATAGAAAATTCTTCAAATAAACTTAACGCCATTTGCGGATTTTCGATATTCCGATAATATGGCGTGTAATTTTCCTTATGAAGAGGTTTATTATCAATAAAATACCTTTCAAAAGTAGCCATCTTATCTTTGCCGAAAAGAGGTGAATCAGGAGCGCACCAAAGAAACCAGAAAATATCCGTATCATCTCTAATATAAAAGCTTCTGCGCACTTTCTCATCAAGTTTGTCTAGCAACGCTTTGCCTTTATACATTTGCCCGTCAACACTGACTTCTTTCAACGACATGTCTTCATTTAAAGGAATACATGCATGCATTAGAAGATTATTATTGAATACTTTATACATGCCTCCTTTACTCATCATAAAATTAATATGGCGCTGAAGCGCTTCGCTCTTTGTAAACGATTCTATGAGCAATTTCAAGACTTTATGCTCTTCACTGGTAAGCTTGTCAGGGTATTCGGTATCAATTGTTGGGAAAAAACTGCTGTTCAACTCATACTGAACTCCGTCAATTACTATGCTTTTTTTATCGCTGCTTATTTTATCTATAAGCATACGCCCATTCATACCGTATTCCGGATGACGTTTTATTATCTCATTTTCTATTTTAAATTGTATTACAGCTACAGCTTTCTGCATCATAGCAAGGAGTTTATCATCTATATCAGGTATTTCATCACTTATTTTCGGCATAAATTTATCAAGAGTCTCATCATCTTTATAAATTTCTGACGCAAATAAAGAAAGCGGCAATAGATTGATACCGTATCCTTGTTCCAAAATCGACGTATTAGCATATCTTAAGCAAATGCGCACAGCATTCAGCACACATCCGGCAGAGCCTGCAGCTGCACCTATCCATAAAATATCATGATTGCCCCATTGAATATCAATGGTATGATAATCTAACAAGGTATTCATAACCAAATGAGCGCCAGCTCCTCTGTCGTAAATATCTCCAAGTATATGCAGATGATCTATTGTAAGTTTGCAAATTGTTTTTGAAATATCAATTATAAAATCTTCGGCTGCTCCTGTTTGAATAATAGAACCTATTATTTGCGCGTAATAATCGTCCCTGTTGCCTTTTACGGCATTTTGAAATATAAGCTCTTGCATAATATATGCAAAATTTTCAGGAAATGATTTTCGGATTTTGGAATGGGAGTATTTGCTGGCTGCAAGCCGACACAATCTTAATAATCTGTTTATATTGTCAACATACCACTGATGATCAAGCTTGTATTCTTTTTTCAACAAAGATAGTTTCTCCGCCGGATAATATACAAGACTCAGAAAATCATTAAGCTGATCATCATTCATTTCTTCTCCAAAAAGCTCCTCCGCTTTGCTGCGGATACTCCCTGAGCAATTTCTCAACACATGCTCAAACGCTTCATACTCGCCGTGTATATCTGAAATAAAATGTTCAGTTCCTTTGGGGAGATGTAAAATCGCATTGAGATTTACTATTTCAGCAACAGTTTTTTGGATTCCAGGAAATTTTTCCGAAAGCAATTCCAAATAATCATGATTCAAATCCATTGTCTTTTTATCAAATGTTTTCATCTCCGGCCCCTATTATTTTTTTATATTTGTATTATATAAAGAATTAATTTTATCTTCAATAAATTTAAAACAAATATCACATGAATAAATCATTACCCACTTTTGTTGTACATTATCTGAAAACTTGTATTTTCAAATTGTAACAAATTTATCACTTTTTGTTTAAATGATTCTTGTTTAGGTAGCGCATAAATAGTATAATAATGATAGTTAATCAAGCGGTACTTGGGTACATTATTATGGCAAATAAAAAAAGTGCATTTCAAAAGGCTAAACACGAACATAAAAAGAAATATACATTTATTATTACTCCTAACACTTCAGGACAGACATTCACTTTTTCCATATCTTCATTTTTAGCTAAAAATATAATTTTTTTCGTTGGATTATTTATAGTTTGCGCTATAATGCTGGCTGTGTCTTACGTGGGGCTTTTAGCAAGCTATAATATGAGCAAACAAGACCTTATAGCTCTTCAAAGTATAAACAAAGACCAGCAAGTACAATTATACGAAATGAACGAGCTTTCAAAACAGATAAATGATAAGCTGGTTTATCTAAATCTTCTAGAGACTGAAATCAAAGAAATGCTAGACAATGAAGGAAGTCTTGAAGGGCTTAATGAATCCATGGCACAGTTGTATTCCGATGATGCAGGCGCCAGTGGCAGCAGCCAAGGCGCATATATGAATTATTATATATCAAGCGATGATATTACAAGTTTCGATTTAAGCAGCGATATTGATCAAATAAAGGATAAGCTTACGAAACTTGATTTGTCCATGACTGAAGAGCAGACTGTCTATGAAGGATTACATACTGAAATTGAAGAAGTAAACAGCTACGCAAACGCATATCCTGACTATTTTCCTCTTGATCCCAACGCATCATACAGCGTATCAGACACATTCGGCTACAGAACATCTCCGCGTATCGGATTTCATGCTGCATTAGATCTTGCTGCCCCCTACGGTACAGGCGTGTATTCTTCTGCCGCCGGTACTGTCAGTGTTGCATATTGGTACGGAGATTTGGGTTATTGCATAATAATAGAACATAAATACGGTTACACAACAGTATATGGGCATTTAAGCCAAATTCTTGTCTCGGTAGGAGATACTGTTGAGAAAGGCGATCTGATTGGCCGCGTTGGTTCTACAGGCTACAGCACAGGCAATCATCTGCATTTTGAAGTATGGTATAATAACGTTAAAGAAGATCCATTGAATTATATTACACTAAATTAGAGGATGGGAAAGATGAAAAGCAAAATTCAAACAGTCAACAGAGTAAACTATGAGCAGGTTGATACAATTATCAGCAGTGACGTTGTATTTGTCGGAGATATTACTGCCGGTAATTCTATAAGATTTGAAGGTAATCTTAAAGGCAATATCAATATATCCGGAAACCTGATTGTTGGCCGCAATGCTTTAATAACGGGCACATTGAATGCTACAAATGTCCATATTATAGGCACGGTTGAGGGCGATGTAAAATGCGAGCAGCTCAAAATACTTTCAACAGGCAAATTAACTGGAAACGCACAAGTAAAAAGCCTTATAATTGATGAAGGGGCAATATTTATAGGCAACAGTCACACTACGGAAGAAGTAAACGAAGATCCCAGCATCAATGATATATTAAGCGCTGTAGATTAAATTATAATAATAATTCAAATTTAATAAAATAATAATTATATACTAATACTTTTTTGATATTATTCTCTGATAAAAGATGAAAAAATTATATAAAGATAAATCAACAGGATATATTTTGGGCGTCTTAAGCGGGATTGCTCAATATTTAAAAATAGATGCAACGATTGTCAGAATAGCGTATGTTGCTATATCGTTAATTTTTATGAAAGCAATTTTGGGCATCATACTTTATATAATCCTTGCTTTGATTATGCCTGAAAAAGAAGATATTGGTTACAGCGATTATAAAGTAGAGTAAAAGCAAAGCTAACGCTTTGCTTTTTATTATATGTTATTTATCATATGAGATAAGTGACTTGACATTATATTCGGAAAGCTTGTCTTTTCCCTTTAATTCTTCGAGTTCTATAAGTGTAATTATACCAACAACTTCTCCTCCACATTTTTCTACAAGCTTTGCGCAGGCATGTAATGTTCCTCCTGTTGCTAAAAGATCATCCACCAATAAAACTTTCTGTCCTTTTGATATTGCGTCTTTATGTATTTCAATAGTATCGACACCATATTCCAAATCGTATGTATACTGTTCTGTATCAAACGGCAGTTTTCCTTTTTTTCGTATTGGCACAAAACCTGCTTTTAGTTTATAAGCGGTCACAGCTGCGAACATAAAACCACGCGCTTCGGGTCCGACAACTATATCTACTTTTGTATCAACTAAATCGCAAAGCATATTTACAGCTTCATAAAAAGCATCCTTATCCTGAAGCAATGTAGTGATATCCTTAAAACTTATACCGACTGAAGGAAATCCTTCGATAACTCTTATTTTTGTTTTTAGATCCATTTACCCCTCCGTACTTACTGTTGTGCAATTTAATTTTAACATAGTAGGCGTATATTTTACGTCTTTATGATCTGTTATTTTACAAAATGATAAACTAAGAACATTATCAGAAACTTTATATTCTATTATTTGCATTTCACTCATAATATCCAGACATAATCGGAATGTAAAATAATTAATTTCCTTCTCGCTTTCAGTATTAAGATAGTCTATAAATTTATCTATTTTACCTCCAAAAGCGTCCAAAGCTCTTAATCTCTTATAGACAAATGCAATGTAATCTCTGTTGATTACGATATCTGCTACATACCTGTAGTTTCTTAAATAGAACATGTCTTTATTGTAAATATCATCTGAAAAACCACAAAAACACGGCGGATCCAATACAAAGATTTTTTTACCGGTAAAATAATTACTTATATCCTCAGTCGGATTAACGATTATATTAACCGCTTCGCTTTCAAACGGACTTATATCGGTTGCATAACTGAAAACCGTATTTAAATTTTTGTAATGAGCATAAGAAATGCATCTCAAATAAGTGTCTTTGCCATTAAGTATATAAACAGACTCGGAGAAATTATCAATAGCAGTTTCAACATTAATATTTGATGCATAAATCGGAACGAAAGATTTCTTCACTCCGGAATTGCTATATATAAAACTCTCATACAAACTTGCATAATAAGCCTGATCACATTCATAATGAGGGGTTATTTGTTTTACTATGAGCTTTATACCGCCTGTAGATTTATATGTATCAATTTCAGCGGAAAAAAGCACGTCGTATTTTTTATCTTCATGCAGCGCATTGGCATAAGCATCCGCCATAAAAAATGCAACTGCATTAAAATTACTGAATTTATGTATTATATTGAATCTCAAATGCTGTTGCGCCGAGCCCATAACAGATATGTTACGAATATATACACCGCTCAAACGGAATACGGGGCTGGGATTTTGTATGCCATATGGTGCAAAAAGAGATAACTCACGCACTGATTTTTCTGTCAAAAAAGAGCTTACGGCTTCAATATCATAATATGTTCTTTTTACCATAAAACGTTCAATGCCGCTTTCTTTTGCAGCGTTCTTTATGGCAAGACTCATTTTTTCAAAATTTGACGCATCTATGGTAAACCCGGCAGCTTGTGAATGTCCACCAAATTTAATATAAACATCATTTGCAGCCACCATAGCATTATATATATCAAAACCGGATACGCTGCGGGCCGAACCCTTTATAATACCGTCCTTCTCAACGCATATTATTGCCGGACGATTGTATTTTTCGCTTATTTTGCCGCAAGCGACTCCAATAACGCCTTCATTGACGTTTTCAAGTTTTATTATAAGAATATTTTTTTCTTCGAGCAGATTATATCTTTCTATAAAAGATTCAGCTTCCTGCGTAATGTTATTTTCTATTTGTTTCCTTTCCTCGTTTATTGAATTTAGCTTTTTCGCAAGCAATGAAGCTTCCTCTTCGTCCTCAGTCAAAAACAATTTTAGGGCGATATCAGCTTTATATAATCTACCGCAAGCATTAATGCGAGGCGCTATATGATAAGCTATATTCCCTCCCGTTATAGATTCTTTATTTATTGCCGCAACGTCGATTAATTTTTTTAACCCTAAATTAACGCCTTTCTTTATCTGCGCTATACCTATTGAAGCAATAGTTCTGTTTTCAAGCGTAAGCGGTACCAAATCTGCTATCGTGGCGAGAGCTGCAAAAGCAAGAAGTTCTTCTTTCAAAGTTACAGACTCTCCCATTAACGCAACAGCCATTTTATAAGCAACAGACGCGCCGCATAAATGCTCATACGGATATCTGTCCAGCTTATTTTTAGGATCGATGATCGCATATGCGTCAGGCAAATTATCAGGACATATATGATGATCAGTTATGATCACATCTATTCCATATTTTTTTGCAAGATTTATTTCCTTTGATGCTGTTATACCATTATCGACAGATATAATAAGAGTCGCTCCGGTATCTTTTATATTGTTAATACCCTCTTCACTGAAACCATATCCTTCGGTAAATCTATCCGGAAGATAACATGAGACTTGTGCATTCAAATTACTAAGCGTTTTATAAAGAATAACGCTGGCACATACACCATCGCAGTCATAATCTCCATATATAATTATTTTTTCGTTATTACATATAGCGTCTTGTATTCTGCCGCAAGCTTTTTTCATGTCCGAAAAAAGAAACGGATCAAATAAATCCTGTTCCTTTGGATACAGAAATTCTTCAATTTGTCCAAGCGTAGATAAACCCTTGCGAATAAGATATGTTGCACTTAGCTCGGACAAACCGAATTGAGTTTGTACAGAAGAGATAAAATCTTCACCACTGTAATTATGAAATCTTTGCTTAATAATTTTATATTCCATAATAAAAAAACCAATATATAAGCACAGCAACGCTGCGCTTATATGTTTTATGCACGTTTTATTTTCTTTCTGGGTTTGCTGTTTTTCTTAAACAGATACCACAAAGGACCTGCGACGAAAAGCGATGAATAAGTACCGCATATAAAACCAATCATCATTGGCAGGATGAATCTTCGTATTGAATCAACACCGAATATATACATGGCAACCATTGTTAAAAGAGTCGTAATAGTAGTATGCAATGTTCGGCTGAGAGACTTATTTACGCTTACATCAATAGTTTTCGCATATTCGTTCATACCCAGCTTTTTGCGCTCTTCTCTTACTCTGTCAAAAACAACTATTGTTGCATTGATTGAATATCCCAGGATCGTAAGCATTGCAGCAATGAAATTCGAAGTCACATATATTTGGAAAATTGAATATATTGATAAAACGATCAATAAATCATGCAGAAGCGCCAAAATTGTAGCTACGCCAAATAAAAATTCAAATCTTATAGTGATATATATAAGCAAGCATACTATCGCTACCAAGGAAGCTAAAAACGCTTGTTTCTGCAAATCTTTGCCAACTACAGCGCTTGTTGTATCCAAAGACAACAACGCATCATCCGTAAGATTATACTTTTCTTCAAATTTACTTAAGATTTCCGCCTTTAATTCGTCATTAAAATCAATCCTTGAAGTAATAATCACCTGCGTGTTATTTTCACCTGCATAAGTAATATCTGCATTCTCATCGTACAGGTCAGTGATCTGTCTGATATCTTCAGTATCAAATTGTTGGCCAAGCTCGATTTGCATTATAGTTCCGCCCATAAAATCTATGCCCAAATTCAAGCCTCTGATAAAGAATGATATTAAACCTGCCAATATAACAATGCATGGAAGAATTAAATAAATTTTAAAATTTTTACTGACATTTAAATTGAAGCTTCTTTTGACGGCAGTTTCTTTTACGCCGAAAAAAGAAGGAGACGCTTCGCCTTTTATGGCAATTACATTTTTAAGTATTCTTTTGGTGACAAAAATAGAAGTGAACATGCTCAAAAGAACACCGATCATCAAAGTAAGAGCGAATCCGCGTATAGTTCCGGAACCAAACAAAAACAACGCATATCCGGCTATTAATGTTGTAATGTTTGCATCCAAAACCGAAGTCAAAGCCCTGGAATAACCCGAGTTTAAAGCATACATAACTGTTTTGCCATTCTGTATTTCTTCTCTTATACGTTGATAAATGATAATATTTGCATCTACAGCCATCCCGATCGAGAGAACTATTCCGGCAATTCCAGGAAGCGTAAGCGTCACCTTGAATAAAGCCAATACAAACATCATCATTACTACATAAATTACTAAAGCAATATCCGCCGCCAAACCTGGAAGTTTATAAAATATAAGCATAAATAGAAGAATCAGGCAAAATCCTACTACGCCACCTATAAGACCTTTTTCCAAAGAATCTTGTCCGAGAGTGGGTCCTATTGTTTGCGTTTGCACAACTGAAAAACTAACAGGCAAAGCCCCGGCTTTTATTAATATTGCAAGCTGTGTTGCTTCTTCCTGACTGTCCAAACCTGTAATATAAGAGATTCCATCAGTTATCTGAGCGCTTACTGTTGGTGTTTTAAGTACTTCTCCGTCGAGTTTGATACTTATTGTCTGATTTATATATTTAGCAGTAGCTTCGCTAAATATTTCCTTACCTTCGTCCGTAAGAGTAAGCTTTACAGATGGTGAATAAGTACCGTACGTGCTGTTATAATAAGAAGCATATTCAGCATTTTTTACATGCTCGCCTGTTAAAATTATCGTGCCATCCGGAGCGACAAATTCCAATTGAGCTGTTTTGCCAATTATTTCTATAGCAGCAGATTCATCTTCTATATCTGGTATACTGATTCTGATTCGATTACTGCCCTGCTTTGTAATGGAAGGTTCATTAAGTCCAAGTGAATCTATACGCGTTCTGATAATAGCAATAGCTTTATCCAGCGTATCGTCCTCTATCTGTCCGCCTGATTCATCGGCTTGAAGAACAACATAAACACCGCCAGTCAAATCAAGACCATAGCTTATCATATCTTTAACAGGTTTGATATCATAAACACCTATAACTTTACTGATTGGCAATCCATTAAAAAATATAACTGTAGCAAGTACAAGCGCCAATATAATAACACCAATTCTGACGATCGACTTATTTCTATTCATCTAAAAAATCCTTTGCGGCTTTGATTAACTTAGATATTATAATAAAAATTGATAATTATTTCAATCCTTTTAAAAAGTAAAAAAGAAAAAGCAGGCTATGAACCTGCTTAATTTTATATTATGTATTTTACTTTGCTTTTAAATTTACGCCAATAATACCGGATGCAAAAGAAATAAAAAGTAACAACGGAAGTTTTTTAAGAAGAGTCATATAGCTGATATTAAATCCAGTTATGATAACAACAAAAATAAAAAGCAAAGCAATAAAAACAACACCGTTTAAAAGCCCGCTGAACCATCCCTTAGTTTCAGATAAGCAGGCCATTATTGCCGACGATATAGCAATAAATACGCACATAAGTATATAATATACCAATCCTATTATCGAATAAGGTATATTAAATAAATAAAAAGGAATCGTTAAAATGCTGGCAATAATTATATAGATGAGAAAAAACAACGTCGTGTTCTTAAACCTTTTTACAAAATCACCAATCATATGCAGCCTCCTACACATGATTATATTCTTGGCATGATTAAGATATTACTTGATATTGCATAAAGGTTTTCTTTTAATAACGCTGTAAGGCCTTGGGTAATCTTTCTTTATTTTCCCTTCAACGCTATATTTTATTAATATCCTTTCAGCATTTGAAAAAGGAAGATTCATATGATATGAGCACATTGCGATATCGCCCATTTTTTTATATAAGCTGTTCTGAACTTCTAATTCGTGCTTCGCTGAAGGACCTTTCATTGCTATAAATATTCCTCCTGTTTTTACAAAAGGTATGCATAACTCAGTCAAGATAGAAAGCTCAGCGACAGCTCTTGAAACGCATGCATCAAATTGTTGTCTATACTTGCTATCGTGAGCTAATTGTTCAGCCCTGCAGTGAACACAACGGTAATTTTCGATTCCCATGTCTTTTAAAGTATTGTCTATAAAGTTTAGTTTTTTCAAAGAAGAATCAAGCAATACGACATTGCAGGAATTCAGGGCGATTTTAAGAACCGCCCCCGGAAATCCGCCTCCTGTTCCCACATCAATTATATTTTTGCAGTTAGAGATGTGAGGCAGTAATGTAAGTGAGTCTAAAATATGCAGTTCGATAAATTCTTTTTCATCAGTAATAGAAGTCAGATTTACGTATTTATTGAATTCTAAAAGCTTGTACATATACTCAGTCAAATTTGACAATATTACAGAATCCAAATCAAGACCAAGCAGTTTTGTTCCTTCGCAAAGATATTTTAAGCTGTCCATCAAAGTCTAACAACTTCAGCAAATTCACCTGCCAAAGCTTCAAATTTTACCGCGTCCTCTTCAGTGCCTTCAAACTTGCCAAAATGAATAGGCACAGCTACTTTTGCATTAGTAGCTTTTACGGCTTTCACAGCGTCTTCAACGCATTCCATGGTATATGTCTGTCCGAGAGGTAAAAATATAATGTCTGTTTTGATATTTTCCATTTCCGGAATATATTCTGTATCTGAAGTATAATAAACCGTAACATCCCCGAATTTGAAAACATAACCTACCCAGCCATTTTCTTTTGCATGGCATTGTGTTTTTACAATATTATACGCTGGAACAACTTCTATTTTAAAATCAACAAAGTCCATCTTATCGCCCGAATTGACTTTTGTTATTTTATGATGTGAGTATTGTTTAATTTCATCAGCGATTGATTCTGCAACAATAAATTCAGTTTTGTCTTTGATCACCTTGTCAATGTTTTCAGGCGAAATATGGTCAAAATGAGGATGCGTGAGAAAAATATAATCTGCATCATTATAATTTGAATCAATGTCAAACGGATCAGTATATATTTTCTTGCCCTGAAAATCAAATTTTAAAGCTCCTTGTGAAAACCACTTTACGTTCTTTAAAAATTCCATATTATACCTCCTTTATTTGTTTTATTATAGCATACTCATGGTCAGCTTAACAAATTAACATTAAATTTAATAAAATCTTATTTATAGATGATAGAGATATCAAAATACAATATAAAGTATATTCGACATTTTTTTATTTTAAAAAAATTTATTAACGTTCTGATTTCAAAAGCGCGTAATAACAAGCATCACATATCCCTTGATTATTTCGATCTGACCTGCGCAAAGTCCCCTCATATTTCATTGCGCATTTTTTCATTACTTTTCCTGAATTGGGATTATTGGAATCATGTCTTGATTCTATACGCTGTACGTCAACAACGTCAAATAGAAAATTCATAACAGCATTCAGCGCCTCGAAAGTAATTCCTTTATGCCACCATGCTTTCCCAATACAATAACCGATATGAGCCATTGAAACGTTTTCATTCATATGTACCACAGAAATATCTCCTATAGGATTATTCGGATCATTCTTTAAAGTGATAGCCCAGTGATAAAAATTGTCATTAGAATACTCATTTATCCAATTCTGGATTATATTCTGACTGATTTTTATACTGCTATGTGGCTCCCATGTCAAATATTTTGTGACTTCTTCATCTGAGGCCCAATTTTTGTACATTGCTTCAGCATCTTCGTACACATATTTTCTTAAAATTAATCTCTCGGTTTCTAATTTTTGTGCCCCACAATGTTTCATAAATTAATCCTCATTTTATTCTCAATTATACATATAATGCATACTTCATCTTATATATATTAAAAAGTTATATCCAATTTTAAAATAAAAAACAAATTATTATTACATATGATAGTTTGTACCGCACTGACCAACGCTCAATTAGCCGCAAAAAAGATGATCAAATAAGGATCTGTTTACTTACAGATAAAATTGTCAATAAAACAGATCCTTATATTGAAAAATATATCTATGTCACATTGCATTCATATCATTAATAAGATGTGCTGTTTGATCAAATAAATATACTGCATTCCCTGATGCGCCGCCTCCTTCCTCGATAAATACCGTCAGTGCATATTCAGGATTTTCCGCAGGGAAAAAACCCGTAAACCAAGAATGCGACGGAGCGCCTTCCAAATTCTCTGCTGTGCCGGTCTTTCCTCCAAAGCCGCCGTACACATCCGAATCATTATGCGAAGCTGTTCCGTTCTCTTCGCATAAAATCATCATATCTATTAAAGCTTTTACTGTAGAATCAGATAAACCCAAATCGAATTCTTCATGATCTATTTCTAATAAATCATTACCTGCAGGATCTTTAACACTTTCAACTATATAAGGCTTAATTATTTTCCCACCGTTAGCAATTGCCGCAGTAATTTTATTAATAATATAAGGAGAAGCTTGAATGTCTCCCTGCCCTAATGCTGCATTAAATATATTAAGCTCATTATACAAAACATCAGGCACAAAACTATAATGCCCGTCATAATCCAACTCAAATTCTTTATGCATATTTTCGCCATAAATATTAAAACCCCACTGCACAGCAAGATCCAATGCTTTTGACGAATAAGTTCCATCAGGGTTAGCTACGCAAAGCTTTTTGGCAGTTTCATAAAAACAGCAGTTGCATGAATCAGCAAATGCTTGTGCAAAAGATATTTTTCCGTGTACAGTTTTATCAGAACAGTATTTGGTTTGATTACCTACATTTACTGAACTTACACATTCATACTCAGTTTGCGGCGTCACTATACCATTCTCCAAAGCTGCAGCCGCAGTTATTATTTTCATAACGCTTCCAGGTTGATACGAGAGCAAAGTTTTATTCATATAATCTCCATATGAAGCCATAACTATAATTTTACCTGTAGAAATTTCTGTCAATAGAACACAGGCGCCTTTATATTCTCTTTCCTCACATATATCTTTTAGCTTTTCTTCAACAAATTTTTGCCAAACAAAATCCAAAGTTATACTGATATTACCACCTTCATTATAGTGATCATTAACCACATGCACATAATTTTCTCCTAACAAATTACCATCGGCATCAACCTCAGCAACGATCTTAACAGGAGAACCTCCATTTAAAATTTCATTATATGCAAGCTGCAAACCATTGGCGCCATAACAGCCATCAGATGTAGTATTATTTTCTTCATATATCAGTTCTCCGGTCACATAATAAGCAACTTGAGTTATATCTGTCTGTAATATTGGAAGTCCGAAACTGTTTTCATCATTTCTATTAGTAAAAGGAATTCCATTTCTATCATATATAGTCCCGCGTGGATAATATAACGATATAGTTTTTGTATACTGTGATGAAAGAACATTACTTTCTTGAGCAGGGAAAAAAATATTTTTTGCAGTAAAAGAAAAAATTGACATAAATAAAAAAGCTACACAGATAAGAAAAGAAAATAAGCGTTTCGTCATAATTTCACCTCATAGCTTATTATGAGCGAAGCATCTTTTTCATATACAATAAAAAAAAGAGACTCGCGAGTACCAATTCTTCCGGGCCGTTGCCAGCCAAGTACCTTAGGCGCAAGCGAGCTTAACTTCTGTGTTCGGTATGGGAACAGGTGTGGCCCCGCCGCTATCCTCACGA
>CALWKX010000038.1 GCA_944381375.1 uncultured Lachnospiraceae bacterium
AGTCCTTTTTTTTTTTTTTTACCTTATCATAAAAGGCCTTTGCTATATCCGCATATTCTTTTTTAGACTGAACCATTTCCTCGTCAGATAGAATTTTATGTATGGTAGTATCATGAATACCGCTTTCTCTGGCTGCCTTTACAATATCATCCCATGACATTTCAGGTGCAGCAAACAGATCATCGGGATCCGGCATAAAATAGTCGTTTTCGGGCTCTAATGACTGATCGCTTTCCGGTCCCGGAAGATTGATCCGGATGTTGTGGCGTGCAAGGGCAAGCACCAGATCATTGATAGTTTCCTTACTGTCATCAAGGGTTTGTTCTGCCTCCTCGTTTACGGCATCAATATCCCTTAGAAAAGCCTCACATTCATGAATATATTCCGTTATGGCTTTGATGTCTCTTTCTGACCGCTGTTTGTTATACAGCATTACATCAATGATCTCCTGATTGAGATTGTTATATTCATTCTGAGTCATTTAGGAAAGTACGCCTCCCTCCTTAAGGTCTTTTTCAAGGTTATTGAAATATTCTGTCATTTTCTTGAGGATTGCGTCATACTGTCGGATCTGGTTATTAAGCTTTTCAATCAGGTCTTTCTGTTCTGCAAGCTTTGCTTTACATCTTTCAACAGTCTCCTGAAGCTTCTTTACAGCCCTGCGATACTTTTCTATATAATCATTCTGTTTTTTAGCTATATTTTGATATGTCTTAAGCTCTTCCCGCAAACGATCTTTTTCTTCACGGTTTTTCTTATTTGAAAATAGACCGCCTATGATAACTCCTCCTACCAAGGCAACAGGAAGTGCGACTAAAAGAACAGGAGCAGCTAAAAAACCTCCTGCTGCGGCTGCAGTGCCGCCAACAGCAGATGAGACTAAACCGGATCCTATAATCCCACCGGCCCCTGCTAGGGTTCCGGCAGCGGATCCTGCTGTTATTACAGCACTTCCGGCACCGACAGCAGCACCTCCTATAACGCCTTTCATGGCAGGTGACATGCTTTTGCCACCAATGCTTACATTGCCTTTGGCATATTGTTTCATCTTGTCATCTGAAAAAGCATCAAGACTGCTGTTGAATACAGTGTCGGCATCCTCAAGGAACCTATTAATTTCATGGATCTGTTTTATGTCTGTATAGATATAGGTTTTCTTTCCCATTATATTCACCCCTTCAATCTGAAATTAATTCTATTAACATATTATAACACTTTTATGAGTCATATTTAAAAATTATTATTTTGTTTATAGAATATCTATCATTCTATCTTCAGAAATTACAACAGCTATACTATTTTTATTATTATTTATATAATTAACCGCAGAATTATAGCGAGATCCTCTTTCAGGATTACCTTTACCTGAATTAGGAATTATTGAAACTATTACAGCACTCTGTGACATCTCGTTTTCTATTTATTCATATGTTAACCAACTCATTTCTTTCAGTATACCATACATTAGTCTTTAAAAACAATTTAAATCAGTATTATGTGAAGCAATTTTGCCTTTAGCAAAATTTTCTGTTGTCTGAATATGAGCTTCATTCCTCAAATCAAGATGAAGGCCATTATTTGCCTTAATAAAATCTTCGCCAGCGGTAGTGGCAATTTGATTCAGAAACTGTTCCCATACAACATCCATAATAACATTGCCAAGGTTTTCCGGGCTTCCGATTTTATCTTTTTCTTCCTTTAGAAACTGCAAATCTGCAAGTTCCTCTTCTAATTGATTTTGGAGTGTTTCCTCTAATTCATCAAAATCAAATGATTCTGTTAAATCATCGTTTAATTGCTCTGCCGTAGCGGAGAGTGCGTTTTCCTTTGTCATAGCTTGTTTCCCTTGAATATGATTATTAAATCTAAATAGTTCAAAAAGGATAATTAGATTCAATCAATAATTGCTTTTTTGCTATCTAGATACTGGTAGATTGCGATACAATATTGTAAGAAATCAAGTTCTTTTTTTACAGATAAATTTTGTGCGGATTGCATTCCATTTACAATGCCTTCACATGTTTGTCCCAAGACAAGTAATGGAGAGAGTAAAACACTAGTTAATACAGTAGCAAACGCATCGGTAGGTTCGTTAAAATGGCCTTCAAAGAGCTCTTTTAAGAAGGTACACTTAACAGTTTGCGCATCAGGAATTTTAATCGGATGCTTCTCATTTACCTCTCTTGCAAGTTTAATTAAATCATCAATTTGATTATTTTTTAAAGGACGAGTAAGAAGCACGGTTTTGTTACCATATGTAACAAAACGCATTCCTAAATTATAGTAATCCCATCGTCCGTTATTGGCATTTTTGTATAAGGTTTTAGCTTCATTGGAATCGCCAAGCATTATTATATGTGTTCCCTTACGTTCCAACTCTTCTCTGTTGCGCTTATAATCGCTTAATTTACAGCGGCTTGGAGAAGGAAGAGATGGATCCAGTTTATTTCTATTCTCATTAAGTATTCCTAAAAAATACTCCGCTTCGTCTTCAAGCCCGGTCTGGTAAGCGATGAGAATAGGCCGCTGATAGAATGGACGAGCCTCCTTTTTGGCCTCATTCTTGAGCTCTTCATCGCGCTTTTTTTCTTCTTGCTGTCGCTGAATAAACTGATCGAAGGATTCTTTTTTATTTTCTTCATAATTCCAGGAAGGGTCCCATTGCGATAGATCCATATTTTCCGGAGGCATTTCCAAGATATATTTTGGATCAGCAATATTATACAGCTGTCTATATTCAAACTTGGCATTCGCTCTTTGCTCAGAATTACCGTTATGCATAGACAGAATATATAGACCGCTTAAAATTTGTGTATTAATAGCGGAATTATAGTCCTTATTTACTAAAAGATGAAAAAGCCGGGCTGCATTTTTATAATCCCGAACTCGCAAATAGGCGAAAGCGCACAATTCCAGAACATCCAAAGCATTTCCAGAATATGCTTCAGCAGTTTTAATTAAGCTGAGGGCTTCCTGGAAGTCGTGTGTCTGATTCATATCCATAAGTTCTAGGTACTCTAATGCCCATGAGGATGTTAATATATCATGACGCAACAGATTAAATTGATTAAGCTGGCGATATTTTTCAAAACATTCGATGGCATAGGCTCTGTACCTTGATTTTGCTTCTAAATCAGGTGTATATTTATCATTTCTGAAAATGCTGTTTGCAGTACTGCCTATTTGATACCAAAAAGCCGGATAGGCATCAAACGAGGAGCGTAAGGCATTTAAATTGTTATATCGCCTTACAGGATTTGATTCCATGAGAGCTGTATTATATTCAGAAATCTGACTTGCGGTCAAACGGTATTGATCAGGAAATTCATAAGTATCTGCGAGACGCCAAGCAGTATCAAACAGTTGCTTCTGGAGACCGTGGAGATGCTGCAATCGATTGCGCTGGAGCTGCCATTTGCTTTTTTCATAATTAAGTTCATTTTGGGCTTTGTTGCGTCGGTAATTCATATAGCCGATGCCAACTTGAGTGGCAAGAGTCAAGCCGATAGCAATTGGATTGCTGGTGGCAAAAATAGCTCCTACATTTGGAACTGCTGCCCATACCGCATTTCGAAGTTGATGCTGATATTCCATTTCAACAATTTTTCGATCTCCTTCATCTAGACGGAGCTTTGTGATTTCATCTAAAATTTCTTTAATTACATCTAAGAGAGCCTCATCTTTGGGCATATTCTCTAGATTCAAATTATTCATGATAGTATTGTATTCTTGTTCCAAAATGTTTACATCATTATAATCAATAATTTGCGAAATAGATACAGTC